>JALOQF010000316.1 GCA_025459425.1 Myxococcaceae bacterium | reverse complement strand
GTGCGCACCTGCTCCAGCACGGCGATGAACGACGTGTACGGCGTGAGCAGCCCGTAGGTGAGGCCGAGCTTCGTCACGGTCTCCTTCTCGGTGTCGGTCACCTGGCCCGCGGCGAAGTCCGAGATGGAGCGGATGCGCTCGCGCGCCCACAGCCACTGGAGCGCCTCGTGCTCCGGCTTCGGCTCGACCTCGCTCAGGGCGAAGTGGCGCGTCCACGGGCCATGCGCCGAGCTTCCGCTGACGGTGATGGTGCCCTTCCGCGCGCCGCTCCACTTGCCGGTGACGACGATGGGCCGGTCAGCGAACACGTCGGGCTGCACGGCGGGCTCGACGTCGGCCGTGTCGAAGCCGTCGAACTGCACCTTCACGTTGGTGAGCACCGGCGTCTGGACGTACCGGCGGAAGCGCTCGCGTGGGCCTCGGCCTGGCTCAGCACGAAGAAGGGTTCGCCGCGGCCGGCGTGCGCGAGGCCCTCGATGAGCGTGCGGTTGACCGAGCTGCCGATGCCGAAGGCGAAGACGTTGGCCTGGTCGAGCCGGTCGCGAATGAGCGTGAAGGCCTCGCGCTCGCAGCCGACGTAGCCGTCGGTGACGATGATGACGCTGCGCGAGGTCATCGGCTGGCGTGGCAGGGACAGCGCGTGGTGGAGCGCGGGGAGCAGCTCGGTGCCTCCGCCGGCGCTGGCCTTCGAGATCATCGCCTCGGCGCGCTCGAGGTTCTTCGGGTTCGCCGGCAGCGGCGTGGGCGACAACACCTGGCTGCCGCCCGAGAAGAACAGCACGTTGAAGGTGTCGGTGGGCCGCAGCTGCGTCACGAGGTCGTGGAGCAACGCCTTCGTCGTGTCGAGCGGGAAGCCGTACATCGAGCCCGACACGTCGACGACGAAGAGGTAGTCGCGCGGCGGAATGTCGTTCGTCGGAATGCGCGCCGGCGGCTGCACGGTGAGGAGGAAGAAGTTCTCGCCGTCGCCCTGCGAGAGGAGCAGCCCGCTCGCCGTCGAGGCGCCCAGGAGCGAGTACCGTACCACGACGTCACGGTTGCCGGCGCTCGCGTCGGGCGTGAGCGAAAACCGCGCCGCGCTCTTGCCGGTCCACGTGGCGGTGATGGGGTGCGTGGGGCTCGTCAGTGACTGAATCGGCATGCCGGCCGACAGCGTCGCGTCGAGGGAGAAGGTGGCGTGGGGCAGCTCGCCTTCGTGCTGGTACGGCGCCTTCGCGAAGTCGGCGTTCGGCTCGCTGCCGTTCACGTACCGGGGGCCGACGACGGTGGGGAACACCCATTCGTACGTGCCGCCCTCGGGCACCAGCAGCTCGGAGTACTCGAGCGTCACCGACAGCCGGTCCTTCGGCAGCACGTTGGCGAGGTTCATGGTGAAGACGTTGGGCCGCGACTCGGTGAGGAGGCTCGCCGTCTTGCCGTCGGCCCTGGCCTGGTCGAACTCGCGCTGGGCCTGCTGCTTTTCCTTGATCTGCGCCCGCACGCGGCGGTCGCCCACCTGCATCACCAGGCCGTGCACCGCGGCCCGCGTCGACCCGGGGAAGACGTAGCGCACGTTGATCGGCCGGGTGCCGCGGTTGACGTACACCTGCTCGACGGTGACGTGCGCGATGACGCCCACGATGCGCGTCTCGACGTGGGTCGACTGGAGCGGCAGCGCATCGACCGAGGGGTCGCCTCCCAGCACCTCGAAGTAGGGCGCCTCGGTGCGGGCCGGGGCTTCGGCGCGCGCGACGGAGGACGAGAAGACGGCGAGGAAGGACACGGCGGCCACACGGAGGAGCATGGGTGGTGTCCAGAGCAACCGGCGTACCGGGCCGCTTTCCGGGTGCTTGCAGGCCACGGCGCGTCCTGCTGGCCACGAGCGCTTCCTCCTTTCGGCCAGCACGTCACCGGCGAGCCACGCGATGTTCGTGTCGCCGCCACGCCCGATGGGTACAGTTCTGCCCGTCATGAGCGCGGCCGCGCAGCGGGTCGACCAGCAGGGGGAAGCCTTCTTCGAGCGCCTCAAGGTGAGGCTCCGCACGGTGCCCTCGAAGGTGATGGAGGCGCACGGCATGACGCTCAAGGACGCGGCGGTGCTGGCGCCGCTCTTCTGGCGCGGCGGCGAGCCCTGGGCCTACCTGACGATGCGGCCGATGACGCTGCGCAAACACCCCGGGCAGATCTCGTTCCCCGGCGGCGCGCGCGACCCGGGCGACGCCACGCCGCTCCACACCGCGCTGCGCGAGACGAAGGAGGAGCTCGGCTTGCCGCCAGAGTCCGTCTCGGTGCTGGGCATGCTGGGCGCCATGCCCACCATCACGGCGTACTGGGTGACGCCCTTCGTGGGCGTGGTGCCCGCCGAGGCGCCGCTGTCGCCGAGCGAGATCGAGATCGCCGAAGTGCTCGAGGCGCCGCTCTGGCGCCTGCGCAAGGAGACACGACACATCTACCAGGCGGATCGTGACGTCTACGTCTGGGGTGACGCGCGGCACGTGGTGTGGGGCGCGACGTTTCGAATGCTCGATCAGCTCGTCGAGCACGTCAGCGCCGTCGGGCGCTGAACCCCGTCGTCACGGGTTGAGCTGCCAGGTGGTCCACGACAGCGCGAGGGCGAACGTGAGCCACCCGAAGAGCGGCGCCACGAGGGCCGCGGCCAGCGCCGTGGCCCGTGCCGCGAAGGTCAGCGTCACCAGGCACAGCAGCCAGGCGGCGACCGTCACGTAGAAGCCGTTCGGCACGTTGCGCAGGCCGAAGTAGAGCGGCGTCCAGCTCATGTTGAGCAGCCACTGGGCGATGAGGACGGCCCGCGCCGGGCGCGCGCGCTCGGGCACCGCGCGTCGGTCGATGATGTAGGCCGCGCCCGCCATGAAGGCGAAGAGCACCACCCACACCGTGCCGATGACCGGCCCCGGCGGCGACCAGCTCGGGTTCAAAAGCGTGCGCGACCACCGAATGGCGCCGGTGGCGAAGATGGCGCCGTTGATGGCGAGGGCCGCACCGACGAAGACGAAGAGATAGAGGAAGAGTCGACTCGGGCCGGGCTGCGCAGTGGTGGTCAAGGATGAGCCGTACCACCTTGCCGCCGCCGCGTCTGTGCACGTCGCTCGCAGTGGCCCGGGCAGGCCGCGAGGCCTAGGCTTTCCAACCTCCATGGATGAATTCGACCTGGTCGTCATCGGCGGTGGCGCGGCGGGAGAGCGCGGCGCGGCCCAGGCGGCGTACTTCGGCAAGTCCGTCGCGCTCATCGAGAAGGAGTCGGTGCACGGCGGCGCGATGGTGAACACCGGCACCTTGCCGTCGAAGACGCTGCGCGAGACGGCGCTGTACCTCTCGGGCTTCCGTCAGCGGGGGCTCCACGGCGTCGACCTGTCGCTCTCGCGCAAGGCGTCGGTGAACGACTTCCTCTACCGGCTCGAGGCCGTCGTCACCGAGGAGCGCCTGCGCATCTCGGCCAACCTCGACAAGCACCGCGTCACCACCTTCCACGGCAGGGCGCGCTTCGAGGGCCCGCACACCATCGCCATCGACGGAGGCGACGGCCCCAGGCGGCTCCACGCGCGCCACGTGCTCATCGCCACCGGCTCGAGCCCGCATCGGCCCCCGCAGTTCCCCTTCGACCACCCGTGCGTCTACGACTCGGACGAGATCGTGCGCGTGCACGACATTCCGAAGTCGATGGTGGTAGTGGGCGGCGGCGTCATCGGCTGCGAGTACGCGTGCCTGTTCGCGGCGCTCGGCGTGAACGTCACCGTGGTCGAGCCGAAGACCACCATTCTGTCGTTCCTCGACGACGACCTCATCGAGGGCCTCAAGCAGCGCATGCAGGCGTTGGGCATCACCTTCCGCATGCCGGCGCAGGTGTGGGGGTGCGAGCCGCTCGAGGGCGGCGTGCGCCTCTCACTCGACTCGGGCAACACGATCGAGACCGACTGCGTGCTCGTGTGCGCCGGGCGTCAGGGCAACACCGGGACCCTCGGCCTCGAGCTGGCGGGCCTCGAGGTGAACAAGCGCGGGCAGCTCCAGGTCGACCCGGTGACGTTCCGCACGAAGGTGCCGCACATCGCCGCGGTGGGCGACGTCATCGGCTTCCCCGCGCTCGCTTCGACCTCGATGGAGCAGGCGCGGGTCGCCGTCGTCCACTTCTTCGACCTCAAGTACAAGACGCAGGTCTCGCCGCTGTTCCCCTACGGCATCTACACCATCCCCGAGGTGTCGATGGTGGGCGAGACGGAGCGCGAGCTGACGGCGAAGGGCGTCGATTACGTGGTGGGCCGCGCGGAGTTCGCGCACAACGCGCGCGGCGTGATGGTGGGCGACGAGGGCTTCCTCAAGCTGTTGTTCCGGCGCGACGACATGACGCTGCTGGGCGTGCACTGCCTGGGCGAGAACGCGACCGAGTTGGTGCACGTCGGCCTCACCGCGCTCATGTGCCAGGCGAAGGCCGACCTCTTCATCAACACCTGCTTCAACTACCCGACGCTGAGCGAGTCGTACAAGTACGCCACCTACGACGCGCTCGGGCGCCGCGCTCGAAAGGAGTGACGCCATGTGGAACCCAGACGCCTACGCCCGCACGCTGGACTTCGCGGCCACCGAGCACGGCACCCAGCTCGTCCCCGGCTCGACGCACCCCTACGTCACGCACCTGGTGAAGGTGGCCGCCGAGGTGCAGCGCGCGTGGGTCGAGACGCGCGACTTCGACGTCGACCTCGCCGTCACCTGCGCGCTCCTGCACGACTCGATGGAAGACGCCGGCGTCGAAGAAGACGTGCTCGTGGCGAACTTCGGGCGCGCGGTGGCCGACGGGGTGAAGGCGCTGACGAAGGACGAGCACCTCGACAAGCCGCTGCGCATGGCCGACTCGCTGCGGCGGCTCTTGCTGCAGCCGAAGGCCGTGCAGTTGGTGAAGCTCGCCGACCGCATCACCAACCTCGAGGAGCCCCCGGCGTACTGGACGAAGGAGAAGCGCCTCGCGTACCGGGACGAGGCGAAGCAGATCCTCGACGCGCTGGGGGCCTCGAATGCCTGGCTCGCGCGCCGGCTCGAAGCGCGGCGTGAGGCGTACCTCGCGTACTGCGCCTGACGACGCACGGAACGATTCCGTCACGGGCCGCTTCGGGTAAGAGCCCGCGCCATGGCTTCTGTGAAGACGAAGGCGCCCGGAGTGTTTCCCGTCATCATGGCCGGCGGCAGCGGCACCCGCTTCTGGCCCCTGTCGCGCGCGTCGCGGCCCAAGCAGTTCCTCCCGCTGGCCACCAACCGGCCCCTCATCGTCGAGACGCTGGCGCGCCTCAAAGGGCTCGCGACGCCGAAGCAGACGTTCGTGGTGTGCGGTGCCGTGCACGCGCCGATGGTGCGCAAGGCGCTCCCGTCGCTGCCGAAGGGGAACGTGCTGGTCGAGCCCCAGGCCCGCAACACCGCGCCCGCCATCGCGCTGGCCACCGCGGCCGTCGCGCACGTCGACCCGCGAGGCGTGCTGGTGGTGCTCCCGTCGGACCAGCACGTCGCTGACGTTCCAGCGTTCCAGGCGTCGGTGAACGAGGCCATCGCGGTGGCCCTTCAGGGCCACATCGTGACGCTGGGCATCCACCCGACGCGGCCCGAGACGGGCTACGGGTACATTCAGGTGGGAGAGCCACTGTCGGGCACGGCGCGCCGGGTGAGCCGCTTCGCCGAGAAGCCCGACCGCGCGACCGCCGAGCAGTACGTGGTGTCGGGCGAGTACCTGTGGAACGCGGGGCTCTTCGTCTTCCGCGCCGACGTGATGCTCGAGGCGTTCAAGCACCACATGCCCGAGTTGTCGCAGGCGCTCGAGCCGATTCGCGCTGCGTGGGGCACGAGCAAGGCGGCGAAGGTGCTCGCGCGCGAGTTCCTCGAGATGCCCGCGACGAGCATCGACTACGGCGTCGCCGAGAAGGCCACCAACATCGCGGTGGTGCCCAGCCGCTGCGGTTGGAGCGACGTCGGCAGCTTCAACGCGCTGCCCGAGGTGCGCCCCACCGACGAGAGCGGCAACGTCTCGGTCGGGAAAGACGTGTTCCTCATCGACTCGGCCGGCTGTGTGGTGGTGGCGAAGGACAAGCCCATCGCCGTCGTCGGCATGAAGGACGTGGTGGTGGTGGACGCTGGTGACGCGATGCTGGTGCTGCCGAAGGAGAAGTCGCAGGACGTGCGCAAGGTGGTCGAGGCGCTCAAGGCGAAGAAGCGCCTGGCGCTGCTGTGACGTAGGGCCGCTCCGTGGGCAGCTTCTGGGCGGCTGCGTCCCACTCGCCGGCCCGACGGAGCCTCGCCACCGCCTTCACCAGCGGCGTCACGTCGTCGATGCGCGCAATCCACTCGCTCGCGTACGCCCGGCTGAGCGCGCGCCCGATGCCGAGCTGAATCGTCCGCGTGCCGAGCTTGTTTCCGCGCAGGTCGCGCTCGGGGTCCCACTGCACCAGCGCGCTCGCCGCGTCACGGCGGGCGCTCCACGCCTCGGGCGTCCCGTCGACGTCTGGCTCGAAGTGCGTCGGCACCGCGCGCGCCACCAACCCGTCGAAGTACGGGCGGCGCATCGAGATGGCCAACACTCGCTCCTGGCCGGCCTTCGTCGCCCAGCCGCAGCGCTCCATCATCCACAGGAACGAGGGCTTCACCCACGTCATGCGCTCGAACGAGAACGGCGCCACGAAGCGCTGCGCCTCGAGCGCCGCGTCGGCGATGGCCGGCGAATACGCCTGGTAGCCGGTGATGGTGCTGGCGTCGAACTGCGCGCGGAGGTCGTGCGTGGTGTGCATGCTGCCCGGACGAGGAGGAGAAAGAGTCCCTGACACTTCGAGCGGGCGAGCCCATTCGCACGGGGCGCCAGCAAGAGCCGTGCGCTACGCGAGAACCATGGCCGTTCGGGACCGAAAACTCTCCACACGACAGCTCCTCGCTCAAGTGCCGCGCGCCCTGTCGCTCGTGTGGGAGGCCGACCGGACGAACGCCCTCGCGCAGGCCGCGCTCACGGTGGTGCAGGCGGCGCTGCCCGCGGCGCTCGCGTGGGTCGGCAAGCTCATCATCGACGCGGTGGTAGAAGCGGCCCGCTCACCGTCGGACGAGACGCGCGCGGTGGTGATGCGCCTGGTGTCGGTCGAGCTCGCGCTGGCCGTGGTGACGCTCCTGGTGACGCGCCTGTCGGCGCTCTCGCGCGAGCTGTTGCGCATGCGCCTGGGCAACCTGCTCAACGAGCGCCTGCTCGAGAAGTCCTTGACGCTCGAGCTCAGGCACTTCGAGGACTCCGAGACATACGACGTCATGCAGAACGCCCGGCGCGAGTCGGCGTCTCGCCCGCTCTCGCTGGCGATGGCCGTCATCACCATCGCGCGGCACCTGCTGACGCTGTCGACCTTCGCGGTGCTGCTGTGGCGCATCAGCTGGTGGACGACGCTGGTGCTGCTGGTCGCCGCGCTGCCCGCCTTCCTCGCCGAGACGAAGCTGTCGGGTGAGGCGTTTCGCCTGTACTCGTGGCGTGCGCCCGAAGGTCGGCGGCTCAACTACCTCGAGTGGATTCTCACCCGCGACTCGACGGTGAAAGAGGTGAAGCTCTTCGGCCTGGGTCCCCTCATCCTCGGGCGGTACCGCGCGCTGTTCTCGAAGTTCCTCGCCGAAGACCAACGCCTCGCGGTGAAGCGCCTCGTCTTCGGCACCGCGCTCGGCGCGCTGTCACTCGGCGCCTTCTACGTCTGCTACCTCGTGGTGGCCGGCCGCGCCGCCTCGGGCCAGCTCTCGGTGGGAGACCTCACCCTCTCGCTCGTCGTCTTCCGACAGGGGCAGGGCGCCTTCGAGGCCGTCTTGAGCGGCGTCGCCGGCATGTACGAAGACGCCCTCTTCCTCTCGAACCTCGACGCCTTCTTCCAGCTGCCCACCACCGCCGAGCGCGCGCGGGTGTCGCCGCCGAAGACGCTCCCGCCGGGCCCGCAGCGCCTCGAGCTCGAGCACGTCAGCTTCCGTTACCCGGGCAAGCCCGGCTGGGCGCTCCACGACGTCACGCTGACGCTCGAGCCCGGCGAGAAGCTCGCCCTCGTCGGCGAGAACGGCGCCGGCAAGTCGACGCTCATCAAGCTGTTGCTGCGCCTGTACGAGCCCTCCGAGGGCGTCATTCGGTACGGCGGCGTCGACCTGCGCGACCTCGACGTGGCCGACCTGCGCGCCCGCGTGGGCGCCGTCTTCCAGGACTTCGTGCGCTACCAGTTCACCGCCGCTGAGAACGTGGGCCTCGGTGAACCCGGAAGCGTCGAGGACCGCCCGGCCATCGAGCAGGCCGCCGAGGCCGGTGGCGCGAAGGCCGACATCGAGGCCCTGCCGCAGCGCTACGACACGACGCTCGGCGGCTGGTTCGAGAAGGGCCACGAGCTGTCGGGCGGCCAGTGGCAGAAGCTCGCCGTCTCACGCGCCTTCATGCGCACCAGCGCCGAGGTGCTGATTCTCGACGAGCCCACCGCCGCCATCGACGCCGAGGCCGAGGTCGCGCTGTTCGAGCGCTTCCAGCGCCTCTCGAAGGAGCGCAGCGCCATCATCATCAGCCACCG
Source organism: Myxococcaceae bacterium (assembly GCA_025459425.1). GTDB lineage: Bacteria > Myxococcota > Myxococcia > Myxococcales > Myxococcaceae > Xiheimicrobium. The sequence goes on along the minus strand of JALOQF010000316.1, from coordinate 234 downwards.
CTTCTCGACCGTGCGCATGGCCGACCGCATCGCGGTGCTCGAGCACGGGAAGCTCACCGAGCTGGGCACGCACGAGGCGCTGGTGGCACAGGGCGGGCGCTATGCCCACCTCTTCGCGCTGCAGGCGCGGGGGTACCGCTGAAGAAAGGGTCGGCGCCCGCTGCGTTCGCTCCGAGAGGCGCCAGAGCCCTTCAGCGCTCGAGGAGCTGGCGACCCATCTCGCGCAGCTGGCTC
>JALOQF010000315.1 GCA_025459425.1 Myxococcaceae bacterium | reverse complement strand
GACCCGATCCGAACCGGAACCCCCAGAACCATCTGAAATGTCCGCACTCGCCCCCGAGGGACCTCCACAACCCACGCATCATCGGCCACGACGTCAACGATACTATCAATCTTCGGCATGCGCATCGCGAATATCACCCCAAAATCAACCTACAGTAGTTCTCTGTGTCGACCAGGAAACAGCGATACCCACAACGCTTATGCCAACAGGCGTTCGAGCAGGGCCTCGGCCCCCTGCGTTCCTTCACGCACGTCCACCAGGCGCGTCTGCCAGCTCATCCCCTCGTGCTCGAGCAGCCCGCACAGCCTGTTCACCAACTGTTGCGCGTCGTCCAATGACGTCTCGGGCAGGAGCACCGCGAACACCCCGCCTCCCAGGTGCCCCACCACGTCCGGTGCGCGCAGCTCGCGCCGCATGATCGCCGCCGACGAGGCAATCTTCCCCGTCGCCGTTCCAACCGGCCGCAGCACGCCCACCGACAACGCGCGGCCGTAGCGTCCGCTCCGCGAGAGCTCCGCATCGAGCCGGTTCACCAGGCCCAGCTGATCGAACAACCCCGTCTCCGCGTCCACCCCGACCGCCGCCACCTTCGTCGCCCGACGCTTCACCGTATCGCCCACGCGGGTCAGCAATTGGCTCAACGAGAACGGCTTCGTCAGCGTATCGACATGACCGAGATCCAGGGCGCGGAGCTTCTCGGACAAGTCCGGATGCCCTGAAATCAACAACACCGGAATGTCTGCCGTTGCCGGCGTGCGCTGCAATTCCCGCAACGCATCCAACCCATCCCGGTTGGGCATGAACACATCCATCACGATCACGTCCGGCGTCAGCGCCTTCGCTCTCGCCACCGCCTCGTCGCCGTCCTTCGCGTGCTCCACCCGGTAGTGCCCCGACAACCCCATCGTGCACACCCGCGCGAACACCGGGTCGTCCTCGGCCAGCAGCACCAGCGGCGCTCCCGCCTGCACCGGAGCCTTCCGCACCGGCTTGCCCTGCCGAATCGGCAGCGTGAACGCGAAGACCGCCCCGCCCTCTTTCGGCGCCTCGGCCCAGATCTCTCCGCCGTGCCGCTCGACGTAGTCCCGGCAGATCGACAGCCCCAGCCCGCTCGATCGATCGAACGCCATCAGCAGCGAATTCGGGTCGACGTCCTTCCCGTCGTCGCGCACCTCGACCAGCGCCACGTCGCCGTCCGGCTGCGGCTTGAGGCGCGCCCGCACCGTCACCTTCGTCGCGCCCTTCGCGTGCTTCAGCGCATTGGTGATCAGGTTCTGCAGCACCTGCTTGATCTTCTGCTCGTCGCCTACCACCTCGAGGCTCATCGGCGCCTCGACCCGCAGGCTGACCTTCTGGTCCCGCGCGAGAATCTGCAGGTCGTTCACCGCCTCCTGGCAGGTCTCCGACACGTCCATCGCCTTCGAGAACAGGACGATGCGGCCGTCTTCTCCGCGGTGGCCTTCGAGCAGGGACTCGACCAGCTCGAGCATCTTCCGGCTCGAGCGCTGAATCGCCTCGGCCGAGGGCTTGAGGTCGGCCGGCAACGCCTTGTCCGTGAGCAGCAGGTGCACGTGCCCGAGCTGCACGTTGAGCGGCGCCCGCAGATCGTGGCTCAACACCGCGAGGATCTCGTTCTTCCGCCGGTCGAGCGCCTTGAGCCGGGCGTTGGTCTCCTGCAATTCCTTGAAGCGCTCGAGGTACGCCGTCTCGAGCGAGCTGCGCACCCGGCTCACCGCCACCTGCGCCTGGGCCTGCTCCGCCGCGTTCGCGAGCGCGAGGCAGACCGCCGAGACGAAGTCGCGCTCTTCCTGCTCGAGCGGCGCCGCGCGCTTGAGCACCACCGCCGCGAACGCCGACGCCTCGTGCGGCACCGGGTACACCCACGTGCCATCGCCGCCCGCCACCTCGCGCGTCTCGATCGCCTTCCGAATCGTCGGAGCCACCGCCAGGTCGATCGGCGTCCGCCCCACGTCGTCGACCAGCACCGCCTTGCGCGGCGCCTCACCCTCGATCTGCAGCACCTTCACCTGCTCGCAGCCCAGCGCGTCCTTGAGCCGCGGCGCCACCACCTGCGCGAGCGTCGACAGCGCGCCCTTGTCCGCCGAGGCGCGAGTCACGTCGAGCAGCAGCTCGAGCCGACGTCGCACCAGCTCGTCCCGATCCGCCACCCGCCGCGCCCGGAGCCCCGCCGTCACCTGCTGCTCGAGCTCGTCGAGCGAGCGCGCCACCACGTCGACGTCGAGCCTCGCGAGCGAGCGACTGGCCACCTTCGTGCCGTCGAACACCAGGGGAATGCCGCGCGTCCGCGGGCTCTTGCGCAACGCCTCGAGCGCTTTGGGCGCCGACCGCGCCGGCAACGACACCACGATCGCGTCGGGCCGAGATCGTTCGAGCGCCGTCACCGCCTCCCGCGCCGTCCCCGAGGTGTCACACGTCAGTCCACGCGCCTCGAGCCGCGCCGCGAGCTCTGACGTCCGTCCTCCGAGAATCAGCACGCGGCCTGAAGACACGCTCGCAGTGTAGCAAGCTCGCAGGTAGAGTCCGCGCCGGCCGCTACCCACATCGGATCCATGCACCGCACACTCCTTTCTTTCGGTCTCCTGCTGGCTTCCACTTCTCTGGCCCAGACGGGAGATGAGTGGAGCAGCCCTTTCTCTCAGCCCACACCGCCAGCAGCGCCCGCGAAGCCGGCGACGCCTCCACCTGCGGAGCCTCCGAAGAAGACCCAGCCGGCCCCGGCGCCAGCGCCCGCGCCGACGGTGGCGCCGCCGCCCTCCAGCCGCTTGCGCGACTCCGAGCCCAACCCGGCCGACGCGCGCGCCCGCGCCGATGAGCGCCTCAAGGCCGCCGCGGGCAACACCGACGCGAAGGTCGACCCGAAGAAGGCCGCCGAAGACGCGAAGCTGCCCATCGTCTCGAAGAAGGAGACCTATGAGGCCGGCACCGCGCCGCACAGCCCGTCGTCGTGGGGCACCTCGATCGACACGCCCGGCAACGGCCGCGTCACCGTCGGCAACGTCGGCATCGGCACCGCCTGGGTCCCCAGCGCCCGCCTCGGCGGCAAGGGCCTCGTGCGCGTCGGCTTCCTCGGCGAGTACCTCAACATCAACGACTTCCCGGTACGCAACGCCGCCAACATTCGCTCGGGCATCACCTTCGGCGCCAGCTTTCAGCCGTTCTCGTGGGGCGAGATCTTCGTCGGCTACACCGCTGCCGCGAACACCAACAACCGCACCTCGCCCAACCTGATTCAGGCGCTCGGCGATCTCACCTTCGGCATCAAGGCGTCGAACGAGTGGGCGAAGGGCTTCCACGCCGGCGTCGACCTGCGCCTGCTCACCTTCTCGGGCGTCGGCAACCAGGGCATCGATCGCTTCGCCGTCGGCTTCCGCCCCACGGTGCTCGTCGCCTACGACGTGCGCGCGCTGTCGAAGAGCGTGCCCCTCATCGCCAACCTCGCGGTGGGCTTCACCTTCGACTCGACCGCGAACCTCGTCACCCAGCGCCTCAACGCCTCCGAGGAGTACGCGCTCGGCATCAACCGCTACAACCGCTTCAACTTCGGCGCCTCGCTCGAGATCCCCCTGCCCATCGCGGTGCCCTTCATCGAGTACTCGCTCGCCGCGCCCCTCGGCGTGCCCAACGGCATCCTCACGGGCCCTGACGGCGCCAGCGTGCCGTCCGGCGCGGCCATGCCCCAACAGCTCGGCCTCGGCGTGAAGGTGACCGCCATCAAGGACCTCACCCTGCTGACCGGCGTGAACCTGGGCCTCACCCGCAACGTCGGCCTCGGCGTTCCCGCCACGCCGCCGTGGAACTTCTTCGTCGGCGCCAGCTTCGCCATCGACCCCTTCCAGCGCGGCGAGACGAAGACGGTCGAGATCGTCCGCGAGCGGAAGATCGAACAGAAGGTCGAGACCGCGAAGGCCCGCATCGAGGGCACCGTCATCAACAAGGACACGAAGGCGCCGGTCGCCGGCGCGGTCGTGCAGATCCCCGGGCTGCTGCCCTCGGCCACCGACGCGCAGGGCAAGTTCCGCACGCTCGACCTCGGCGAGGCGAAGGCGAAGCTCGTCGTCTCGCGCGAGGGCTTCAAGAGCGCCGAGCAGGACGTGGCGCTCGAGGCCGGCAAGGCCGCGAAGGTCGAGATCGCCCTCGAGGAAGACGTGAAGAAGGGCCTCTTCGAGGTCGCCACCACGAGCCAGAAGAAGTCGATCAAGGGCCAGGTCACCCTCTCAGGCAACGGCACCGTCGCCGTCATCGACACCGTCGAGGGCGCCGCCAAGGAGGTCGAAGTGCCCGCCGGCACCTACACTGCCGCCGCGACCGCCGAGGGCTACCTGTCGCAGACCCGCGAGGTGCAGATCCCCGCGGGTGGCAAGATGCCGCTCGCCTTCGACCTCGCCCCCGCGCCCAAGAAGATGCTCGTCATCTTCAAGGGCGACAAGATCGAGATCCTCCAGCAGGTGCACTTCGCCACCGGCAAGTCGACGATCCTCGCGGACTCGTTCGATCTGCTGAAGCAGGTGGTCGACGTCATCGTGCGCAACAACGTGAAGAAGGTCTCGGTCGAGGGCCACACCGACAACAAGGGCGTCAAGGCCGCCAACCAGAAGCTGTCCGAGGATCGGGCGCGTGCGGTGGTGGAGTACCTCGTCGCACAGGGCGTCGACCCGAAGCGCCTCGACTCGGTGGGCTATGGTGACAGCAAACCCATTGCTCCCAACCTCACGGCGCGGGGCCGAGAGCTGAACCGCCGCGTCGAGTTCATCGTCCTGGAGAAGTGATGCGACAGTCGGCACGGCGGGCGGTGTTGGGAGGCCTCTTGGGCCTCCTGGTGGTGCTCTTCGGGGCAGCGTGTTCGCCGCCGCCCCCACCACCGCCGCCTCCGCCACCGCCGCCCAGGGCTTTCCTGACGCTGCCTGGCAGCACCACCGTCATCGCCCCCACCATCAAGGGGCAGATCACCACCAGCGGCTGCCGCAAGGTGGGCGGGCTCGACATTCTCGAGAGCAACAACCGCGTGCGCAGCGTCGCGTACACCGGAGAGCCGACACCGTTCGAGTTGAGCCCCGCCGAGGCGCAGTTCCTCGGGCTCTACAACCCCCGCGGCCTCGCGTTGCCGCTCACCCTCACCGCGAAGGTGACGTGTGAAGAGCTCGACACCCTGCCCGACGGCAGCACGCGGACGCGCGAGGGCGTCTCCCAGCCCGTCAGCATCACCTTCATGCCGGTGCAGAGCGTCCGACAGGGCCCCAACGGCACGCTGGCGCTGCCCGACGCGTTCATCGCCGAGGGCGGCATCGCCGGTCAGCCCACCACGTTCATCGGCTGCGTGGGCACCGGCACCGGCACCGGGCTGCTCCGCATCGATCAGAACGGCAACGGCCGCGCCTTCAACGACTCGCTCGACCCGCCCTGCCGCTTCGGCACCGTCATCACGCCCGCCAACCGCACCGTCGACGTGCGCTGGGTGTGGACGCCGGGCGTCGGCGCCGTGGCCATCGACGGCAACCTGAACCCCACCTCGAAGGTGCTCGGGCCCGTGCGCCGCCTCGTCGTCGCACCCGACGGTGACGCCATCGCCTGGCTCGACGAGGAGTCGGGCGCGCGCAGCGAAGTCGTACGCATCGCCGCCCGCCCGGCGGCCATGGCCAACCCGATTCGGTGGACGACCTTCGGCGCGTTCTCGACCGGCTATCCGGGTGTGATGAACGCCGACCCCGTCATCACCCAGGGCCGCGTGTACACCTCGTCGTGGCAGTACAACCAGACGAACGGCATCGGACGCGTCGTGGTGCTGCAGTACGACTACGCCACGGGCGCGCTGCTCAACAACCCGCCGCCCGCCGTGCTCACCCAGCGGTTCGGCCAGATCCTCAACCGGCCCATCACGCCCACCGGGCAGTTCAGTATCGACGGCCGCCGCATGTACATGCCCGTGCTGTCCGTCGACATGCAGAACCAGCTGTCGACGAGCGTGGTGTCGTGCACGACCGACCTCGCGGGCTGCGAGGCGGGGAACGGGCGACGGTGGTCGGCGCCGGCGCTCCCGGGTGAGTTGACGACGGTGGTGTCGTTCGCCTCGGGCAACATGCTCGCCCTCGTCGGCCCGTTCGCGACGTGGTTCTTCAGCGAGGCCGACGGCTCGATCATCAACCTCGCGAACCCCGGCAGCACGCCCCAGCCGTTCCGCCCGACCGGCAGCCTTTACACGCAGGGCGTCGTGCCCGGCAGGACGACCGACTTCTTCATCGTGAACGCGCCCGTCCCCACGGCCCAGGGCCAGAGCACCTTCCCGACCGAGATCGTCGCCATCGACAACCCCCGCACCGGCGAGGTGTGGCGGCTCAACATCTCGGGCGGCACCTTCCCCGGTGACTCGATGTACATGGCCATCGACGACAACGGGCAGGCGTGGCTCCGCGTGGGCACCGAGCAGATTCGGCCCCTGGGCCTGCAGGAGTACCGGAACCAGCGCGGCGCGACGACGCCCCCTTAAGGGCGCCTGGCCACGAGCAGCGCCTCGACGTTGCCTGCGGGCCCCGGCGTCGGTGAGTCGATGATGCCGTCGACCACCAGCCCCTGCGCTTCGACGAACGCGCGGATTCGAGCGATGGCGCCGGCCCGCGCCACGCCGTCGCGCACCACCCCGCCCTTCTCGATCTGCTCGGGGCCCACCTCGAACTGGGGCTTCACCAGCGCCACCAGCGTGCCGCGCGGCGCGAGCTTCGGCAGCACGCCCGGGAGCACCAGCGCGAGCGAGATGAAGCTCACGTCGATGACGATGATGGAGACTGGCTCGGGCAGATCGTCGTCGGTGAGGTGGCGGGCGTTGACCCGCTCCCGGCTGCGGACCCGTGGGTCGGTGCGCAGCTTCTCGTGGAGCTGCCCGTAGCCCACGTCGATGGCGTGCACCCGCGCGGCGCCCCGCTGCAACAGACAGTCGGTGAAGCCGCCGGTGCTCGCGCCGATGTCGGCGCAGACGGCGTCGGAGACGTCGACGTCGAAGTGCTCGAGCGCGGCCTCGAGCTTGAGCCCACCGCGAGAGACGAACTTGAGGCCCTCGCCCTTGAGGCGCAGCACGGCGTCCACCGAGATTCGCGTGCCCGGCTTGTCGACGCGTTGATCGTCGACCACCACCTGCCCCGCGAGGATGAGCGCCTGCGCGCGCGTACGCGTCTCGGCGAGGCCCTTCTCCACCAGCAGCACGTCGAGGCGCTCCTTCTTCACGAGCCCAGCACCTCGCGGGCCGCGCGACGGAGCCCCTCGGCGTCGAGCCCGAGCGCCCGCCGCTGCGCGTTCGCTTCGCCGTGACGAACGAAGCGCTCGGCCGGCAACGACCGAACCCGAACGGCCGGCGAGAGGCGACGCTGCACCAGCACCTCACGCACCCCGTCCGCCAGCCCGCCCCGGGGTGTGCCCTCTTCCACCACCACCAACGCGCCGCACGCCGCGGCCTCGGCCACCAGGCCCTCGTCGAGCCGCGCCGCATCACCCGCGTCGAGCACGGCCCAGCGCTCGTCCCGCGCCGCCTCCAGCGCCTGCAACCCGAGGACGCCATGGGTGATGAAGGTCAGCGGTGCCCCCGCAGGGTTGGCGAGCCAGCGCGTGATCCCCGGCGCGCCCACGCCCGCGGGCGTCGTCAGCGCCGGCACCACGCCCCGCGGAAAGCGGATGGCCGACGGCCCTGGCCGCGCCAGCGCCTGGTCCAGCAGCACCTCGAGCTCGTTCGAGAAGACGGGGGCCGTGATCGAGAAGCCGGGGAGCGGCCGCAGGAACGAGAGGTCGAACGCCCCCTGATGGGTCGCGCCGTCGGCGCCCACGAGCCCGGCCCGGTCGACGGCGAACACGACGGGGAGCCCCGGCAGCGCGACGTCATGCACGAGCTGATCGTACGCGCGCTGGAGGAACGTCGAATAGATGCAGACGATGGGCCGCACGCCCGTGGTGGCGAGCCCCGCGGCGAAGGTCACCGCGTGCTGCTCGGCGATGCCGACGTCGAACACCCGCTCGGGGAAGCGCCCCTTCAGCGAGGTGAGCGAGCTGCCCTCGAGCATCGCCGGGGTGATCACCACCGCTCGTTCGTCACGGGAAAGGCACGCCTCGAGCGCCCGCGCGAAGGCCTCGGACCAGGTGGCGTGCCCACCGCGCGTGCGCACCAGCTTCCCGTCGCGCAGCTCGTACGGCCCCATCGCGTGGCCGCGGGTGCGCAGGTCGGCTTCGGCCGGCGCGAACCCCCGCCCCTTCTGCGTCTTCACGTGGAGCAGCACCGGCTTCGCCGAGGCCTTCGCCCCGCGCAGCGCCGTCACCAGCGCCGGGAGGTCGTGGCCGTCGAGCCCTCCCACGTAGACGAACCCGAGCGCCTCGAAGAAG
>JALOQF010000314.1 GCA_025459425.1 Myxococcaceae bacterium | reverse complement strand
GCGCTCCGAGAAGAGCTCGACGCTGCGCACGTAGCTGGTGTCGAGGCGCCCGACGAGCGGCGCGAAGTACGGCAACAGCGCGCCCGAGGTGGTGACGCGGGCGGTCGCCGCCGTGACGCTGCCCGACACGAGCCAGCCCTCGAGCGGCTTCGCGGTGACGACGACGCTCACCCCGCCACGCAGCGACGGCCCGAGCGAGACGGTGCTGCCGACGGCATGGTCGAAGAAGACGTCGTTGGCCACGCTCGAGCCGAAGGCGGCCAGCTTCGTCACCACGCGCGCCCAGTCGAGCGACAGCCCGAGCTCGGCGCCGCGCACCTCGACGAAGGGCGCCGTCTCTCCGTCGGCGAGCTGCCGCGCCTGTGGAGAGCGGAAGCCGTCACCGTAGTTCGCGTAGAGCCGAACATGATCGCCCAGCTGGCGCTCGACGCCCGCCTTGAGGCCGAAGCGCACGCCGAACGCCGCGCGCCGGGGGCGGCTCGAGCCCACCCGGTCGAACACCTCGAAGCCGAGCCCATCGGCCCGGCCCCCCAGCATGAAGCGCCACCGCCCCGGAGCCAGCGAGGCCTCGGTCCACCCGCTGATGGCCGTCTGGGTGACGGACGCGTCGATGGTGGGCGCGTCGGGTACGCCGTCGACGTCACGAAAGGCGCGCTGGGTCTGCTCGATGCCATCGCGCCGCCCGCCGAGCCCGAGGTCGAGCGACAGCGTCTGCCCGAAGAGGTGCAGGTGCCGGTGGTGCTCGAGCCGCGCGCCCACCACGCCGTCGCGCTGCGTCTGCTCGAGCCCGTCGCCGGTGGGCGAACGAACGAAGCCGGTGAAGGTGTTCGCGAGGCGCAGCTCGGACAGCACGCCGTACACCTCGGCGCTCGTCTTGTGTCCGTCGCCGGGTACGTCGACGCCCAGCAGCACCTGGTGCCGGGACGACGCGCCGCCCTGGAACGAGCCGAAGGCGTCGAAGAACCCCGCGCGGCCCGCGACGAAGGCGTCTTCCCGCACCACGCCCGGCGAGTCGAAGCGGCCGACGGCGCTCCCGACGACGGCGCGCACCTTCGCGGCCGCGAGCGGCACCACGAGCTGGCCCAGCATCGAGGCCCGGCCGAAGGCGCGCTGGGGCCCGAAGCCATCGCCCCGCACCAACTCGACCGCGGCGAACGTCTCGGGCGCGTCGGCCGGGCGAAAGCCTGCGAAGAGGCGCGCGCGGTTGAACGAGCCATACGTCGCGCCCACGCTGATGCCAGGCTCGTCGAGCCCGAGCTCGTACCGCACGGTGCCAGCCACCGCGAAGTCGCCCTGCCAGGCGCGGTAGCTCCCTTCGGTGACGCGCACCTCGCGCACCGCCTCGGGGATGAGCCAGTTGAGGTCGGCGTAGCCCAGCGCGTGGATGTGAGAGACCGCGTTCACTGGCAGGCCCGCGACGTTCAGCTCGATGTCCTGCCCGTGCACCGCGTCGAAGCCTCGCAGGAACAGCTGGTGCGCCTTGCCCTCGCCCGAGTGCTGCGAGGCCACCAGCCCGGGCACCAGTCGCAAGAGGTCGACGGCGCCGGTGCGCGGCGCGGCCTGCACCACGTCCTGGCCAATCGTCACCTCGGAGGCGCTGCGGCCGAGGCGCTGGCCCCGCACGACGGTCTGCGCGACGGGCGTCGCCGGAGCCGCTCCGCCGTCGTCGCCTGCGCGCTCGGCAGCGGCGTGGCGCCCGCCGTCGGCGTGCTGGTGGTCATCGTCACCGTCGTCCCCATGCTCGGGGAGAACGCCGCCGTCGCTCGGGTGATGGTCGTGCAGGGCGACGCCGCCGTCGAGGTGCAGATGGTCGTCATCGCCGTCGCCGAGGTGCTCCCTTCGAACGCCCGCGTCGGTGGCCCCAGCGTCGGCCTCGTCCTCGTGCGCGAACGCCGGAGTCGCGCGCAGGGCGCCGAGGGCGAGGACGATGACGAGGGCGCGCGACACGTGGGGACACTCCAGGGGCGTGGACCAGCACTTCAGTGCGGCGCGCCGTCTCTTTCGGACGCCGCGCGGTTTCGGATTCGGGGCCGCTCCCGTTGGGACTCGGCCCGAGCGGGGCTGATGACGCGCGCAGGAAGGCGACGACGGCCGTCGACCGTTCGAGCGTGCTTCAGGTGGACGGGGGCCACCACGCGCCGTCGACCGCTCGACAGCGGCGACGCAGTGGCGAGCGGGCGTGGTGCTACGGACCCTGCGGCTGGGCGACGGTCAGTCGCGCGACCAGCAGTGGATTCTCGCGCGTGACGATTGGCGCCGCAGCGGTCTCGATGGGAACGAAGCGCGGAGCCGCCAGCGCTGGGGCGAGCCGAACGAGCGCGTCGAGGTGTTCGACCGACCCGGCGCCGTGGGGCACATCGGCAGGGACATCGGACCCGTGGTGATGCGCGTGGTCGTGCCCTTCACGGTGCAGGAGCGGCGCGAGCACCAACCCGAAGAGCAGGAGCATCAGCCCCAGCCACCCCAGGTCCCGACGGTCGGCGCGCGTCACGGCGCGAAGTCCTAGCCGTGTTTCCCGAGCCGAGGAAGCTGCTTCACACCGCGCCGCTCGACGGTGATGGCGTCATCCCGAGGTGAGTCGCCGCACCGTGAAGACGCAGGTCTCGCGAGACGGGTGAGTTCCTGTCGGCTCGACGGCGGCGTCAGGGGAGCGGCTCGAACCGGCCCGAGCATCGCGGCTCGGTCACGCAGGCGACCGTGCTGCCGGTCGCGCAGATGCGCCACGAGCACTCGACCGCATGGCCCCCGTCCTCGGGCGTCGCGCGGCAGATGCTCGCGAGGTCGTCCGAGCCCAGAACCCGGCGGGTTCCTCCGTCGGCCGTCGGCACGCCTCCGTCACGGGGCGGTGGGAGCTGCTCATCCACGAACTCGAACGTCTCGTCTCGCACGCGGGCCGCACACGTCATGCGCGACTCGATTCGCCACGGTCTCGAGTTCCCCAGGACGTTCGTCACGGAGCCACCGCAGGCATCATCGGTGAAGCTGATGGTGCTCGTGTTCGAGCCGCAGGTGCCCTCGAAGCGCACGGTCAACGAGTCGACGGTGCCGCGACCCGGTGGACTGGTCGCGACGAGCACGACGCCAGTGACGACCGTCGCGAGGAGACCAGCCGTACGATTCGGGTTCAAGCGCATGACGAGCCTTCCGGGACCTTCGTGGAGATGGGTGTGCCCGACTGCGCCAGGCCCCAGGCCCACGCGGCCATGACGGCCGGGAGCGCGAGGAGGTCGGTCGGGTCGGCGAGAATCGCGCCCCCGCGCTGTCCCACGAGCTGCCAGCCGAGGGAGAGCACCTCGCTCACATGCGCAGCGACGAGCGGAGACGCCTTGAGCGCCGAGAAGAACACGAGCGTCACCACGGCTCCGACGTGCAGGCGAACACGTGCAGCTCGAACTCCGAGGGCTTCGAGGACCGCGCCCAGGAACAGCGGCAACACGAAGCAGCCCGCGACGTCAGAGAGCTTTCCGGTGAGGGCGTTGTGCAGCCACGGTTTGAGGACGTGATCGTTGAGCGCCAGCGTGGCGACGGCCGCGAGGGCGAGGGGGCGAAGGAGGAGATCCATAGGTCGAGCGGGTTCCAGTCGTCAGGCGCCCGGCGCGCGCACACTCACTTCGACACCCTCTGCGAGCCGTGCTCGATGCAGGACGGACCCGAAGAAAAGGTGCTGCGCTCCGGGCTGCTCGACGACCGGAGTCACTCGCCGAACCCCCGCGGGGTACATGAGGTCGCGCCGCCGTCCGTGTTCACCAACAACACGCCGGGCCCTGGCAGATCGTAGGTGCCTGGGGCGAGCGCGGGAACGGCACACGGAGCACCGACGAAGCTGACTTCGCGGCTGAAACCGCGCGAGCACACCGTCGCGATTGTGTCGAAGACGAGCGCGCCTCCGTCAAGCGAGACGGTGCAGCGTGCGCTGGGTGAAGCGCAGCCGGTGACGTCGAAGCTCGCCGTCAGCGTGAGGGGGACTCCAGGGGCTGCTCCGCCGTCAATGCCGCAGACGGAGAAGGCGGGGTTCTGTGCGACACAGCTCGCCACCATGACGCCGACGATCACTCCTCGAAGCAGGTTCACGGGACACGATCCCTGGGTTGCGTTCCCGGTCCACGCTCGTGGAAAGGCTAGTGGAAGCGCGGGTCGAAGAGAACTCGCGGTTCGTGCTTCGTTGGGGCGGTGCGCTGCTCGTGTGCCCTCGGCCTCCGAGGCGAAGTTCGCTCAGGCCACGCAGCCAGCCGTCAGAAGCGGGTGATGACGAGCACCGCCGAGTTTGCCGTGGTGCCCGGCTTCACCGTGGCGCGGAACGCCGACAGGTTGCGGTTGATCTGCGTCGCGAACGTCTCGGCGATGTCCTTGCCCGTCTCACCGCCGCGGGGGCTGGTGACGAGCCCGCGCTTGTTCTTCTCGGTGTAGTTGGTGCGGCCCAGCGCGTCCTTCGTCGGGGCCTCGCTCACCGCGACACCGAGCGACACCGGGTGGTACTTGACGTAGTCGTTCAGCGCGCCGCCCAGCACCTCGTACGACGTCGGGCCCTTCGCCTTGCCCGAGATGGTCACGTGGGTCTCGGCGCCGACCTGCTTCACGCTCATCTTGATCCCCGCGTTGTGGCTCTTCGCCTCGACCGGCACCGGCGTGCTGCGCGACACCCGCGGGCGGGCCAGGTCGGCCGACGTCACCGCGCTCGTCCACGCGTTGAAGTACGACATCGGGTTGAACGGGTTGAAGGCGACGGGCATGGCGGGCTCCGGAGGTGCGAATTCGGGGTGTGTGTGCTGCGAACACCCACATTCTCTGGCTCCCCGGAAAAGAGTTTCCGCTCGAATGTTTTTTGCGGGAGTCGAGAAGATGTCAGGCCGCTGAACACGGTTCGATGTCGGTTCATGTACGACTTTGGTGTCGCGGCCCGAGACAAAAATACAGTGAATTCATATCGTTTCCACGTTTGCACCTCGGAGCGTGGTGCAGGGTCAACGGCTCGCCATGTTCTTTCGCGAGTTCTCAATCGTCCGGGTGAAGTCGCAGGTGCGGGGCTGGGAATTCCCGTTCAACCTCGACGAGTGCGCCGAGTCTCCGCTGGCCGGAGCCTTCGACGACGCGATGCTGCGGCGGCTCGATGTCGCGTGTGGGCACCTGCCGTTCGCGAGGCGCTCCCAGGACGGCCGCCGGGCGTGGACGCTGCTGACGCCACGTGGCGAGCTCGACGTGTGGTTCACCAGTGACGGCAGTGTCTTCATCGAGGGCATCACGTCGCTCAACCCGGTCTTCGCCGTGTTCGCGCAGTTGCTCGAGATCTGCCCGGACCTCGCGCTCGAAGACCGCATCACCGGAGAGCTCCACGACCGCGCGAGCCTGCTGAGACTCGTCCGCCGCGACGAAGAGAAGGTCGCCACCCGCTTTTCCCTGGCGGCCGCGCTGGCCGCGTGAAGGACCCGCTGACCGCCGTGCACCACCACCGGAGCTGAAGGTCGTCGCGCCCGTTGGCTTCGCGCTGTTCGGTCGGCCCGTGGCGCGCTACGGGCGCCGCATGCGCGAAGGACTTGGGCTGCTGGTCGTGTTGCTCGTCGCCTGCGGAACCCGACCGCCGTGCGATGCCTCGTCGTGCGCGAGCGGCTGCTGTGCTGGCTCGACGTGCGTCACCGGTACCTCGGTGATGGCGTGCGGATCCGCTGGGGCGTCGTGCACCACCTGCGCTCCAGGGCTCGTCTGTGAGGGGCAGCGCTGCGTGACGGCCGGCGGCTCGAGCGGTGGTGGTGCTGGAGGTGGAACGCCGGGCGGTGGAACGTCCGGCGGCGGGACGTCCGGTGGCGGAACGTCCGGTGGTGGAACGTCCGGTGGTGGAACGTCCGGTGGTGGAACGTCCGGCGGCGGGACGTCCGGTGGCGGGACGTCCGGTGGCGGAACGGCAGGCGGCGGAACAGCAGGCGGCGGAACAGCAGGCGGCGGAACGGCAGGCGGCGGAACGGCAGGCGGCGGTGCTGGCGCCGTCGACGGGGGCCGCTCGTGTCCGAGCCCCACCTCGTGCCCGTGCTTCGCGAACGACGAGTGCCCTGCCACGCACCGCTGTCAATCAAACGGAATGGACGAGGCCTTCTGCGTCGTCGGCGCGCGCGGCACGGGAGTGCCCGGCACCGTCTGCACCACCGAGCAGGACTGCGCGAGCGCCCTCTGCGTCGAGGCCCGTGATGGGGGTTCCCGCTGTAGTCGTCTGTGCTCCGCCCCCACCGACTGTCCCCCCGAGCTGCCGCGGTGCTTGAGCGTCTTCGGCGCCTCGTTCTGTGCGCGCACCCCGTGAGCACCGCCGGTACAGCGCGCGGCGTCGTTCGGCGATAAGAGGCCCGCGCGCATGCCGACCGACTCCCAGCCCGGTGGACTGGCCGACACGCACCTCGCAGGAGGGGCGTCGTTCGCGCCCGAGAGCCTCGTGCTCGGCGGTCGCTTCCGCGTCGAGCGGCTGCTCGGAGGCGGGGGCATGGGCCTCGTCTACCTCGCGGAGCAGGTCTCCCTCGGTCGCAAGGTGGCGCTCAAGGTGCTGCGCGACGACCTCGTGTCCACCCAGGGCATGGGCGAGCGCTTCAAGCGCGAGGCGCTGCTGCTCTCGTCGGTCGAGCACCCGGCCGTCGTGCGCGTCATCGACTTCGGCGAGCACGGCGCCTCGATGTGCCTCGTCATGGAGTACGTCGAGGGCCAGTCGCTCCAGCAGTGCCTCGAGCGTGAAGCGCCGCTGTCGGTCGAGCGGGTCGAGCGCATCCTCACGCAGCTCGCGCAGGGCCTCGCGGCGATTCACTCGCGGGGCATCGTCCACCGCGACCTGAAGCCCGACAACGTGGTGCTGACGAAGGCGCTCGATGGCAGCGAGCAGGCGCGGGTGCTCGACTTCGGCATCGCGCGGTTGGCCGAGCCCGACCAGCGACAGCAGGTGACGCAGGTGGGCTTCGTCGTGGGAACGCCCGAGTACATGTCGCCCGAGCAGGCGATGGGGCAGCCGCTCGATGCGCGCAGCGACCTCTACGCGCTCGGGCTCATCGCGTGGCGGCTCCTCACCGGCCGCGCGCCGTTCCCGGGCCCGTCACCGCGCGAGCTCGTCTCGCAGCAGATCCACTCGCCGCCGCCGAGCCTCCTCGACGCCGCGCCGCACCTCGCCTCGGCGCCCGCGCTCGTCGAGACCGTGATGGCGTGCCTGCAGAAGAACCCGGCCACGCGGCCCGCCACCGCCCAGGCGTTCCTCGAGCAGCTGCAGGCCCGGCCGCTGCAGCTCACCAACACGCTCACCGGCTCGATGCGCGTCGCCACCGCGCCCACGCGGCTGCTGGCGCAAGCGAAGGTGGTGCCCCGGTGGAAGTGGGCGCTCGGCGGCGTGACCGCGCTCTCGCTGTTCGTGGCCTTCCTCGTGTGGTTCCTGCAGCCGGCTCGCGTGGCCCGCCGCCTCGTCGACGCCCAGCGCGGGAGCGAGGCGCTGCAGGTCATCGACGACGCCGGCGGTGACAAGGCGAGCCCCACGCTGGCGCAGCTCAAGGCCGCGGCGCTCCACCAGGTCGGGCGCGCGGAAGAGGCGCGTGGGCTGCTCGCCACCATTCCCGCCGAGGCCGAGCTCGAGGTCGAAGCGCTCGAGGTGCTCGCCGACGATTACGGCCAACTCGAGGGCAGCGGCTCCGAGGCCTTCAAGCGCGTGCGCAAGCTGCTGCTCGGCTGGCCGAAGGCCCGCGTGCTCAAGGTGATGCAACAGCTCGCGACCCGCGAAGACGGCCTCACCCAGTGGGGTGCGCTGCGCTTCGTCGACGTCGAGTTCGCCGGCCAGGGCCTCAAGCTGACCGACCTCTACGTGAAGGCGCTCGACGCGAAGGACTGCACCCGTCGGCGCACCGCAGCCCGACGGCTGGGAGAGCTCAAGGCCACCGCCGCCGTCGACCGGCTCACCGCCCTCAAGGCCGAGCCGCGCAAGCGGGGAGGCATGTTCGGGCTCGATGAAGACGACTGCGGGCAGACTGCCGCGGGTGAGGCGCTCAGACGCATCGAGCGGGGCCAGTGACGAAGGAGTCGTGACGTGAAGCGAGTCGGAATCATCGGGGGCGTGCTGCTGGCCGTGTTGGGGGTGATGCAGCTGGTGCCGAAGGGCCGGAACCACACCAACCCGCCCGTGACGCAGGAGCCCGCCTGGCCCAGCCCCGAGGTGCGCGCGCTGGCCGTGCGGGCCTGCTTCGACTGCCATTCGAATGAGACGAAGTGGCCCTGGTACGCCTCGGTGGCGCCGGCCTCGTGGCTCGTGGAGCACCACGTGGACGAGCTCAACTTCTCGGAGTTCGACAAGCCCCAGCGCCACGCGAAGGACGCCGCCGAAGAGGTGCGCGAGGGCGAGATGCCGATGGCTGGCTACGTCGCCCTGCACGGCGAGGCGAAGCTGAGCGAGGCCGAGAAGCAGCGGCTCGTCGAGGCCTTCGCGGCGATGTTCCCCCGGTGACCGTGCTGGTCCAACCGAGCGATGCCGCCTCAGGGGGGAACGCACCGACCGGCGAAGGCGAAACCGCGGTAGGCGTAACCCAGGCATGCGCCGCAGGCGCCGCCGTCGCGCTCCGTAAAGAACGAACGCATGCAGCCTGCGTCTTGCCGACACGCTTGCGAGATCGCGTAACAGTACTCACCAGAGCCAGGCGCCCAGTTGTTGCTCCCTGCATCGCCATTGGCGAAACACTCGACGGTCACCGCCATCTCTTCGGGTCCACTGCACGCCGGTAGCGCGACGCCACAGCCGTGGTTCACTCGCAGCGGCGTACAGTTTGCCCAGTACCCGCTGTCTGGCGGGCCAGCGTCGAGCGAAACCACTGTCGAACGAAACACCACCGTCCACTGGGCTCGAGGAGCCGTCAGACCGGCCACACCCGGTGAGCATCAACCCGACGACCACGAGGGCCGTTCGTCTCTTCATTTGCCGAACTCTAGCGCGACGGCCATGCGTGCTACGACTGGACGCATGTGGCGTTCGTTGATCGTCCTCGCGCTCGTCGGGTGCTCGCCCCTTTCTCCCATTCGCGCCGACGGCGGGGCTGACGCCGGCACGGCTGGCGGGACTGCGGGCGATGGCGTCGGCGGTGGTGGCGGCGGAAGCGCGGGCGGTCAGTCGGGTGGGACGGGCGGTGGAGGCGCCGCCGGTGGTGTGACGGCGGGCGGTGGTGCGGGCGGCGGCGTGGGCGGAGGGGCGGGCGGTGGAGGCTCCACGACGGTGTTCACCTGGTCGGCCTTCGGGCTGCCCCCGAACACGACGGTCCAGGGCATCTCGGGCCGGCCGGGCGAGCTCTACGCCGTCACGGGCAATCGGGAGCTGCTCCGCACCACCACGAACGTCTTCAGCGCCGTCGCTGGCTTCGACCTCGCCGACGTGGCCGACGTGTACGTGTCGCCGTCGGGGCGGGTCATCGTCATCTCCACCTCGAACCGCTCGCTCGTCTG
>JALOQF010000313.1 GCA_025459425.1 Myxococcaceae bacterium | reverse complement strand
TCGAGCTCGTCGAGATGCACGAGGCCTTCGCGGCGCAGGTGGCGTCGAACCTCCAGGCGCTCGCCTCGAAGTCGTTCGCAGAGAAGCTCGGTCGCAAGGCGCCGGTCGGTGAGGTCGATCGAACGCGGCTCAACGTGAACGGCGGCTCCATCGCGATCGGGCATCCGTTCGCCGCGACCGGCGCCCGCATCGTCCACCAGGCGCTTCGTGAGCTGAAGCGCCGCAACCTCGGCACCGCCCTCGTCACCGTCTGTGCGCAGGGCGGCCTCGGCGCCGCCGTCGTCCTGGAGCGAGCCTGATCATGAGCACCTCTCCCTTCTCCTACGCCGTCGAGAACCAGGTCGCCGTCATCACCTTCGACATCGAGGGCGAGCCGGTGAACACGCTCTCACCCGACATCAGCCAGGCCTTCGAGGCGCTGATGACGAAGGCCGCCGCCGACACGAGCGCGAAGGCCGTCGTCTTCATCTCGGGCAAGAAGGACAGCTTCATCGCCGGCGCGAAGATCGACTTCCTGTCGACCATCAAGACGCCGGCCGAGGCCCACGCGCTGGTGAAGCAGGGGCACGCGCAGTTCGATCGCCTCGACGCGTTCGAGAAGCCGGTGGTGGCGGCGATTCACGGCGCCTGTCTCGGCGGCGGGCTCGAGTGGGCGCTGGCGTGCGACTACCGGCTGGCGACCGACAGCCCGAAGACGAGCCTCGGCCTGCCCGAGGTGCAGCTGGGGCTCATCCCCGGCGCTGGAGGCACGCAGCGGCTCCCGCGCCTCGTCGGCGCGCAGGTGGCGCTCGATCTCATCCTCACCGGCAAGTCGCTCAAGGCGAAGAAGGCGCTCAAGCTCGGCGTCGTCGACGAGGTCGTGCCGGCGCCCATCCTGCGTGAGGTGGCCTGCCGCCGCGCGCTCGAGCTCGCCGACGGCAAGCTGGTGATGGAGCGGCACCGCGGCCTGTCGACCGTCGCGAAGAGCCGCTCGTTCAAGGACCTGCTGCGCGGCCTGTCGGATCAGAAGGCCTGGGCCGAGCTCGCCCTCGAAGACAACCCGGTCGGCCGCAAGGTGCTGTTCGACCAGGCCAGGAAGCAGCTGCTCAAGAAGACGAAGGGCAAGTACCCCGCGCCCGAGAAGGCGCTCGAGGTCATCAAGGTCGGCCTCGACAAGGGGCTCGCCGCCGGCTTCGAGGCCGAGGCGCAGGCCTTCAGTGAGCTGGTGGTGAGCGACGTCTCGAAGCGGCTGGTCGAGATCTTCTTCGCCACCACGGCGCTCAAGAAGGACAACGGCACCCGCAACCCCGAGGTCAAGCCGCGCGAGGTGACGAAGATCGGCATGGTGGGCGGAGGCCTGATGGGCGGCGGCATCGCCTACGTCACCTCGGCGCTGCAGGGCGTGCCGGTGCGCATCAAGGACAAGGACGACGCCGGCGTCGGCCGGGCGCTCGGCTACGTGCGCGGCCTCTACGACGAGCGCGTCAAGCGCAAGAGCCTCACCTGGCGCGAGCGTGACCGACAACTCGCCCTGGTGACGGCCGGCACCGACTACGCCGGCTTCAAGCGCGCCGAGCTCGTCATCGAGGCCGTCTTCGAGGACCTCGCGCTCAAGCACCAGGTGCTCAAGGACGTGGAGGCGATCGGCCGGCCCGACGTGATCTTCGCGTCGAACACCTCGTCGCTCCCCATCTCGAAGATCGCCGAGGCTTCGCGGCACCCCGAGACCGTCATCGGGATGCATTACTTCAGCCCCGTTCACAAGATGCCGCTGCTCGAGATCATCACCCACCCGGGCACGGCGGACTGGGTGACGGCGACCTGTGTCGAGGTCGGCAAGAAGCAGGGCAAGACGGTCATCGTCGTCAACGACGGCGTCGGCTTCTACACCTCGCGCATCCTCGCGCCGTACATGAACGAGGCCGCTTTCTTGCTCGCCGAGGGCGCCGACATCGCCGAGCTCGACCGGGCGCTCACCGACTTCGGGTACCCGGTCGGGCCCATCACCCTGCTCGACGAGGTCGGCATCGACGTCGCCGCGAAGGTCGCGAAGATCATGCACGGGGCGTACGGCGACCGCATGCTCGCGCCGAACACCACCGACGCGCTGGTGGGTGACGGGCGGCTGGGCCGGAAGGCGAAGAAGGGCTTCTACACGTACGCCGAGGGCAAGAAGAAGGAAGTGGACGAGTCGGTCTACGCGCTCATGCCGCACGGGAAGGATCGCAAGCGGTTCGATCGCGCCGAGATGGCGGAGCGCTGCGCGCTGCAGATGGTGAACGAGGCCATTCGGTGTCTGGGCGAGGGCATCTTGCGCAGCCCGCGCGACGGAGACATCGGCGCGATCTTCGGGCTCGGGTTCCCGCCGTTCCTCGGAGGCCCGTTCCGCCATGCCGAGGCCCAGGGGTTGACGCGCATTCTCCAGCGCCTCGAGCACTACCAGGAGCGCCACGGCGTGCGCTTCACGCCCGCGCCGCTCCTGATCGAGCGCGTGAAGTCGGGCAAACGGTTCTACTGACGCGAGCTGAGGCCCCACCCGAGGTGAGCAGCCAGGCGCACCTCGAGCTCAGAACAGGCGATAGCCGACGCCCACCCGAAGCCCCCACGCTGGCCGCGCGACGGCGACGCCGAGCGGCTCCTCCATCACGCCCGCGCCGCTCCTGATCGAGCGCGTGAAGTCGGGCAATCGGTTCTCCTGACGCGAGCGAAGGCCCCACCCGAGGCGAGCAGCCAAGCGCACCTCGGGCTCAGAACAGGCGATAGCCGACGCCCACCCGCAGCCCCCACGCGGGCCGTGCGACGGCGACGCCGAGCGGCTCCTTGATCACGTCGACGCCGCCCTGGCCGAGCGCGAAGAGCGACAGCGTCGAGCTGAGCTGGAACTCCACGCCCGCACCGACCGTTGGCGTCACCTGAAAGCCAGTCACGTTCAGCGCGATGGCCCACGGCACTTCGGCCGTCACCAGCACCTGCACCAGCTCGCTCACCGAGATCGACGTCACCAGGCCGAGGCGGGGCCGCAGCGCCACGTACCCGAAGTTGAAGGCGTCGAAGACCCGCGCCCCGGAGTTGAACTTGAAGCCGAGCGACGCGGTGGGCGCGAGGCGGACGCGGTCGGTCTTCCAGGCGAGCAGCCGCACGCCGGCCTCCACCAGCCCGGACAGCTCGAGGTAGTGGAAGCGCGCCTGCGCCTCGAACTCGAGCACCGAGAAGCCCTGCCGGTACCCAGCGCCGACCTCGGGGGCGCCGATGAAGCCCGAGAAGGCGAGGCTCCCACCCGGGAGAGCGGCGGGGGCCAGCGCGGCGCCCTGCTCGGCGGCAACTCGTGACGGTTTCGTCACCGGCGCTTCGGGTTCCGCTGCCAGGGTCAACGCGAGGGCGAACGCGAGCATGGTGAACGAATAGGCCGGTTTTTTGACCCCCGAAAGTTTCCGCTACAGCCTTGCAGCATGCGAACGAGCGCGACGCGGTTCGACGGTGGTGGTCGGCGGCGGTGGCCCCGGTTCTTCCTCGACCTCGACTGGTTCGTCGAATCGAACGGCTGCTCGGCCATGGGCCGCGGCCTCGAGCTCACCGTGCGCGGCGCGAAGCTGCCCATCACCTGCAGCTCGCCCTTCACCGACGAGGTGGTGCTGCACGTGTCGCTGCCGTCACGGGAGCGCCTCTTCAAGGCCCGCTGCACCGCCGCGCACGCCGAGGGCCGCGGCTGGGTGCTCACCTTCGTCGAGGTGTCGCCAGACGATCTGCAGCTCCTCGGTCACACCCTGATCGGTGAGTTTGGCGTGCTTGCACTGCCGGAACGCCCGTCGAGGCCGCGCCGTCGCCAACAGGAGCACGTGATTTCAGAGAGTTAGGTCAGTCCCCGCAGTTGCAGAGCAGGTAGGTCTCCGGGGTAGGGTGTCGGTGCCCGTCTCTGGAGGTCGTATGCTTCGGTCGTCTGTCGGTGTGCCCTCAACGCGCGGTGTGGTTGCCGCTTCGACGGAGCGCCCGTTGGTGCTGGTGGTCGACCCCGACCGCTCGGCGCGCGCGGTGCTCGAGGTGGCGCTGAGCCGCGACGGCTTCGACGTCTGGAGCGCGGAGACTGCCGACCAGGGCCTCGCGGTGCTGCGGCGTGGACGGACGCCCGACGTTATCGACCTCGAGTCGGACCTCGGCCAGGGCGGTGCCGGCTTCGCTTTCTGCGCCCAACTGCGGGGCGAGCCCCGCACGTCCCGGGTGCCGGTGGTGCTCCTCGCCCGCGCCGACGACGCGAACGTGGCGAACCTGGCCGAGGTGGTGGGGGTGGACGAGGCCGTGCAGAAGCCCGCCTTCGCCCGCGACGTCGTCGCGCTCGTCCGGTTCGAGCTGGTGCGGCATCGCTCCTCGCCCGGAGCGCTCCTGCGGTTCGGCGCGCGCACGCTGCCGCCGGCCCACCTGCTCCGCGCGCTGCTGACGTCGGCGAGAGCGGGCGTGGTGTCACTCGCCGGGGGCCTCGCGACGGTGCGCTTCGCGGACGGCGCGGTGGTCGACGCCCAGTTCGGAACACGGTGGGGCATCGACGCGCTGGTGCGGGCGCTCGCGCTGACGACGACCGACTACACCATCAGCCTCGAGCCGGTGGCGCGCACGACGGGCTTTTCCTGCTCGCTGCGAGACTTCGTGGCCCTGGTGCTGCCCCGCCTGTCGAAGTGGAGCCAGATCTCGGCGCGCTCGCTTCCGCTCGACGCCGTGCTGGCGGTGGACTTCGGGCGCCTGGCCCACGCGCTCCCGTCGATGCCCGACGACATCAACCGCATCGTGCAGCTGTTCGACGGCCGACGACGCGTGCACGACGTGCTCGTCGACAGCACCTTCGACGAGCTGCTCACCCTCGAGGTCGCGACGCGGCTCTACCTGATGGGCGTGGTGGGCCCGGTCCCCGGCGGCGCCGTCACCGAAGCGCAGCTGCGCGCCGCGCCCCGGCTGTTCGAGCCGCGCTCGGCCGAAGCAGAGGACTTGATGCGTCAGCTGTTCGACGGCGTCACCGAGATCCGCGCGGCCGACGTCGAACCGGCGAAGGTCGACGACGACGCCGAGTGGTCGGTGCCGCCGGCGGCGCACGATCTCGACGTCGACGACCCGGCAGGCGGCTGGCAGGCCGCGGCGATTCCCGAGTCGCACGTCTTCGACGGCGTCGAGGACGAGGTCGCGCGCACCCTGGCCGCCTTCAACCCGCCCACGGTGGTCGAGCCCCGCGAGCCGCGCGCCGAGGAGCGCCCGGTGGCCGCGTTCGCGCAGGGCGACGACGTCGTCGACGACTCGCTCGAGGCCGCCTTCCGCAGCGCCACCGGTGATGACGAGGCGCAGGCGGTGATGGTGGGCGACCCGACGCCGCCGTCACCTGCGCGCCGGTTCTCGGCTGACGACCGGCAGGAGCGCATCATCACGCCGGTGCTGAACCCGGTCGTGCAGCTTCCACCCGCGGTGGGCGACGCCACGGCGGAGGGGCCAGCGCCTCTTTCTGCGGCGCTCGCTCCGGTCTCGGAGGGCGCTGATGCTGAGCCGGGAGCGCCCGGCACAGGCGTCGCTCACGGTCTCACCCCGGTCGACGAGCGCTCAGCGCGTGCCGACATGCCTCCGCCGACGACGCTGCCCGTGCGCATCGTGAAAGCGCCGCAGATCGGCTCCGAAGCCGATTCCCGGGCCGCGTTCTCCGCCGCCCAGCCCGAACACCCGGTGCCAGTGCAGACGGTCGACCGCGAAGCCGCGTTCTTCGCCGCCGAGCCCGAGGCCTTCGAAGACACGGTGCCGGCCCAGTCGGGCGCCGCGGTGGTGGATCCCGAAGCTGCGTTCTTCACCGCCGCCCAGCCCGAGGCGTTCGAAGACACGGTGTCGGCGCAGCCTGGCGCGGCGGTGGTCGACCCCGAAGCTGCGTTTTTCACCGCCGAGCCCGAGGCGTTCGAAGACACGGTGCCGGCGCAGACCGGCGCCCAGCCGCGCCGGGTCGGTGTGCTGCTGCTGGCCCTCGCGGCCGCCGCGCTGCTGGTGGCGGTCGGCGTCGAGGCGCTCTCTCGCGCGCCCGATCTCGCGCACGTCTCCACGGGCGCGGTGATCGCGGCCCCGACGCCGGTCGCGCCGGCTCCAGCGGTCTCGCCCGAGCTGCCGGCGGCGACGCTCGAGCCCGTCGCCCTCGTCGAGCCCGAGGTCGAGGCGGCGCCCGAGGCGCTCGATGTCACCGAGGCCCTCTCCGACGGAGTCCGTGCCTACCAGCGGGGCGAGTACACGAAGGCCGTCGCGATTCTCGAGCAGGTGGTGGCCGACGCGCCGGCTTCGGTGCAGGGCTGGTTGGTGCTCGGCCAGGCCCGCTACGACGCTGGTGACGCGAAGGGCGCCCGTGAGGCGGCGGCGACGGTCCTCAAGCTGGATCCGAAGCACGCTGGCGTGCACGTGTTGCTCGCGACCATCGCGTACGACGCGAACGACAAGGTGACGATGCGCCAGGAACTCGAGACGTACCTGTCGCTCGAGCCCGAAGGCCCGCACGCCGCCGAAGCGAAGGCGCTGCTGCAGCGCTGAGCCTCGAAGTTTTCGACAGCCTTTCGACGCTGGGCTACACATTTGTTCCGTCCCATGCGCGTCCTCGGAGTGGACCCCGGCAGTCGTTTTCTTGGCTACGGCCTGGTCGAGAACGCACGCCCGCGGCCACGGTACCTGGCGCACGGCGTGGTCCGCGCGGGCACCACGGCGCCCCTGGCCGAGCGCCTCGAAGCCATCTTCCTCGAGCTGGGCCGGGTCATCGACGTGTTCTCGCCTGACGCCATCGCGGTCGAAGGGGTGTTCACCCACAAGAACGCGAGGAGCGCGTTGATCCTCGGCCATGCCCGTGGCGTGGTGCTCTTGCTCGCGGCGCGCGCGCGGGTGCCGGTCTTCGAGTACGCCCCGGCGCGGGTGAAGCGGGCCATCGGGGCCGGTGGAAACGACAGCAAGGAATCGGTGGCGCGCATGGTGACCCGCCTGCTGGCGCTCACCGTTCCGCTGGAGCGCGCAGACGCCTACGACGCCCTGGCGATCGCCTGCTGCCATGCGCACCAGGCGGGGGCGTTGGCCTCGGGGCGCCGTGGCGCCCGGGCGGGGGTGGGGGGCGCGGCAGGGTTCGCTTCGCGCCTGCAACCGAACGTGGTGCGGCCGGCCGCTGCCGTCGTGGCGCCGGGCTTCGCGGGAGACGTCGAGCCGTGATCGCGGGACTGAAGGGTGTGTTGGTCGAGAAGTCGGCCATGGAGGCGATCGTCGACGTTCAGGGCGTCGCCTACCGCGTGGCGGTGTCGATGATGGCCTCGGGTCGCCTGCCCGAGGTCGGCGCGCCCGTGTCCTTCCGTGTTCGCACCATCGTGCGGGAAGACGCGCTCGAGCTGTTCGGCTTCTTGTCCCGCACCGAGGAGCAGCTCTTCGAGCAGCTCACCTCGGTCAGCCAGGTCGGCCCGAAGATGGCGCTCAACGTGCTGTCGGGACTCGAGGTGAACGATCTGATCGCGGCCCTGGCGCGGGGGGAAGTGGCGCGGCTGACGAAGATTCACGGCGTCGGCAAGAAGACCGCCGAGCGGCTGGTGCTCGAGCTGCGTGAGAAGGTGAAGCTCCTCGAGCCCGGGCCGGGGACGAGCCAGCCCGGTCGTGCGGCGAGCCCTCAGGGGCCGTCGGGTGACCTCGTCTCGGCGCTCGTCAACCTCGGCTACAAGCCCGCGCAAGCCGAGGCCGCGGCGACGGCCGTCGTGGAACGGCTCGGTGAGGGAGCGGCCCTCGAGGCGCTCCTGCGGGAAGCCCTGAAGGCGCTCCGCACCGGCTGACGTCGGCTGCAGGCTCACCAACCGAACCGTGCCGCGTGCAGGAGTCGCTGCGGGCTGCACCCGTCGCGCGTTCTCACCGGCCCCGGTTCCTTCGGCGAGGCGCCTGATCACGACCGTTCTGGCAGCGGACCACTGATCGGGCGATCAGGGCTCGCGCGCCGATTCGCGATCGGCGGATCAGAGTGACGTCATTGCAGTCGTCCTGAAACCGGGCAGCCGCTCGCCGAAAATCGACCACTTGCGTGATCCGCTCAGTCGGGCCGTCTGGTCCGAGGACACGACCCCGATCGAAAAGTCGCTGATCGCCGTTGACAGCTCTTTTGAATAGCTGGTATTCATACGGGCCTACTCAATAGGCGGCATTGAGTGGCTTCCACATGACGACTGACTTCCTTCGTCCCGACGAGATCGATCGGATCGAGCGTGAGCATCCGCACGGCGTGCCGGCGCGGTTCATCGTCGACGTGTTCAAGCCACTCGGCGTTCCGCTCTCCGAGGCGACGTTTCGGAAGTACGTGCAGGCGGGTTTGTTGCCCCGCAGCCGGCGCGTGGGCCGCAAGGGCAAGCACCGTGGCAGCCAGGGGCTCTACCCCGTCGAGTCGGTGCGCCGT
>JALOQF010000312.1 GCA_025459425.1 Myxococcaceae bacterium | reverse complement strand
CCAGCGAGGTGCTCGTCTTCGCCACCTGGCCCCGGTGGTCGCACCGGGTGCGGCCCCGCGCGCTGCTGCTGGTCGCGTTCGGCGTGAGCGCGCTGCGGTGGGGCGCCATGGGGCTGACGACGTCGCCCACGCTGCTGGTGGCCCTGGCCGCCCTTCATGGCTTGAGCTTCGGCGCGTTCTACGTCGCCAGCATCTCGTGGGTGGCCGACCGCGCCCCGGGCAGCTTGCGCGCGACGGGCCAGTCCCTCTTCGTCGCGGCCACCTTCGGGCTGGGCGGGCTGGTGGGCTTCACCGGCGCCGGGCGGCTGTACGACGGCGTCGGTGGGCAGCGGCTCTTCCAGCTGGCCGCGCTCGCGGAGTTGGTGCCGGCGCTGGTGGTGTGGTGGCGACTGCGTGACGCGCCGTCGTCAGCGGCCCAGACGACTTGAGCCTTTCGGGCCGGGCCCCCAGACTGCTCCACCGTGAGTCACGACGACGACGATGTCCCCATGACGCTCGAGCTGAAGCTCGTCGGAAACCGTCGGTCCGTCGAGAACGTGCGCGTGCTCCTGGGCTTCCTCGAGGCGTGCGCCCGCCTCGGAACGACCCAACGGGTCGAGCTGCTCGTCGATGGCGACGGAGACTTCCGCTTTGCGCTCGAACGCTCCGGCGAACCGGTACGCCTCTCGGACGACGAGACGACGTTTCTGTTCGCCGAACCAGAAGAGGCCCCGCCCCCCCCCGCCTGCCCTCGTACCCCTGGTCGTCGAGCGGCACCGACGTGCGGACGGCGAGGTGGTGCTGACGCTGGAGCTCGTCTGAGGCCCGTCGAGAATACGCGGCCCGGCCGCTCGTCCCCTTCCACGCTCTGCTACCGTCCTGTCCCGTCATGAGAGTCATCACCCTCACCGTCGCCTGCCTCGTCGCGCTGCCCGCCTTCGCCCAGAAGGACGAGCTGTTCGGCACCGGCAAGCCACCCGTCTTCCGCGAAGAGACGATGGACCGCCGCTTCGCCAAGTCGAAGCTCGCGCGCATGCTGAAGGAAGGTTCGGCCGAGCCTGGCTGCGTCATGCTGATGGGTGCGCTCTTCACCGCGCTCGCCGAGATCGGGCCGTCGCTGCACAAGCGCGACGAGAACTTCGGGCTCGATCCCAATCTGCAGGCCGCGCTCCAGACGCAGGTGACGACGCCGAACTTCCCCGCGATGGCCTACCTCGTGTCGATGGTGCGCCGCGTGCTCATCGACAACCGGCTCCCCGACGAATGGCTCGAGACGGCGAAGAACATCAACACGGTGGTGAAGATCATCGACGTGGGGAAGCTCAAGATGATGAACGAGGGCATCACCTTCGTCGACTCGGCGGCCTTCCAACTGCCGGTGTTGCGCTCGCGGTACTACACCGACGTCATCGGGGCGAACTCGGCCGTCACCACCGACGTGGTGGGCACCTTCCGCGACACCTTTCTCGATCGCGCGGTGGCCTGGGGGGGAGCCACCATGCTCGACACCGGCTCGAACGCGCCGAAGAAGGGCAAGAAGGGCCCCAAGAAGTACACCGCCGTCGAGTTCGGAGAGCTCGTGTCGATTCTCCAGTGGGTGCCGCCGGATCCCCGCCTGCAGGAGATCGACCTCTACGGCTCGAGCGCGAAGCAGCCACCGCCGCCGCCCATTCGAATCATCGCGAAGCTGGCGCCCAAGCAGTTCATCGACCTCGAGAAGGTGTTCAAGGGCCAGCGCATGCTGGTGCGCGGGCAGTTCTGGGAGATGAACCGGAACGTCACCGAGGTCGAGGTGCGCGACGCCGTGCTCTTCGAAGATCGAGACTGGTACGGCGCCGTGCTGGCCGACCCGAACGTCATCGCCACCTGCCCGGCCGCCATCAACGAACTGACGGGCCTCGCGCCCGCCCAGCCCGGCGGCTTCAAGCACTGACGGAGCGCGCTGCCTCAGTCGCGAAAGACGCGCGCGAAGATGGCGTCGAGGTGCCGCAGGTGGTGCCCGGTGCTGAAGCAGGCCTCGATGTCGGCCGCCGAGAGGTGGCGGGCGAGGTCCGCGTCGGCCAGGAGCGCGGCCTTGAAGGACGTCCCCGTCTCGAAGAAGCGCATCGCGTTGCGCTGCACGTAGACGTACGCCTCTTGTCGGTCGACGCCGCGCCGCGCCAGCTCGAGCAGCACCCGTTGGGAATTCACCACCCCGCCCAGCAGGTCGAGGTTCTTCTGCATGTTCTGTGGGTAGACGGTGAGGTTCTCCATCAGGCCCGCGAAGCGGTGGAGCATGAAGTCGGCCACCACCGTGGCGTCTGGCCCGATGACGCGCTCGACCGACGAGTGCGAGATGTCGCGCTCGTGCCACAGCGGCACGTTCTCCCACGCCGTCATCGCGTAGCCGCGCAGCAGGCGCGCCAGGCCCGTGAGGTTCTCGGACAGAATCGGGTTGCGCTTGTGCGGCATCGCCGAGCTGCCCTTCTGCCCCGCGGTGAAGGCCTCTTCGGCCTCGCGCACCTCGGTGCGCTGCAGGTGGCGAATCTCGACGGCGAACTTCTCGATGGAGTTGCCCAGCATCGCCAGCGCCCCGAAGTACTCGGCGTGGCGGTCGCGCTGCAGCACCTGGCTCGACGCGGGCGCGGGTGACAGGCCGAGCAGGCCCATCGCGTGCTCCTCCACCGCCGGCGGGAAGTGAGCGAAGGTGCCGACGGCCCCGGAGATCTTCCCCACGGCGATCGTCTTGCGCGCCGCCTCGAGGCGCGTCTTCGCGCGGCCGAGCTCGTCGTACCAGATGGCCAGCTTGTGCCCGAACGAGATGGGCTCGGCGTGAATGCCGTGGCTCCGGCCCACCATCGGCGTGTACTGGTGCTCGAAGGCCCGCTTCTTCACCGCGGCGCGCGCGCGCTCGAGGCCCGCGAGGATCCGGTCCATCGCGTCACGCAGCAGCAGCGACAGCGAAGTGTCGAGCACGTCACTCGACGTCATGCCCCAGTGGAGCCACCGCGCCTCGGGCCCGATGCGCTTCTCCATGAAGGTGAGGAAGGCGATGACGTCGTGCTTCGTCGTCTTTTCGATCTCGTCGATGGCCGCGACGTCGTCGGCGGTGAAGTCACCCGCCTTCGCGCGGCAGCTGGTGAGCGCTTCGTTCGGCGCCAGGCCCGCGTTCACCAGGCCGTCCAGGGCGGCGAGCTCGACGTCACGCCAGCGGCGCAGGCGCTCCTCGGGCGTCCACAGCGCGGTCATCTCGGCACGGGCGTAGCGCGGAATCATGCACCGGCGTCTACACCGGGCCTTCGGCCGTCGTCACCCGACGGCGTCGGCCACGCGCCTTGTGGACGACGAATCCGGGTGCCGCGACCGCCGACGCTCCGGTGCCACCGCCAACCGTCTCCAATACGCCCGAGCCCGGCCGCACGGTGCGTGTCCCTCGGCGCCCTCATCTTCCTCGCCAGCAAGCACCATGATGCAGTTCGCCCGGCCCGCGCCCGCCTTGCGCAGGTGGTGCAGCGAGAGGGGGCTGCCCGGCGCACCCACCACCCGCGTCGGCCCCATGTGGTGCGCGTCGATGGCACGACGCGCGGCTCCGTCACCTGCTGGGGAGTCCTTCAGCGCGCGGCGACAGCAGACCAGCCTGCGTCGGCGGGCCGTTCAATCGGCTCGCACGCGCGACCTCGCGGTCACTCGACGGCTTTGACGGCGAGCCCCTGGCGCGCCGCGAAGACGAGGACGTCGCCGGCAAAACCCTCGGGCAGGCCCAGCCGCCTGGCGACGCCGAGGTTGACGTGAAGCTCGACGCCCTCGGGCGGAGCGACCGCCAGGGCGCCGGGGTCGACCTTCTCGACGACGATGCGGTTGGCGATGCGGCCGGCCTGCAGCCCGATGGACAGGGGCGCCGGCGCCAGCGCGAAGAGCGCTCCCTGCTTCACCTGGCCCGGCGCCAGGCCGATGACGGGCAGCGCCTCGTCGCGCGCGAAGGCGAGCAAGCGCTCGACGACCGCCGCGTTGGCCACCGTCTTGTCCGACACCACGGCGAGCGCGTCGATGCGCCCCTTCGCGCCCGACAGCGCCTTGTCGAGCTTGGTGAGGTTGTCGATCTCGATGGGCACCAACGACAGCCCGCGCGACTGGGCCAGCTGGGTCGCCTCGTCGACGAAGGCCTTCGAATACCGCGGGTCGACGACGACGCCGATGCGCTTCACCCTGGGGAGCAGCGCGCGGGCGGCGGTGAGCTCGAGCGACAGATCGCTCGTGAGCGCGATGCCGGTGGTGTTGGCGCCCTCGAGGTCGTACTTCTGGAAGTACGGCACCATCGCGAACACGATGGGCACGTCGGAGAACTGGCGTCGGGCGTTGACGGCCGCGGCCGGGCCGACGGCGAGCACCAACGCCGGAGGCTGCTCGGCCACCTTCTTGAGGGTCTTCTGTGCGGCGTCGGCGCCCTCTTCGAGCAGCACGTCGCTGACGTCGGCCTTCACCTCGGCCGAGAACCCGGCCGTCACCTGCGCGTAGGGCGCCAGGTCGGCGGAGCGGACGACGACCACCTTCGGCCTCGCCATCGCCACCACCGGGCCAAGCACGAGCACGGCGACGAGCGCGCGCGTCACTTCGTGTCGGCGCAGCACCGGAAGCCCACCTCACCCGACTTGTTGAAGTTCGCCCCGGGCTTCCGCGCCGCACAGCGGACGGCGTAGTCGCCGCTCGCGTACGAGCCACCCTTGATGATGCGGTCGCTCGTCCACTCGGCCACGTTGCCCGACTGGTCGGCCGTGCCGTAGCCGCTGCGACACTTCCCGAAGCGCCCGGCCGGCGCCAGCGAGCGCGCCTCACCTGCGTCGTCTTCGGTGTTGCAGGCGTTCGCGTCGAAGGCGTTGCCGAAGGGCCACTTCGCGCTGCCAGGCCCCTTGCAGGCCTTCTCCCACTCGGGCTCGCTGCACAGCCGCTTGCCCTGCGCCTCGCACAGGCGCTTCGCGTCCTGGAACGAGACGGACACCATGGGCGCCGCGCCCTTCTTGTTCGGGTACTCGAAGGCGTCGATGCAGAAGGCGGGCACTTCCATCGCGGTGAGCACCTTCTCGTCGAAGCCCATCATCGGGTCGTCACGCGAGGTGCCCATGCGGAAGACGCCGGCCGACACCGCGCGCATGCCCTCAGGGCAGCCGTCGGCGGCGGCGGGCTTCACCGGTGTTGCGGCGTTGCCGGCCGCAGCCTTCTCCTTCGCAGCCTTGTCCGCCGCGGCCTTCTCGGCCGCCAGACGCTCCTTCTCGGCCTTGTCGGCGGCAGCCTTCTCGGCGGCCAGGCGCTCCTTCTCGGCCTTGTCAGCGGCAGCCTTCTCGGCGGCCAGGCGCTCCTTCTCGGCCTTCTCGGCGGCGAGCTTCTCGGCCGCCGACGCCTTGTCCATCGCGGCCTTGTCGGCGGCGGCTTTCTCGGCGGCGGCTTTCTCGGCGGCCGCCTTGTCTGCGGCGGCCTTCTCCGCCGCGGCCTTCTCGGCGGCGAGCTTCTCGGCGGCGGCGCGTTCGGCTGCGGCCGCGTCGACGGCAGGCGTCACCGTGGGCGGGGCGTCGGGTTGCGCGACCCCGCCTGCCGCCGAAGCCTGCGCCGCCCGCAGCTCCGCCTCGCGCCGGGCAGCCTCATCACGCTGGCGTGCCTCGTCGGCGAGGCGCTTCTGCTCCTCGGTCGCCGCCTTCTGGCGTTGAATCAGGTAGAAGCCGCCGCCCGCGCCCAGACCCACGCCGAGCACGACGAGGAGCAGCACGAGCAGCCACGTCTTGCCTTCCGACGCGGGCTCGATGGCCTCTGGCGGCGGCGGCACCGTCTCGACCTGCGCGCGCGTCTCGGCGTGATCGTCTGGATCGAGCGAGGCGAGCACCTGGCCCGAGTCGATGACGGCCGTCTCTTCGCGGTTCTCGGGGTTGTCTGGCGTCGGCCCCGGGCCCTTGAGGGCCGCCTCGAGGCGCTCCGGGTCGACCGGCTGCGTCGCGTCGGGCAGCAGCGATTCGCCGCTGGTGGGCGGCGGCGGCGGCGGGAGCGACATCGACGGCACCGGCGGTGGCGGTTTGTCGCGGCGCGGCTGCAGCTGCAACATGCCCGTCGTCGTCCGGGGCCGCAGCGGCGGTGGAGCTCCCGTGGCGGGCTCGGGCTTCGCTGGCAACGGCGGCGGCGGGGCGCTGGCCTTCGCGAGGCTGGTGAACTCTGCGAAGAGCTCGCCAGCGGTCTTGAAGCGCGCGTTGGGGTTCGAGTTGACGGCCTTGCGGTAGAGGCCCTCGATGGCCTGCGGCACGTTGGGGTTCCGGCGGTGCAGCTCTGGCACCGAGCCATCGGGGGTGAGGCCCGAGAGCATCTCTCCGAGAATGACGCCCACCGAGTACACGTCGGTGCGGCCATCGACCTCGCCGCCATCGACCATCTCGGGGGACAGGTAGCGGTCGGCCTTGCGCGACTTCATCGCCTGCACGTACGGCAGGCGCGGCAGCGCGAGGCCCAGCCCGAAGTCGGTCACCTTGAGCAGGTCGGGCAGCACCAGCACGTTGTCCGGCTTGATGCTGGTGTGCGGGCCCACCTTGTGGGCCCCGTCGAGCGCCGAGCACACCTGGCTCAAGATGGGCTCGATCTCGTGGAGCGCGAAGAACTGCCCCTTCTGCAGTCGCAGATCGATGATCTTCCGCAGCGTGAGGCCATCGAGGAACTGCGAGGTGAAGAAGGGCCGGTCTTGATCTTCGCCCTCCTCGTAGACCCGCACCAGGTTCGGGTGCGACAGCTTGCGCGCCAGCCGCAGCTGCTTGGCGAAGGTGCGCCGCTCGTCTGCCGTCTGACACAGCCGCGCGTTCACCACCTTCAGCGCGACCTCGACGTCCACTTCCTTGTCGTGGGCGCGGAACACGAAGCCGAGCGGGCCCGCGCCGATGATGTCCTTGATCAGGTAGCGGTTGGCGACGAGATCTTGCGGGCGGTACGGAGCCCCTTCGATGACCTGCGAGGTGGCCCGCCGGCGCGAGAACGTGCCCGTCGCCTGCCGCAGCCCACCTCCAGCGAGCTTCTGGCCGCACGTGGGACACGTGTCGACGGTGTCGGCGACGTGGCTGCCACAGCGGTAACAAAGCACCGGAAGACGCTCCTCGAACGCGGCGGCCCGCGACGCCACCGTAACACGCGAATCAGACTGGCTTTTTACCTGAGAAGTGACGCTTCAGCAACGGTTGGGGTTCCGCTAGACCCCGGTCGAGCCAAACCCTGCGGATCCTCTTGCGCTCTGCGAGAGGGCGTCGACCTCGACGAGGGCGGCGCGGCTGACGGGGGTGACGACGAGCTGCGCGATGCGATCGCCGCGCGCGAGGGTGACGGGCGCGTTCGAGAGGTTGACGAGAATCACCTTCACCTCCCCTCGGTAATCAGCGTCGATGGTGCCCGGTGCATTGAGGCAGGTCAGGCCATGTCGGGCGGCGAGCCCGCTCCTCGGGCGCACCTGCCCCTCGAAGCCCGGCGGCAGCTCGATCGACAGCCCCGTCGGCACCAGCGCCCGCTCGAGCGACCCCAACGTCAACGGCGCGTCGAGGTCGGCCAGAAGGTCGAGCCCGGCCGACAGCTCCGTCTGGTACCGGGGCAGCGGCAGGTCGCGGTTGTCCCGCACGCGCACCACCTTCACCGTCACGTCGCTCATCTGGGCGCCCATAGCGCATTTTCGCTGATGCCTGGCGCGCGGCTGTTGTAGCGAGGCGGGCATGAGCGCCATCGAAGTGAGGCAGGTCGACCTGGGCAACAAGAAAGACGTCGAGACCTTCATCAACGTGCCGTGGGACGTCGGCATGACGAACGAGAAGAACTGGGTGCCGCCGCTCAAGGACGACTACCGCAAGCAGCTCGACCCGAAGAAGAGCGTGTTCCTCGCGCACGGTGAGCTCGCCGCGTGGACGGCCTTCCGCGACGGCAAGCCCGTCGGCCGCATCTCGGCCCAGCTCGACTTCGACTACGACAAGACCTGGCCCGACGAGCCCAGGACGTGTTTCTTCGGTTTCTTCGAGTGCCTCGACGACCAGGCCATCGCGAAGGCGCTCTTCGAGAAGGCCGAGGCCTGGGCGAAGTCGAAGGGCCGCGTGCGGCTGCGCGGCCCCATCACCCTCGACACCAAGGGTGAGGTGGGCATTCTCGTCGAGGGCTTCGACGTGCCGAACATGATCGGCACCACCTGGAACCGGCCCTTCATGGACCCGCTCATCCAGGCGTGCGGCTACGGCAAGGCGAAGGACTTCTACGGCTGGCTCTACAGCGCCACCACGCCGATGGACGAGTTCACCAAGAAGGTGGCCGACAAGACGCGCGCGCTGCCGAACGTGAAGATCCGCCTCATGGAGCTGAAGCACATTCGCCGCGAGGCCGGCATCATCAAGGACATCTACAACGAGGCCTGGCGCCAGAACTGGAACTTCACGCCCTTCACGGACCTGGA
>JALOQF010000311.1 GCA_025459425.1 Myxococcaceae bacterium | reverse complement strand
ACTCGATCGTCGCGCTCCTAAGCCTCGGCCCCCGGGTCTCGAGGCTTCGGAGCGCGACGATCGAGTCCGCCGCACCCACACGCTTCACCGGGTGCACGCCCCGACGACGAGGTCCTCGTGCGTGATGGCGGAACAGCCGGCGTGATTCGACGCGGCCCCCGGGTCTCGAGGCTTCGGAGCGCGACGATCGAGTCCGCCGCTCCCACAAGCTTCAACGGGTGCACGCCGTGACGACGAGGTCCTCGTGCGTGATGGCGGAACAGCCGGAGTGATTCGACGTGCCCGTCGGTTCTCGAGGCTTCGGAGCGCGACGATCGAGTCCGCCGCTCCGACAGGCCAGGCTCAGTGGTCGGCGAGCTCCGGTCGACGCTGAACTTCGACGAGTGCTCCTTCGAGCGCCGCGAGCAGTGACTTAAGGGCTATGCGACGCTCGACGCCCAGCGTCCCGAGCACCGTCTGCTGCACGGTCTCGACGACGGCCGAGGCCTCGTCGAGGACCTCCTCGGCAGCGCGAGTCAGCCTCCGGTTCCCGTGTGGCTGCGTCAGGTGAAGCCTGGGCCTGGTGGCACGCCGGTTCGCGTGTGGCCGCGTCAGGTTGGTAGTCCGTCAGGGACGAGCGGGTCGTGCGCGGTCGCGAGGTCGGCCAGTTGGATCCGGCCCAGGCG
Source organism: Myxococcaceae bacterium (assembly GCA_025459425.1). Taxonomy (GTDB): domain Bacteria; phylum Myxococcota; class Myxococcia; order Myxococcales; family Myxococcaceae; genus Xiheimicrobium. The sequence goes on along the minus strand of JALOQF010000311.1, from coordinate 7,786 downwards.
TCAGGAAGGCACTCACCGTTTCTCGCCCGTCGGCAGCGGCAGCCGTTGGTGCACCCGCGAGGCTCGTCATCGGGCCCGGCCGGGCGCCGTCGCTACCAGCCCGTGACGTGGGCGCCATGATCGAGCATCCGTGGTGTGAGATGACTCCAGCATGCGCCTGTGCAGTCTCATCTGCTTCGTCACCCTCGCTGCGTGCCGCACGACTCCCATGCCCCTCCCTCCCGTCACACCGACCCTCGAGCAACGTTTCGCCACGTGGGAAGCCGCCGGACCGACGGGAGACGAAGCACACCGGGCCCGGCTCGAGGCGCTGGTGAAGACCCTGAGGGCGGAGCTGTCGCGCAGGGGCTCCCTCGACCTGCTCTTCGTCTGCACGCACAACTCGCGCCGCAGCCACATGGGCCAGCTGCTCGCTGCGGTCGCGGCCCGGCGGGTCGGCGTGCGGGTGCGCACCTTCTCGGCCGGCACCGAGGCGACGGCGTTCAACTCACGCGCGGCCGCGGCGCTCGCCCGCGCTGGCTTCGACATCACCACGCCCGACACCGGCACCAACCCCCACTCGCAGGTCCGCTGGGCCACGGGGGAACCGCCGGCCGAGGTCTTCTCGAAGACGCTCGACGATCCGTCGCTCCCGCCGTCGGGCTTCGTGGCCGTAATGACGTGCTCGCAGGCCGATGCCGCCTGTCCCTTCGTCAAGGGCGCCTCGGCGCGCGTCTCGGTGCCGTACGAGGACCCGAAGGTCTCCGACGGGACGCCGGACGAGGCGCGCACGTACGACGCTCGGGTCGAGCAGATCGGCCGCGACCTCGCGTGGGTCTTCCGCCAGCTCGCTTCGTGACGTCTCAGCCCGGAGCGGGCGCACCCCATCGTGGAGCGTCGACCGGTGCTGGCGCGCCCGGTGGCTCGAGCGGAGGTTGGACTGGCGCGAGCAGGGTGGTCCTCAGAATCAGGCTGGCCACCGTGAAGTACACGACGATGCCGGTGACGTCGACGATGGTCGCAACGAAGGGCGCCGACGCGGCCGCGGGATCGAGCCCGAGCCGCCGCAGCGCGAACGGCAGCATGGCTCCGATGAGGGCGCCGAAGAGCACCACGCCGACGAGGCTGCCCGACACGGTGAGGGCTACCAGCAGGTAGTGCTCGCCGTAGCCCCGGCTGAAGACGCCCGCGCGGAACAGGTGCTCCCACACCACCACGCGCACGAAGCCGATGGTGGCGAGCATGACCCCGAGCAACAGACCGCTGCGGGCCTCGCGTGCTGCCACCTTCCACCAGTCGCGCAGCTCGATCTGCCTCAGCGACAGCGCGCGAATGATGAGCGACGTCGCCTGGCTGCCCGAGTTGCCGCCCGAGGCGATGATGAGCGGCAAGAAGAGCGACAGCACGTCGGCGCGCGCGAGCTCGTCCTGGAAGAAGCCCATCGCGGTGGCGGTCAACATGCCGCCCACGAGCAGCACCGCGAGCCAGCCCCCGCGCTTCTTCAGCATCTCGAAGGTGCCGATCTCCATGTACGGCGCTTCGAGGGCCTCCATACCGCCGAGCTTCTGGATGTCTTCGGTCGCCTGCGCTTCCTGCACGTCGAGCACGTCGTCGGCGGTGATGATGCCCAGCAGCGCGCCCTTCGAGTCCGTCACGGGCAAGGCGACCCGGTCGTACTTCTCGAACGTCGAGACGATCTCGTCCTTCGACGCCGTCGCTGGAATCGACACCAGGGGGCGGTTGGGCAGTTCACCCACGCGCGCCTCGGGCGCCGCCATCACCAGATCCGCGAGCCGCAAGTCGGCGAGCAGCGAGTTCCGATCGTCGACGATGTACAGCACGTTGAGCGTCTCACGGCCCTTGCCGTTGGCCCGCAGGAAGCCGAGCGCCTCGGCGGCCGCCATCGACGGCTTGAGCGCCAGGTACTCGGGCGTCATGTAGCGCCCGGCGGTGCCTTCGGCGTAGCCCAGCAGCTGCCGGGCCACTTTCAGCTCGTCGGGCTTGAGCGTCTCGAGCGCCCGGCGCGTCACCTCGGCGGGCAGCTCCTCGAAGAGGCGCGTGCGGTCGTCCGGCGCCATCTCGTTGAGCACGCTGGCGAGCTGCTCGCTCCCGAGCGTCTGCACGAGCTCGGTCTGTTGATCGAGCGGCAGGTACTCGAAGGCCACGCCCGCGATGTCACGCGGGAGGATGCGGAAGATGACCCCCGAGTCCTCGGCGGGCAGATCGTGGAGCACCTCGGCGATGTCGGCCGGGTCGAGGTCTTCGAAGGCGATTCGAAGCGACTCCCAGTCCTTCTTCGCGATCAGCTCTTCGTAGTCTGCCTTGAGGAGGTGACCGAGCACGGGCGCGCGCGTTGTGCTCCCGGTGCGCGGTCAACGCAAGCTCCGTTCTCGCGAGCGGAGCCTGCTGACGCCGTCACGGCGCCGTCTTTTGCACACCGCCTTCTTGCCGGCTCAGAGCGCCTTCTTGATCGTGTCTTCGAGCTTGGCCTTCGGAACCGCGCCGACGAGCTGGTCGACCACCTTGCCGCCCTTGAACAGCAGCAGGGTGGGGATGGAGCGGATGCCGAACTGCTGGGCGACGCCGTTGCTCTCGTCGACGTCGACCTTCGCGATCTTCACCTTGCCCTTGTACTGGGTCGCGAGCTCGTCGAGCGCCGGCGCGATGGCCTTACACGGCGCGCACCAGGTGGCCCAGAAGTCGACCAGCACCGGCACGCTGGAGTCGAGCACTTCGGCCTTGAACGAGGCATCTTGAACGGCAACGGTGTCTTTCGCCATGAAGCGGCTCCCATGAATGACCCTGCGTGACGCGGGGCCAGTGGTGAATGATGATGGTCGGGTGTAATACGCCAGTTCGTTCCGCGCCGCCTTTGGAGTCGTCTTCGTGAAGCTCTTCCTCCCCCAAAAGTCCCTGGAAGAATGGTCGATGGCCGAGAAGGCCGACCTCCAGGACGGCAAGCTGGTCGTGAAAGAGGGTGGGTCTTCGACGCACCCCGCCGTTCCGGCCGTGCACTTCATCAAGCTCGTGTCGGGTGACGACACCAATGGGCTGGTCGGGCGGGTCAAGACGACGGAGCAGCTCCAGGCCCTCGGGGCCGAGCACCTGGCCGACTCGGTGATCCTCGGCGACACCGCCTACGAGGTGGCCGAAGGCTACGTCACCGAGGTGCAGGCGCCGGCGCCGGCGAAGGCCGACCCGAAGAAGAAGCCTGCGAACCCCGAGGCCGATCTGCTGGCGGCCTTCATTCTCGACAAGCTCTGACACCCGCGCTCGCGCCCGATGCCGCCCGTCCTGCTGCTGCGTGAGCCCGCCGAGGTGCAGGATCTCACGTTCCTCCTCGAAGAAGAGGGGCTCGAGGTGCGCGCCTGGCCGCTGCTGGCCGTCACCGAGGTCGGCGCGGCGGTGGCGCTGACGGCCCTCGCGGAGCAGGTGGGTCGCTTCTCCTGGGTCATTCCCGAGTCGCCCACGGCGGTGCGGGTGCTGGCGGGGCTGGTGCGCGGAGCTGGCGCCGAACACGTCGCCGCGCGCGCGGCGTTCCTGGCGCCCAGCCTCGACACGGTGCGTGCGCTCGGTCGACACGGGTGGGAAGCCCGCCACGTGCTGCCGGAACGGGAAGAGGGCCGGCTCGAGACGCTCCAGTCGCTCCTGACGGAAGAAGACGACGTGCTGTGGGTGGGCGGGCCGGGCGAGGCGACCTGGCGCCGCTGGCTGTCGCAGGTGCCCGGCCGGGTGACGTTGATGCGGCTGTACGACGAGGCGCCGCTGGTGGTGCCCGCACTCGAGCCCGGCACCGTCGTGGTGGTGCACAGCCCGTCGGCGGCCGAGGCGCTGGCGCTCGCCACCGACGAGGCGTGGCGGGACGGTGCCCGGCTGGTGGCCAGCGGCCCATCGACGGCGTCGGCGCTCGCCGAGCACGGCGTTCAGGTGACGGCCATCGCCGAGCGACCCAGCACCGAGGCGTTGCTCGAGGCCACGCTGCGGGCCGCCACCCTGGCGCCTTCCGCGCTACGCTGACGGGTGCCGTTGGGCCGAAGGAGACCGCTTCACCCATGAGACCTGGAACGACCTCTCTCGTCGCCGCGCTGGCGGTGGTGGCGCTGCCGCTCGTCGCAGTGGCGACTTCTCAGCTTCCCCACACCCTCGCGCAGCGCGCTCAGGCATCCGACCGGGTGGCGCTCGTCGAGGTGCTCGATCGACGCACCGTGATCGACGGGCCGGAGCGCTTCCACACCGAGACGCGCCTCAAGGTGCTCGACGACGTGCGCAACGGCGGGCCGGCCGAGGTGACGCTGCTCCAGCTTGGCGGCACGCTCGGCGCGCGCACGGTGCACGTGCCTGGCGACGCCGACTTCGCCGTCGGCGAGAAGGCGCTCGTCTTCCTCCACTGCCGGGAGCCCCTGCGCTGCGTGCTGGTGTCGATGGGCGAAGGCAAGCAGCCCGTCGTCGACGGCAACCAGGTCGTCGTGCACGACATGTTCACCGGCGCGTACACGCGGCGGCCGGTGGCGCAGGTGGTGGCCGAGCTGCGGGCCGTGCCGCCGGGCCTCGTCCGGGGCCCGCTGGCGCCGCCGCTGCCCAACGCCCCCGTGACGCCGGGGGCCCGCCCGACGCCGCCCACGCGGAGCACGCCATGAGGCGCGTGTGGCTCGTCTCGCTCGTCGCTGGCGCCGCGCTGGCCGCCGAGCCGCGGTACCTGCCGTTCCGCATGCTGTCGTCGCAGGCCAGCCCGTTTCCCTACTACCTCGACTCACGCCTGCCGGCGCCTGCCAACCTGTCCATCAACCTCACCCGGCCCGCCGCGGAAGCCGCCTGGGCGCAGTGGAACGACGTCGCCTGCGCGATGCCGAAGATGGCCAGCCAGGGCTTCACCACGGGCACGGTGCCCCGGCCGGAAGACCGGTTCGACGTCTACAACGTCACGCCGGTGTGGGTGACGCCGACCTCGGCGCCCGAGACGCGCGATCTCTTCTTCGGTGGCTTCACGGCGGCCATCACCACCCCCGAAGACTACGCGGGGGTGCTGCAGACGTGTGACGTGTACCTGAACGGCTTGATGCCGGTCTTCAGCGCCGAGGCCTCGGGCACCGTGCCGCCCGGCACCATCGACTTCCAGTCGGTGATGACGCACGAGGCAGGCCACTGCCTGGGGCTCGATCACTTCGGGCTCGGCGTGATGATCGGCAACGTGTACTTCGCCGAGAACAAGCGCTTCCTGCAGGCCGAAGACGTGACGGGCTACTGCGCCCGCAACCCCGCCACCGGCAAGGTCGGCGCGCCCTGCACCGGCGCGGGCACGTGCGACCCGAACCTGCAGTGCGTGACGGTGACGGGCAGTCAGGGGCCCTCGCGGTACTGCGCGAGCCCGTGCGTGCCGAACACCACGCCGTGTCCGCTCCCGATGCAGTGTCTGCCGGCGACCGGCTTTCCCGGCAGCGCCAACGCCTGCCAGTACCCAGCGCCGAACCAGACGCAGATCGGCCGCGCCTGCACCTCGCAGCCCGAGTGCAACTCGCTCGTGGGCACCTGCCTTCGCCAATCGCAGGCTGCGACGGGCACCACCCTCTGGAGCGGCGGCTACTGCACGCAGAGCTGCGAAGCCGGTCAACCCGCGTGCCCCGCCGGGTCGGTGTGCGTGCCGGCCACCAGCGGCGCGCGGTTGTGCATCAAGAGCTGCCGCGTGGGGCTGGCCGACTGTCGGCCCGGCTACTCGTGCGACACCTTGAGCGCGACGACGGGCAACGAAGGCATCTGCATTCCGTCGTGCCGGGTCGAGGGTGACTGTGTCGACCCGGTCGTCAACGGGCAGGTGGTCGACTACGAGTGCCGCGTCTGTGACGGGCGCTGCGTGCCCAAGCAGAACTCCGGCGCGCCCATCGGCACCATCTGCACCACCCAGGCTCAATGTGGCGTGGGCCAGACGTGCCGGCAGGCCGAGGCGCGGCTGCCGACCCAGCAATGCACGGCGAGCTGTGGCCGCGGGTGCGGCACGTGCCCGACCGGCGCGGCCTGCATTCCCGACGATCGGGGCGAGCTGTTCTGCCTCAAGACGTGCTCCGGGCGCGGGAGCTGCGGGTCGGGCCTGCGCTGCAAGACGTTCGCGGGCGTGCAGGCCTGCGTACCCATGTGTCAGCTCGATCTCGACTGCCCGGTGGGCCAGCGGTGCATCGACGGCGAGTGCGAGCTGCCGGTCGACCCCAACGACGCGGGGTGCTCGGTCTTCTGCTCGGCGCCGGACGCGGGCATGCCGTTTCGCCCACGCCCCGACGCTGGCACCTCGGGCGGCAGCGGCTCGGCCGGGTGCGCGTGTTCGACGCCGGGCTCGTTCGGCCCCATGCTCGGGTTGGTCGGTCTTGCCCTGGCCGCCAGGAGGCGCCGTCGTTGACGAAGCTCGAAGACACCCGCCGCGCGAAGGACTTCTCGCTCGCGTTCGTGCTGGACGCCCTGGTGGCCGCGCGCTTCTTGACGAAGAGCCAGGCCGGCGACGTGCTGCAGCGTGAGCAGCAGGCCATCAAGCGGGTGCGCAAGCAGATGGGCGACGAGAAGTACGCCGTCTCACCCATCGAGATCGTCGCGCTCTTCCAGGTGCCGATCCCCGGCCGCCCCGGCGAGGTGCTCGACCAGGATCGAATCACCGAGGCCGTGGCCACCGCGGCGCAGGTGCCGTACCGGAAGATCGATCTGCTGCGGCTCGACATGAACCTGGCGGCGCGCACCATCTCGAAGCCCTACGCGGCGCGCCACTACCTGCTGCCGCTCGAAGGGGGCGCGGGGCCCAGCGTGCCCCTGGTGGTAGCCGTCGCCAACCCGTTCGATCGCGACCTGTTCGAGAACCTCGAGCGCATGGTGGGCGTGCCCATCAGCCCGGTGCTGTGCGCCAAGGCCGACATCGCCAAGGGCATTCAAGACGTCTACGGCTTCCGGCGCACCCTGGCCGCCGCCGCCGACGAGTTCGCCACCACCGGCCCCGGCGTCTCGAACTTCGAGCAGCTCGTCACGTTGTCGAGCACCTCGTCGAAGGAACTCGCGCCCGAAGACAACTCGATCATCCAGGCGGTCGAGCACCTCTTGCGCTCGGCCTTCGAGAACCGCGCGAGCGACATTCACATCGAGCCCAAGCGCGACAAGAGCCTGGTGCGCTTCCGCATCGACGGCGTGCTGCACGGGGTCTACACGCTGCCGATGCAGGTGCACGCGCCCGTCGTCTCGCGCGTGAAGATGATCTCGCGCATCGACATCAGCGAGAAGCGCAAGCCCCAGGACGGCCGCATCAAGATCGACCGGGACGGCAAGGAGATCGAGATTCGTGTCTCGACGCTGCCGACCGCCTTCGGCGAGAAGGTGGTGATGCGCATCTTCGACCCCGAGACGCTGGTGGTCGACATCGCGCAGCTCGGCTTCGACCCGACCGAGAAGCACCTCTTCGAGTCGTGGATCGCCGAGCCCCACGGGCTCATTCTGGTGACCGGCCCCACGGGCTCTGGAAAGACGACGACGCTGTATTCGGCGCTCAAGGCGCTCGCCGGGCCCGACGTGAACGTCACCACCATCGAAGACCCGATCGAAATGGTGTGGGAGTCGTTCAACCAGACCCAGGTGCAGCCGAAGATCGGCCTCGACTTCGCCAACGCGCTCCGCCACATCCTCCGGCAGGACCCCGACATCATCATGGTCGGCGAGATCCGCGACCCGGAGACGGCCGAGAACGCGATTCAGTCGGCGCTCACCGGCCACCTCGTGCTGTCGACGCTCCACACGAACGACTCGGTCGGCGCGGTGGGCCGCATGGTGGATCTCGAGGTGCCGC
>JALOQF010000310.1 GCA_025459425.1 Myxococcaceae bacterium | reverse complement strand
CGTCGGCAGCGGTGCGATGGGCTCGGTGTACGCGGCGTACGACCCGCAGCTCGACCGGCGTGTCGCGCTGAAGTTGGTGTCAGGCCTCTCAGGAGACCCGCGCGCGGTCGAGCGGTTGCTCCTCGAGGCGCGCGCGCTGGCAAAGCTGTCTCACCCGTCGGTGGTGCAGGTGTTCGACGCGGGCAATGTCGCGGCTCAGGTCTTCCTCGCGATGGAGTTCATCGAGGGGCATTCGCTCGCCGAGTTCGCGCGTGCCCAGCACCCGCTCGAAGACAGACTCGCCGTGCTGCGGGCTGCGGGCCGGGGGCTCGCCGCTGCGCATGCCGCGGGCATCGTTCACCGCGACTTCAAGCCGGCCAACGTGATGGTGGGCCGTGACGGGCGCCCCCGCGTCGTCGACTTCGGGCTCGCCCGCGGCATCCGCGCCGTCTCTCGCCGTGACGTCGACTCGGGCTCGCTGCGCGCCGCGCCTCCAATCGACGTCACGACGCTCCCGACGGCCTCGCTCCCGGAGGGGTTGGTGGGCACCCCGCGGTACATGTCGCCAGAGCAGTTCCGCGGCGAGCCGGCCGATGCCCGCAGCGACCAGTTCTCGTTCTGCGTGACGGCGTGGGAACTCTGCTTCGGCAGCTTTCCCTTCGAGGGCACGGACTTCGAGGCCCTGCGGCGCGCGGTGCTCGAGGGGAGGCGGGCGACCGCGCCCAGCGGCGTGCTGCCGGCGCCGGTCGTCGCCGCGTTGGAGCGCGGGCTGTCACTCGACCCGCGCGACCGCTTCCCCTCGATGGACGAGCTGCTCCGCGCGATGTCGCCTGCGGCCCCGCGGCGCCGGCCGTCGCTCTGGCTGGTGGCGGGCCTGTCGCTGGGGTTGGGCGGCGCGCTACTCGTCGGGGCGCGCGCGTCTCGGTGTGTGGGCGAGGGCCGGGCCGTGCGCGCGCGCTTCACGACGCACGACGAAGCGGCGCTGGCGTCGGCCTTCGAGGCGACGCGGCTGCCCTACGCGAAAGACTCGGCGGTGCTGGCGACGCGAGCCCTCGCCCGGTGGATTGGAACGCTCGCCGACACCACCGATGACGTGTGCAGCGCCGAGCGCCTCGTGGGGCCGCTGTCGCAGGTCGACCTCGAGCGCCGGGCCTGCCTCGAGGCGTCCACCCGACAGCTGACGGTGTTGCTCGACGCCTTCCATCGGGCCGATGCCGCCGTCGTGGAGAACGCCGCGCGCGCCGTCGGGAATCTGCCCGACGTCGCCCGGTGTGCGACCGACCGGCAGGCGCTCGCGCACCCGTCGGACCGGACGCTGCAGGGCGCGGCCTCTTCGGTGCGGGCGAGGCTCTCGGAGAGCGTGGCGCTGGCCGACCTGGGCCAGGTGCCCGCCGCGGCCCGCGCTGCCGTCGACGCACTCGCGCAGGCCCGCGGGCTTGCCTTCGCACCCCTGACGGCGGCAGCGAGCCTACAGGTCGCCCGCGTGCGCTTCGACGAGGCCCACTTCACCGAAGCCGACGCGGCGGCGGTCGAGAGCGTCGGGCTGGCGCTCGGCGCACACGCCGACGAACTGGCGCTCGAGGGGGCCGTCGTCGCCGCGCGAGTGGCCGCCAAACGTGACGCACGTGAAGACATGGACCGGTGGCTGTTGCTGGCCCAGGCGTTGGGCGTCCGCCTGGGGCAGCCGCCCGGCCTCACGGCGCGGGTGCTCGAAGCCGAAGGGCTCGTGGCGCGCGCCCAGTCTCGTTTCGAAGCGGCGAGGCGGGCGTTCGAGCAGGCGCGGCGGCTCGCCACCGAAGCAGGCCTGCCATCTCTGGTGGTGGCGGCAGCCACGGGAGAGGCCTCGGCGCTCCAGCGGCTGGGCCACTGCGACGAAGCCGAGCCCCTCTTCCGCCAGGCCATCAAGACGCTCGAGCAGCTCGCCGGGCCGTCGCACGTCCGGCTCGCAGCGCCGCTCAACAACCTCGCGCTCTGTGTCTCGGTGCGCTCGCCGGACGAGGCGCGCGCCCTCTACGAGCGAGCGCTCACCATCTCGTCCGCGGTCGGCGCGACGAGCCCGCTGCTGTCGGCGCCGCTGCTGAACATCGTCGAGTTCGAGCTGCGCCGCGGGGACGTCGTACGCGCCGAGCAGTACCTGGTGCGCGCGCGAGCCGCTGTGATTGGCCTGGGCGCCCGTCACGTGATGGGCGCCTTCCTGCTCGGGCTCGAAGGCAAGGTGAAGTTCGCGCGCGGCGCACCTTCGGACGCCGAGAAGGACTTCGCCGCGGGCCTCGAGCTCGTCGAGGCGCTGCGGGGCGAAGGGAGCCCAGACACCGCCGATTTTCTTCTCGGGCTTGGACTCTGCGCCGAGGCGGCGGGCCGAGACGCCGAGGCCACCCAGCGGCTGTCACTGGCGCTCGAGCGGCTCGACCAGGCCACCGTCACGCCGTTCAGCCGCGTCGAGGCGCTGTTGGGGCTCGCTCGCGTCGCACGCCGCCGGGGAGACGTCTTTGAGGCCCGCCGCTTCCAGTCCGAGGCCGAGGGGCTGTTGCCCCGGCTGGGTGCACTCGGAGCCCGCCTGCGCCCGCCAGCGGCGCCGTGAACGTGTGGACGGGTACGTTCACCTCGACGGCTCGCATTCGTGGCTTCACCCCCATCGCCTCTGACGAGCCCGCGACGCTGGGCGGCTCTGACGCCGCGCCGAACCCGGTGGAGCAGCTCGTGGCCGCGTCCAGTACCTGGCGCAGCACCATCAGCGCAGGTGCTGGACGATGGCTGGCGCTCTTCCTCGGGAACCCTTCGCGTCGGTCACTGCCTTCGGGAACACCAGGAATCGTTCCCCCCCGCCTACTTCGGCCCCACGCGCACGATGAACGACTGGCTCGTCACCTCGGTCAGCCCGACGCGCCCGGCGAGCCCCGGCTGCAGCTCATTGGGCACGCGCCACGTCTGCCCCGTCTGCTGAATCACCGTGATGGCATAGCGCCCGTCGGGCACCCCCTTCAGCGGCACCGGCTGGCGGCTGTTCGTTGCGTCGAGCGCGAGCGGCCGAATCACCAGCGGCAGGCGCGTCAGCGGCGTCGGCATCGGCTTCACCCGGCCCATCGCGTCGAGCAGCTGTGGCGCCAGCTCCATTGCGTTGAACCCCGCGGCCAGCACCACGAGGTCCGGCTTTCCGTCGGCCGGTATCGCCGCCATCGTCTGCGGGTTGAGGTGCTCGTAGTCGACGCCTGTCTCGTCGAGCAGCCCGTTGCGGTCGAGGTCGTTCTCGTCGGCCAGCGGGTTGGCGCCCGCCGCGTCAGACAGCTTGCGCACCACCACGCGGGGCCACATCTCGGGAACGCCGTCGCCGTTCGCGTCGTCGGGCAGGCCGTCATTGTTGTCGTCGATGAAGCGCGCGAGGAACACCGGCGCCGGCTGCTTCACGAGCGTGTCCACCACCGGCTTGACCCGCAGGTCGACCAGCACCGGAGCGCCCTGCAGGCTCACCTCGGTGATGGGCGCGCTGGTGCCGGCCGCGGCCACCTCGAAGGCAGGGCGGTCGACGGGCACGCGGGCGGTGTCTCCGATGCTGACGGGCACGTCGAGCGCCGGCGGCGGGCTCTCGGTCTCGCTCGCGGGAATGTCGATGGTGAGCGGGGCCCGGCTGATGGAATCGAGCGCCGCACCACCCACGTCTCCAGCGTTCACCTCGTTCGTCACGCCGTACCAGGGAATGAAGTCGTCGTTGGCGTCGAGGAAGGCGCGCACCTGGTACTGCCCCGGGTTCACCAGCGAGAAGGCGAACGGCGCCGTGAAGGGCCCCGTGTCGAAGTCGCGCACCGCCCCGAAGAGCTCGTCGCGCGGAACGATGTCGAACGTGAGCGGCCGCCCGGTGCCCGTCGGCGGCGGAGGCCGGTTCGCGTCGAACAACAGCACCACCACGCGGCCCCGCGCCGCCGACGACACCACCACGGTGCCCTCGATGCGCGTCGACTTCGTGTTCTGCCGGCGGTCGGCGCCTGCCGAGACGGGCGGCGGCTCACACGCCGTGACGACTGCGAGCGCGACGAGCGCGTAGGCCTGTCTCATGGCTGCACCGAGAGCTGCGCGAAGACGCGCCGGTTGATGGTGTTGCCGAAGGGGTGCTCCTGGTGCGCGGGCCCGAGCTGCTGGCCCACCACCGCCACCGTGACGCGGTCGTTCAGCAGCCGGTACGCCACCCGCGCGTTGATGACGGTGAAGCCCGGCAGCGGGTTCTGCAGGTTGAGAATCGACGTCGGGTCCGACGCGGCCGGCTCGCGCTCGACCCACGTGGTGCCCGACACGTAACTGACGTCGGCCGAGAGGTCGAGGTTGACGGGCGTGCGGTAGACGAAGCCACCATTCACCTTCACCGCCGGCGCCTGCGAGCAGGGGCCGCACACCGCGCGGTTCTCGACCGACTGAATCGTCTGCAGCGCCGTCGACAGCCGCAGGTCGAGCCCGCGCGTCGCGTTCCAGGTGACGCCCACCTCGCCGCCGAGAGCGCGGTACACCCCGGGGTCGTTCTCGAACGCCGAGCGGCCGACGAGGAAGGACTGGCTGCGGGCGTCGAAGGCCTCGTTCCCCGACAGCGGCGTCACCGCCGACAACACGATGAGGTTGCGCACGAAGTTGACGTAGCCCGCCACGTCCCACGACAGGCCCAGCCGCGCCGCCTCGCCCCGGTACCCCAGCTCGAAGGACAGCAACGACTCGGGCACCAGCCTGCGGCTGCCCTGCGTCAGCACCGAGGCGCCGGGAGCGCCGGGCGCCGGCACCGGCAGGTCGACGTAGCTCTCGAGGAACGTCGGCTGGCGGAACGCGCTCGCCACCATGCCGCGAAACGCGTTGCCCTCGAAGGGCGTGAAGACGACCGACAGCCGTGGCGACGGCACGATGCCAGGCTGGCCGTCGAGGATGAGCGGGTGCCGGTCGATGCGGAAGCTGCCGACGATGGACAGGCTGCTCAGCAGCTTCCACTCGTCCTGCACGAAGGCCGCGCCGTGAATCTCCTGCGTCAGGGGGCCGATGTAGCTCCACGCCAGCCGCTTGAGCCGGCCCGACACGCCGATGCTCAGCTGGTGGCGCCCGCCGAGCTCGAAGGCCTGCTGGAAGAGGGCCTCGGCGTCGAAGACGTTCGAGTCGAGCGTCGTCTCGAGGCTCCGCTGCCCGCGCACCGCGTACTGCGGGCCCGCCACCGCGTTGAGGTGGTTCCAGAAGAAGCGCACCTTCACCGGGCCGCCGGTGAAGTCGACCTTCGCGTAGCCGCCGGTGCCGTCGAGGAAGTAGTTGCGCAGCAGCCCGATGCCGTACACCTCGGTGAAGAGCCGGTTGACGCCGCCCGAGGCCGCGAGGCTCACGTTCTTGTTGAAGGCGTAGAAGGCGGTGAGGTTCGCGCGCGCCGAGCGCAGGCCCAGGTTCGGCTCGGGCACGGCGCTCACCACGTCGGGCCGGCCCTCGGCGAAGTCGCGGCTGAACTTGTCGGCCTGCTGGTAGCCCACCGACGCCCGGTACTTCACCGCCTCGCCGCCCGACGCCACGAAGCTGCCGCCCCCGAGGTTGCCGTTGCCGAAGAAGCCCGTCGCCTCGGCCCGCGGCCCCGTGCCCGGCGCGCGGGTGATGATGTTGACGACGCCCAGCATCGCGTTGGCGCCGTAGAGCGCGCCCGCCGGGCCGCGAATCACCTCGATGCGCTCGATCTCTTCGACGCCGATGGGCAGCACCGGCCACAGCGTGACGCCGAGGAAGTCCTGGTACTCGGGGCGCCCGTCGATGAGCACCAGCACCTTGTTGTTGATGCGTTGGTTGAAGCCCCGAATCGAGAGGTTGGCGCTCGACCAGCCCATCGTCATCACCTCGGCGCCCGGCACGCGCCGCAACAGCTCGGGAATGGTGGTGAGGCCCGACGCCCGAATCTCGTCGCCGGTGATGACGGTGGTGGCGTTGGGCGCTTCGAGCGACGACTGGCTCCGGCGCGCGGCGGCGACGACCGTCTCTTCGTAGGGCACCGAGAAGTCCTCGACGGGCGCGGCCGCCGGCTCTCCCGGCGCGGTCTTCCCGGCGGGGAGCGCGTCTTCGTCGTCGGCCCGACGCTCGGCCTTCTCGACCGCTTTCTCGAGGCGCTCGGTGAGGGCCGCCACCTTCGCCAGCGTCGCCTCGTCGAGGGCCGGCGTGACGGGGCGGCTCTTCGGGTCGACGGGCTTCACCGGCTCCACCGCAGGAAGCGGCTCCGCCTTCGCGGGCACCAGCGGCTCGAGCTTCGCCACCGTCTCGCGCACCGAGGCGGCGTCGGGTGGGTTGGCGTCGAGGTAGCGGCGGTAGAAGGCCAGCGCCTCGGCGGGGCGGCCAGCGGCCTCGTGCGCGCGCGCGACGTTGAAGAGCACGTTCGGGTGCGGCTTGATGGCGTACGCCTCGAGCAGCTCGGCGATGGCCTCGTCGTACTTGCCCTCGCCGATGAGGAACATGCCGGTCTTGAAGTGCCGGCGCGCTTCGACGCGGGGGTCGGCGAGCGTCGCCTGGCTCCACACCAGCGCCGCGGCCAGCGCCAGCCGCGCCCACCTCGAGGTCGTCATTGGTAGGGGTCGTCCTTGTAGCCGGGGTCCGTTTCTTTCGGGCTCTTCGGGGGCTTCGTCGGCTTGACGCGCACCGGCCCGGGCGTGGGCGCGGGCTTCTTCTTCGTCAGCGTCGGGCGCACCGGCACCGTGCCGCCGAGGCCCTGCGCCACCAGCGTCGTGCCCAGGTACCCATCGAGCGCGAACACGAGCTCGACGCTGGCGGCCGTGTCGGCGGTGCGCGTCACCGACAACGAGAAGGGGGTGGTGCCCACCACGACGCCGTCGCGGGAGACGGTCGCGCCCGAAGGCTCGCTGTCGACGGCGAAGGTGACCTCGACGGGGGCTGGCTTCTCCGTTGGCGCCTCTGGCTTCGGCGGTGTCACCACCGGCGGCGCAGGCGGCTTCGGCTCGAGCGTGGTGGTGGTCGGTTTGCTGGCGCTCGACAGCGCCACCGCGCCGCCCACGAGGAGCCCGAGCGCCGCCAGCCCCAGCACCCCGAACAGCAGCTTCTTCTGCGACGCCTTGCCCGGGTGCGTGCCCGACTCGGTGATCTCCACCTCGAGCGACGGCTCCGGCCGGTCGGCGCGGGTCGCGCTGCCCTCGGGCACGGCCGGAGACACCACCCGCATGCGCGCCGAGCTCGGCGCCCGGTTCGCCTGCGACGTGTGCGACGGCACGAAGGGGTTCGACGAGGTGCGTGGGTCGACGAAGAAGCCCGACATGCCCTGGCCCGACATCGCCACGCGCATCGCCTCGAGCAGCTCGTCCATCGTCTGGAAGCGGCTGGCCGGCGCCTTCTCGAGGCACTTCATCACCAGCGCGTTCACCTCGGGCGGGAGCTCGGGCTTGAGCGACGAGAGCTCGGGCGGCTTTTCCTTCACGTGCTTGACGATGATGTCGATGGACTCGCGGCCCTGGAAGGGCGGGCGCCCGGCGATGCACTGGAACGTCAGCACGCCCAGCGCGTAGATGTCGGTGCGCTGGTCGGTCTCGGCCTTCGCCTGCTCCGGCGCCATGTAGAGCGGGCTGCCCAGCAACACCCCGGCCTGCGTGAGCTCGGTGTCGCTCTTGCTCATCAGGTCCGACGCGAAGGCCTTCACCAGCCCGAAGTCGAGCACCTTCACCACGTCACCGCCGGTGCCCTCGGACAGGAGCATCACGTTGGCCGGCTTCAAGTCCCGGTGCACCAGGCCCAGCTTGTGCGCCTCACGCAGGGAGCGGGCCACCTGCGCCGCCACCGCCAGCGCCCGCTGCCACGGCATCGGCCCTTCGCGCGCGAGCACCTGCTGGAGCGTCTCGCCCTCGAGGTACTCCATCGCGATGAAGTAGATGCCCTCGTCGGTGCGCCCGTAGTCGTGCACCGTGATGGTGTTCGGGTGCTTGAGCTTCGCGGTCATCGACGCTTCGAGGAAGAAGCGGCGCTCGAAGCCGGGGTCCTTCGTGCCGTCGTAGCGGGGGTTCAGCACCTTGAGCGCCACCACGCGGTCGAGCGGCTGCTGAATGGCCTTGTAGACGCGGCCCATGCCGCCCACACCCAGGGGCTCGACGATCTGAAAGCGGCCGCTCAGGACCTTTCCCAGGAGCGGATCGTCGACGCCAGCTTCCGACATGACACCCCCGCGGCGGGAAGGCGGAGCGACAGCCGCCGCGACACGACGGTCTACCACGACGCCGCACCCCATCGAAGAACCGCCGTCGGTCGTTGACCAGCCGGTCTGTTGCCCGGCGCTCGCCGGGGGCTACGGTGGTGATCATGGTTCGTTCCCGGGCAGCGCTCGCGGTGATGGCGGTCGTCAGCGCCCTGTCGTCGTGCAGTTGTTTCCAACCCGTGGTCGAGCGGCAGTGCGACGCGATGCGTCCATGCGGGAGTGGCTGGCGCTGCGTCGACTTTCAGTGTCTGCCGCCGCTCCCCGATGGCGGCGCGGCGGGAGGCTCGGCCGGT
>JALOQF010000309.1 GCA_025459425.1 Myxococcaceae bacterium | reverse complement strand
CGGGCCAGCCGCCGGTTCTCCTGAACGAGCCGGTAGTAGTCGACCGCCTGCTGGAGCCCGAAGCGCAGGTCGTGCAGCTGCCAGGGCTTGCCGATGATGCGAAACACCTCGCCCCGGTTGACGGCCTCGATGGCCACCTTGAAGTCGTTGGCCGCGGTGATCAGCAACCGCACCGCGTCGGGGCGCTTGGCCCGCAGCACGCCGAGCAGCTCGATGCCGTTGAGGTTCGGCATCATGTAGTCCGTCACCACCAGGTCGAAGTCGGTGGCTTGCGCTGCCTCGAGCGGGTCGGTGAACACGGTGACGGGGTGGCCCATCGACTCGAGCACCCGGCGCAACACGTCGGTGATGGACGGATCATCATCGACGACGAGAAAGCGCTCCATGTGTACGAAACTCCTTGGGTTTTGGGCGTGAGACCTGACTGTAACGCCATGGGAGGGCGCGCGCGCTGAAAGTCGGCCGAGGTGCGCTTTTCTCGCCGGGTGGCGCCCGGCTCGTCTACCATCGCGAAACCTTATGGGAAAAAGCGCGGCATCGGGGCGCGTGCCAGTCATCGTGATGGGCCTTGGTGTGATTGGCCAGGAGATCGCCCGCGCCGCCCTCGCCCATGACGAGGTCGAGTTGGTCGGCGCCGTCGACACCAGCCCCGCGCTCAAGGGAAAGGGCCTGGCCGACGTCATCGGCCAGTCGGCGGGCGGGCTCAAGGTGCAGGCCTCGCTGTCGGCGGCGGTGGCACGGCGGAAGAACGTGGTGTTGCTGCACGCGACGGGCTCGCGGCTGCCCCAGGTGAAGGATCAACTGCTCGAGGCGATGTCGCACGGCCTGCACGTCGTCTCGACCTGCGAGGAGCTGGCGTTTCCCTGGTTCAACCACCCCGAGATCGCCGAGCAGCTCGAGCGGGCCGCGGAGCGCGCCGGGGTGTCGGTGGTGGGCGCGGGCGTCAACCCGGGCTTCGTGCTCGATCGGCTGGTGGCCACCGTCGGGCAGGTGTGCGGCGCCGTGCACCACGCGAAGGTGACGCGCACCGTCGACGCGCTGACGCGCCGCGAAGCGCTCCAGCGCAAGGTGGGCGCCGGGCTCTCGGAAGAGGAGTTCTTCCGCCTCGTCGACCAGGGCCGCATCGGCCACGTGGGCCTCGTCGAGTCGGCGGCCCTGTGCGCGCTGGGCCTCGGCCTCGACTGCGACGACTACGAAGAAGAGCTCACGCCCGTCTTCGCCGAGGAAGACGTGAAGGGCGGGGCCTTCGTGGTGAAGAAGGGGCAGGTCGCGGGCATGCACCAGGTGGCGGTGGCGCTCGACGACGGCCAGGAGCGCGTGCGCCTCGAGCTCACCATCGCGCTCGGCGCGGACGAGCCGGGCGACGTCATCGAGATCGACGGCGACCCGAAGCTCAAGGTGCTCATCCCCGGGGGCATTCCCGGAGACCGGGCCACCGCCAACCTCGTGGTGAACGCCGCGCCACGCATCGCCACTTCGCAGGCCGGGTTGCTCACCGTCCTCGAGCTCCCCGCAGGACGCTAACGGAGACGAACGAGATGCTCGATCGGTCAGCCGTAGGACGAACGACGCCGCCGACGCTCAACGAAGTCGAGCGGGGCGCCATTCGCCGGTTCGCCGAGGCGCTGGGGGACTACAACCCGATCTACTTCGACGCCGAGTACGCGCGCGCGTCGGGCTACGCCAACGTGGCCGCGCCGCCCTCGTTCCCCATCTCGTTCGCGACCGGGAGCGACCTGCGCGAGCTCGTCGGCGTGCCCGCCCGCAACCTGCTGCTGGGCGAGGTGAGCTTCGAGTACGAGCGGCCGATCGTCGCCGGAGACCGCCTGCTGGTGACGAGCCGCGTGTCGGAGATCTCGGATCGTGCGGGCCCCGCGGGCCGCGTCGAGGTCGCCGTCA
The DNA here is from genome assembly GCA_025459425.1 of Myxococcaceae bacterium. GTDB lineage: Bacteria > Myxococcota > Myxococcia > Myxococcales > Myxococcaceae > Xiheimicrobium. The sequence continues at coordinate 6,563 of JALOQF010000309.1, read as the reverse complement.
TCGAAGACGAGGGCCGCGACGAAGAAGGGCAGATCGTCTTCCGCGCCCGCCGCTCCTACGTCGTCCGCGCCACCCGGGAGGCCTGATGCCGCCGCGCAAGCTCTACTTCGAGAACGTTCGGGTCGGCGACGAGCTGCCGGCCATGGCGAAGGCGCCCATCGACCGCGTGCAGCTCGCCCGCTACGCCGCCGCCACCAACGACTACAACCCGCTCAACGTCGACGAGCCGGCCGCGAAGGCGGTGGGCATGCCGTCGGTGGTGGCGCCGTCGACGCTGGGCCTGGGCTTCCTGGGGCAGCTCGTCACCGACTGGGCGCGCGGTGGCCAGGTGAAGAAGGCGCAGGCCCGCTTCACCCGCATGCTGTGGCCCACCGACACGCTCGTCTGCAAGGGCCGCGTGAGCGACCGCTGGGGCGAGGGCGGGAAGTACTTCGTCGAGCTCGACGTGTGGGCCGAGAACCAGAAGGGCGAGCTCGTCGTGCGCGGCACGGTGCTCCTCAAGGTCTTCTACTCGTTCGAAGACGAGACCCGCTTTCGCACCGGCCAGCCGCCCCTCATCGTCACCGTGCCACGGCAGTCGATCCTCGCCGCTCCGCCGCCACCACCCGCGCCCCGGCCCTCGGTCGGGAAGGGCACCGCGAAGCCTGGCAAGGCGCCGACGACGAAGAAGCCTGCCGCGAAGAAGCCAGCGGCCCGAACGGCGCCTCCGAAGAAGGCCGTGAAGCCGGCGAAGAAGGCCTCCAAGCCCGCGAAAAAGAAGAAGTAATCAGCTCCATCTCGCGGTGCGTCAAAATGCGTTGACTTGAGAATCAGCCCACGCGCAGGATGGTGCACGACGCACGGCGTCGTTTGTCACTGGGCCGTTTCCTGGAGCGAGACATGTCGGCTGGAATCAACCGCTACAAGGCGGATCTTCGCGAGATGCAGTTCGTGTTGTTCGAGCAGTTCGGCTTCAAGGACTTCGCCGGCAAAGGCCCCTACGAGGGCTGGGACGAAGAGACCGCGAAGACGATTCTTCAGGAGACGTACCGCTTCGCGCGGGAGGTCCTGGGACCCCTCAACAGCACGGGCGACCGCGAGGGCTGCAAGGTCGTCGACGGCTCGGTGATCACCCCGAAGGGCTTCAAGGAAGCCTGGAAGCAGCTCTTCGAGACGGGCCTCAAGCAGATCTCGGTGCCGAAGGAGTTCGGCGGACAGGGCGCGCCCTACGCGCTGTACGCGCTGATCGAAGAGCTCACCTCGGGCGCGAACACCGCGTTCAACATGTACCCGGGCCTGGCCTGGGGCGCCGCCGAGGTGATCGCCGAGTGTGGCACGGAGCACCAGAAGAAGACCTACGCCGACAAGATGTTCAACGGCACCTGGGGCGGCACGATGTGCCTGTCGGAGCCGCACGCCGGCAGCGACGTCGGCTCGGCCACCACGAAGGCCGTCAAGCAGGCCGACGGCCGGTACAAGGTGAGCGGCACGAAGATCTACATCTCGGGCGGCGACCACGATCTCGCCGAGAACATCGTGCATCTCGTGCTCGCGCGCATCGAAGGCGCGCCGGCCGGCACCAAGGGCCTCTCGCTCTTCATCGTGCCCAAGCGCCGCGCGAACGCCGACGGCTCGGCGGGCCCGCTCAACGACGTGCAGGTGGCGTCGATCGAGCACAAGATGGGCATCAACGGCTCGGCCACCTGCGTGCTGAACTTCGGTGAGAACGGCGAGTGCTTCGGTGAGCTCGTCGGCACCGTCGAGCACCAGGGCATGCCGCAGATGTTCCGCATGATGAACGGCGCGCGAATCGCCGTCGGCATTCAGGGCCTCGCGGTGGCGTCGAGCGCCTACCTGAACGCCCTCGAGTACGCGAAGGACCGCAAGCAGGGCGCCAACTTCAAGCACTGGAAGGATCCGTCGAAGCCGCGCGTGGCGATCATCGAGCACCCCGACGTGCGCCGCATGCTGCTCGAGCTCAAGAGCCACGTCGAAGGCATTCGCGCGCTGGTGGTGAAGCTCGCCGCGCACCGCGATCAGGCGATCATCTACCAGGGCAAGGACGACGAGAAGGCGACGTACCACCAGAGCCAGGTCGACCTGTTGACCCCGATCGTGAAGGCCTACGCGAGCGACGAGGCGTTCCGGCTCACCGGCATCGCGCTCCAGGTGTACGGCGGCGCCGGCTTCCTCAAGGACTGGCCCGTCGAGCAGTACGTGCGCGACTCGAAGATCTTCTCGATCTACGAGGGCACCAACCACATTCAGGCGATGGATCTCGTGGGCCGCAAGCTGGGGCAGAACGGCGGCGCCAACTTCCAGACGTTCATGAGCGACATCGCGGGCTTCGTCGAGAAGCACAAGGGGCACCCGGTGTTCGGCAAGGAGGTCGAGGCGCTCGGCACCGCGTCCGAGGCGGTCGTCTCGACGGCCATGGGCTTCATGGGCTGGAGCCAGTCGGACAAGGTGACGCTGGTGCCGCTGTCGGCCAACCGCTTCCTCGAGATGATGGCGAAGACGGTGGTGGGCTTCTTGCTCCTCGACGCGGGCGTGAAGTCGGAAGAGGCGCTCGCGAAGCTGTCGGCCACGCACGCCGACCGGGCCTTCTACGAGGGCAAGCGGTACTCGGCGCTGTACTACGGGCGCAACGTGCTGCCGCAGGTCAAGCAGCTCGCCGAGCTCGTCACCTTCGAAGACGAGAGCCCGATGCAGATCAGCGACGCGATGTTCGCGACCAGCTGAGCTGATTCGTCGCGCGTCGACGGCCTGGGGCCGCCACCTGCCACGCGCAGGGGCGGCCCGAGTCGTGTCAGCATGCCGGGGTGGCGAGGGTTCGACGCGTGGTGCTGATCGTGCTGGCAACGCTCGGGGTGGCCTACGCCGCGGTCGTGGCGCTGGTCTTCTTCGCGCAACGCGCGCTGGTCTTTCCGGCTCCGACGGGAGCCCAGCGGCCGTCGCCAGCGAGCCAGCTCGTCGACCTTCCCGAGACGGTGCTGCTCGTGCGGGCGCCGCCATCACCCGGGGGGCGCTGGGTGCTCCATTTTCACGGCAACGGGGAGCAGCTCGCGTCGACCGAGTGGTTCGCGGTGCAGTGGGCCGAGCGTGGCGTCGGCTTCGTCGCCGTCGAGTACCCTGGCTACGGCCTCGCGAAGGACAAGGGCCCCGCGTCGGAGGAGACGATCGTTCGCGCGGCCGAGGCGGCGCGGCGCTACGTGCGAGACGTGCTGGGCGTTTCCGACGAGCGGCTCGTGCTCTCGGGGCAATCGCTCGGCAGCGGCCCTGCGGTTCGACTGGCGAGCGAAGGCGTCGGCGCGAAGGTCGTTCTCTTCACGCCGTACACCTCGCTCCCGGACGTGGGCGCGCGCGTGCTGCCGTTCGTCCCCGTGCGCTGGCTCATGCGCGATCGGTTCGACTCGGCCGCGCGCGCCGCGCTGGTGCGCCAGCCGGTGCTCGTGGTGCACGGCACCGACGACGAGGTCGTCCCGTTCGAGCTCGGCGAGGCGCTTTCGAAGGCGCTCCCATCGGCGCGGCTCCTGCGCATCGAGGGCGGTCATCACAACGACGTGAGCGACCGGGGCGTGGTGTGGGCCGAGCTCGAGGTCTTCGTGACGAAGTAGCTACTTCGTCGCTTCGCGCACGCCGATGGCGAGCTGTCCGAGGCCGGCGGCCTTCGCGGCCTCCATCACCTCGACCACCTTCCCGTGGGGCACGCCCTCGTCGGCCTGGACGATCACCAGCGTGTCGGGGCTCTTCGCCTTCGCCTCGTCGAAGGCGCGCTTGAGCTCGTCGGCCGACACCACGTCGCCCGCGAGCACCAGCCGCCCGTCGGAGAGGATCGCCACCGACAGATCGGTCGTCTGCGCCTGCACGTCGGCCGCCCCGCCCTGGGGCAGGTTGACCTTGAGGCCGGCCTTCGCGCCTGCGCCCTGGTTCACGATCACCGAGCTCGTCACCATGAAGATGATGAGCAGCACGAGGAAGATGTCGGTGAGCGGGGTGATGTTGATCTCGGAGAACACGCCGTCGTCCGAGGTGGGATCATCGGAGCTGCCTGGCACCTTGCCCATCGCCATGGCGACCTCAGCTCCCGCTCACGGGGGCCGGAGCCGGAGCCGCCTGAGCCGCGTCGGGAGACGGCGTGGTCTGCCGGGGCGCCTCGCGCAAGAGCTCGACGAACTCTTCGGCGATCAGCTTGAGTTCGACGTTGAGCCGCCCGAGCCGCGCCTGGAACATGTTGAAGAGCACGACGGCCTCGACGGCCACCACGATGCCCGCGGCCGTGGCCACGAGCGCCTCGGAGATGCCCGTCATCACGGCCGCCGACCCACCAGACCCACCAGCTTCGACGTCGACGCCGAGCTCCTTGAACGAGCGCATGATGCCGGCCACCGTGCCGAAGAGGCCGACGAACGGCGTGGTGGCGCCGATGGTGCCGAGGATCCACAGGCCGCGCTTCATCTTGAGCGCGAGCTGCTGGCGCTCGCGGTCGACGGCGGCGTCGAGCGGCGGGCCCACCGTCTTCTGCGCGCGCTCGAAGCCCGCGCGGAACAGGTCGGCCGAGAGGCTGGTGTCACGGTCGGCCGCGGAGCGTGCGGCGGCGACGTCTCCGCGCAAGAGGTGCCGGGCGATCGTCTGGCCCAGCACGCGCGCCTTCGAGCCGGCGCCCCACAGGGCCAGCATTCGTTCGATGGCGACGCCGAGCGCGAGGACGGACGACAACAGAATGACCGCCATCGTCAGCCCGCCGAGGCGGAGGTAGTGCACCAACTCGTCGAAGCTCATGAATGGACCGGAGACATAGCGGGCCCTACGCTGGCACGCCATGACGCTGCTCCGGGCGGTGGGCCCACTCGTCCTGCTGGGGCTCTGCGGGTGTCCGCGCCTGCCGTCGCTCGACTACGGCGCGAGCGGCCCGGCAAGAGACGCGGCGGACCTGCTCAAGCGCATCGAGGTCGCCGAGGCGCAGGTGTTCTCGGTGAAGGGTGACGCGAAGCTGGTGGTCGACAGCGAGCAGGGCAAGGGCTCGGTGTCGCTCTTCGTCGCGGTGCTGCACCCGTCGCGAATGCACATCGAGCAGCTCGACTTCTTCGGCCGGCCCGAGGGCATCCTCGTCACCGACGGCGAGCAGTTCGGCCTGTACGACGGCAAGCAGCGAAAGTTCTTCCGCGGGCCGGCCTCGCCGCAGAACCTCGCGCGCTTCGTGCCCATCGCGCTGCCGCCGCGCGAGCTGGCGGCGTTGTTGCTCGGCCGCGTGCCCCGCCTGCCGCCCGAGACGAGCGCGATGACCGTCGACGAGGCCACGCGCAGCTACCAGCTGTCACTCACCCGGGGCGCCATCACGCAGCGGCTCTCGGTGTCGACCGGCACGCACCGGGTGACGCGCTCGCGCGTCGAAGGCCTCGACACGTATGCCATCGACGCCGACGAGCTCACCGCGTTCGCCGGCGCGACGTTGCCGAAGCGGGTGCAGCTGGAGGCGCCGAAGGCGAAGCTCACCGTCGAGCTGCTGTACAAGGACATCACCGTCAACGAGACCCCCGAACTCACGCTCTTCGAGCTCGAGCCACCCGAGGGCATCCCCGTCGTCGAGGTGCAGGCGAACGGGCAGGCAGTCGACCCCACGCCGTGACGCGCGACGACCAACGCATCGGGTGGCTCCTCGCGCTCGTCGTCTCGCTGGCCGGCGCCTGCCGAAGCTGTGACGCACCAGCCTCGAGGCCGGCCGTCGTCGACGCCGGCGCGCCTGGCCCACCGGCCTCCTGGCGCGAGGGGCGCCTGCCACCCGACACGGGCCAACCGCGCGATGGTGGAACGCTGGTGGTGCGGCTCGCAGTGGCCCCCAGCGGCTTCTCGCGCATCGACGATCGGCTCGCCGAGGGCACCATGGTGCGCGCCATCACGGGCACCGTGTACGAGACGCTCGCGCGGGTGGACGACGCGCACCCCGAGGGGCCGCTGCGCCCGTGGCTCGCTTCGTCGTGGAAGGGCCTCGAGACGCTCACCATCACGTTGGCGCCGCAGCTCCGGTTCCATGATGGCCAGCCCTGCACCGCGGCCGACTTCAAAGCCGTGCTCGACGTCATCCTCGACGAGAAGAACCCCACCGTGGCGATGCGCTCGGCCCTGGGGCCCATCGACTCGGTCGAGGCCCCCGACGCCCGGACGCTCGTCGTGAGGTGGAAGCGCTACTCACCGTTCTTTCACCGCGCGCTGCTGGGCGCCGTGCCTGCGATGCCCGCGGCGGCGCTGCGCGGTCCGTTCGACGAGCTGCCCATTCACCGCGCGCCCATCGGCACGGGGCCCTTCCGCCTGGCGCGCTTCGTTCCCGGAGAGAGGCTCGATCTCGTCCGTCACGACGATGTGCGCGGCCCCCGCGCCCACCTCGACCGGCTCGTCTTCGAGTTCGTGAAGGACGATCTGGTGGCCACGCAGCGGTGGGAGAAGGGTGACTTCGACGTCATCACGCGCGTGCCGCCTGCCGCGTGGCGCTCGGTGGACGAGGCTCGTTGGGCCTTCACCGGGTACCATCGCGTCCGCTTCGACGAGAACGCCTACGCCTTCATCGCGTGGAACCTGGCCCACCC
>JALOQF010000308.1 GCA_025459425.1 Myxococcaceae bacterium | reverse complement strand
CCAGGGACACCGCGCGCTGCGATGTCCCGTACCTTGGCGTCGGTAAAGCGGATGCGGTCCATGGTGGCTCCGTGGTGCAGTCCATGCTCCAGTAACCCGTCGTCACCGCGCCGGCGCGCCAGTCGAGGCCGGCCGACTGCAGCTTCTGCGAGAAGACGCTCGCCGCGTTGCCGATGGCCGCCTGGTAGCCCGCCATCGAGCACGAGTCGTCGACCACCCAGAGGAAGTCGACCTTCGCGTTCACGGTGGCGTTGAAGACCTCGCACTGGGTGGCCGTGAGATCGCCGGCCTGGGCGACCGCCGTGCCGCCACCGACGTCATCGAGCTGGAAAAGCGCCTGCCCGGTGTAGAGCGAGGTGGGGATCGCCGCGATCACCGTCACCGCGCGCGTGGCGGTGCGCCGCACGTACACGGCCTGCACCTTGAAGGGCCCGTTCGTACCCGCCGCCCCCGGGAGCGTTCCGCCCACGGCCATGCCGATGAAGCGCCGGGCGAGCTCGTTGGCGAAGTCCTTGGCGTCGCGGTTCGAATTGACGTCGTAGGTCGCGCGAATGGCGGGGAAGTTGTCCCACGTCGTGTAGGTCTGGGTGATGGGCGAGGTGAGCTGCCCGAGGCCGCCGATGGTGCCACGGCCGGCGTTCTCTTCGCCCGTCGCGTCGCCTGCCACGCCCATCGTCTTCGAGAAGGCGATGCCGGAGATCCTCGTGGCCGGGTTGTAGAACGCGATGCCGCGCTCACCGTTGTTCAAGGTGAGCTTCGTCACCTCCATGAACTCGGGCACCAGGGCGAGCTGCACGTCGGCGAGACCCGAGCTGTGGAACTGCACCGGGCGCAGGTTCGCCGTGGCGCAGGCCTGCTGCGCGGGGCCCATGCCGTCGACGGCGCTGTTCGGGTTGAGCTCGCCCATGTCGACGCGGCCGTTCGAGTTGGTGTCTTCCGCGCCGTCCTGAATGCCGTCGCCGTCGCTGTCGGCGCCGCAGGCGTTGGTGCCCATCGCGGGGTCGGCGTCGAACGTCGTGGCGGCCACGTACATGCAGCCCATGGCGTCGGCGCCCGGCGGCGCGAGGCGGCCTTCGATGCCGTCGTTGAGGCCGTCGGCGTCGGTGTCCTTCAGCGTCGGGTTGGTGGCGCAGCCGGCCGCCATGTCGCGAACCTCCTGCTTGTCGGAGTAGCCGTCGCAGTCGGTGTCGACGCGAAGCGGGTTGGCCTCGGTGGCGTCGCGCCGCCCGTCCTGGTTGGTGTCTTCTTCACCGTCCTTCAGGCCGTCGCCGTCGGTGTCGGCGAGGGTCGGGTTCGTCTTGCTCGCCCCGTCGGCGTCGGCGATGAAGCTCGCGCCGCATGAGCCGTTGACCGTCGTCGTCTTGCCCATCTCGAGGCCGTCGGGCAGGCCGTCCATGTCGCTGTCCGAGTTGCACGGGTCGCTGCGGGCTCCGTTGCCATAGTCGGTGCCGTACTCTTCGAGGTCCGTGAGGCCATCACAGTCGGTGTCGCGCGAGCCGTTGTCGGCGGCGACCGGGTCGCACCCGGTGACGATGGTCGAGCCGCCGGCGCTCCCGCCCCCCACGCCTCCCATGCCAGCACCGGAACCGCCCGTCGCGTTACCTGCGCCAGCACCGCCCGAGCCGCCCGTCGCCAGCCCACCACCGATGCTGCCGGTGGCGCCGCGGCATTGACCGCCCAGACACGTCTGACCGGCGGCGCACTCCGTCGACGAGGTGCAGGTGCGAACCGGTGGGCTGCACGAGATGACGCCAGCGCCAAGCAGCGCGACGAAAGTGAAACGCGTCATGATCGAGGACTCCTTGTGTGTTGCTGCCGCGCTCCCGTGCGGCGGCCCCTTTGAAACGGGGCGGACTCTACGCACACTCTGCGACGAAAATCACATGGGGGGTGGTGTACCCGCGCGTCATCGGCGCACTCTCACGAATCGAGAAACCTGTCTCCTCGAGTGCACGGATCAACGTTTCGCGTGGTTCGAAGCCGACGGCGCCGCTCTCGTGGGTGCGCCCGAGGACGCGCACCATGAGCTGCTCCTGCCAGAGGGTCTTCTTCGCGCGCCACGAACCGTCGTCTTCGGCTTCTTTCAGCACCAGCCGGCCGCGTGGCGCGAGGAGCGCGCGGCAGGCCGAGAGGAACGTCGGCCACTGGGCGGGCGGCAGCAGGTACAGCACGTCGGCGACGAAGACCGAGTCGAAGCTGGCCGCCTCGAGCTGGGCGAGCGCGTCGACGGTCGTCGCCTCGAGCCGCACGTTGGGGAAACGGCCGACGGAGCGGCGGGCCCAGTCGATCTTCCGTGCGTCAGGGTCGATGCCGACGACGGAGCGCTCGGGAAAGCCGATGGCGAGGAGCGCGGCCAGCACACCGTGGCCACACCCGACGTCCAGCAGGCGGGTGCCGCGGGCCCGCGCAGCCATCGCCTCGAGCGGCGCCGAAAAGAGGCGCGCGCGAACGAACAGGCGCTCGGCGAGTGGGAGGGAATCGAAGGCCACGAGTGACGGGTGGAAGCCGCGCATGGACGAAGGCGTCAGAACCGGCCGACCAGCGCAGGGCCGGCGGCCCAGGGCGCCACCCCGGGCCCGGGAGGAACGAACGACACCGTCGGCATCACCTCGAGCGGAGCGCCCTCGCGTCGCGGGGCAGGGTCGGTCGCGGCCGACACGAGCGCCGTGACACCAGCGGTGAGCCCGATGCCGATGAGCGCGCTCACGGCGGCCAACTGCGAGGCGCCGAAGATCGCCGCGCCCACGTAGAACACGGCGAGGCCCACGCCCAGCGGTAGCCCGGTGAACCGGAGCACGACGCTGGCGGACAGCTCGGTGAGGGCCGCGACCAGCCCGCCAACGGCCACCCCGACGGCAGGCGCAAGCAGCGCGGGGGCCGCCGAGAGGCCTCCGGTCACGGCCACGCTGGCGAGCACCGTGAGCGCGAGGCCGTAGAGCGCTCCGGAGCCGAGGAGCGCGAGATCGCCAGCCGAGAGATCGTCGACCGTCCACAGGAGGGCCAGCGGCACCAGCGCGCCGATCTGCGAGCCCACCAGCGCCAGCAGGCCCGGGAGCACCGCGGGCAACCCCGGCACCGCCTCGAACAGCAGCACGGCCGCGCCCAGGCCGGCCAGCGCCCCCACGCCGAGGCCCAGGGCCGTCGCGCCCGCCGAGAGGAGCCCGATGGGCTGAAAGTACTGCAGGATGACGGCGAGCCCGCCAACGCCGACGCCCCCGATGAGCGCCCCCACGTAGGCCCCCTGCGGCACCGCGAGCGGCGAGCTGGAGCCAGACACGGTGACGCCCGTACCGATGAGCGCCCCCACCACCAGCCCGTCGAGGATCTCGGCGAACGCGAAGAGGGGCCCGCCGCGGCCCGCCGAGAAACGGGAAAAACGCCCGGCCCTCGCTGCGACCGGGGTTCCATTCACCGGGCCCTCTGGCGCCGGCGAGGCGGTCGCGCCGGGGTCCGAGGGAGCCTCGCCCAGCGGCCGACCAACCTGCGCCGAGGCGTCGAGGGCGAGGAGCAGCACCAGCAGCGAAGCCAGCCGGGTCAACGGTATATCAAGAAGCCGCCGACGACGACTCGCACCAGCGCCGAGATCGACAGGCCGTGGCGCCGCGCGATCACCGCGAGCTGATCGAACTCGCCCGACGCGAGATCGATCGTGACCGTCTTGCCCTGCCCATCACCGAGCCCCTGCGATTCGCTGATGGGCTCGATGGTCGAGATGATCTCTTCGGCCTCTTCTTCGACGACCTCTTCCGGGCCGGGTGCGCCGGGCTCGCGCAGGCGCGTCAGCCGCTGCTTCTCTTCCTCGAGCTCGTCGTCGAAGAGCTGCTTGAGGAAGTTCGCGAGGTGGATGTTCGACGGCGTGAACTCGTACTGCGACAGGAACTGATCGAGGTCGTACTGCATGTCCCACGCGGTCTGGTACCGGCGCTCGCGATCCTTCTCGAGCGCCTTCATCAGGATCGCCTCGACTGCCTCGGGAATGTCGGCCTTGAAGTAGCTGGGGGCGTAGATCTTCCCCTCGGTGATCGACTTGAGGATCGCCACCTCGGAGTCGCCGGTGAAGAGCTTGAAGCCGGTGAGCCACTCGTAGAGCACGGTGCCGAGCGAGAAGAGATCGCTGCGGTTGTCGAGCTGCTTCCCCATGCACTGCTCGGGGGACATGTACGATAGCTTGCCCTTGATCTCACCGGCGCGCGTCTGCTCGATCTGGTTCGCGGCCTTCGCGATGCCGAAGTCGAGCACCTTCACGGTGCCGTCGAAGGACACGAAGATGTTCTCGGGCGTGACGTCACGGTGCACGATGTTGAGCGCCGTCCCGTACGTGTCGGTCTTCTGGTGCGCGTAGTACAGCCCCTCGCAGACGCTCGAGGCGATCTTCAGCGCGTAGACCATCGGGAAGGGAATGCCCAACGAGTCGGCCTTCGGGATGATGCGACGCATGTCGCGCCCGAAGACGTATTCCATCGCGATGAAGTACGACTCGCCGATTTTGCCGAGGTCGTAGATCTGCACGATGTTCGGGTGGTTCAGCTGCGCGGCGAGCTTGGCTTCGTTGAGGAACATCTTCACGAAGTTCGGCTGCTTCGACAGGTGCGGCCGAATGCGCTTGATGACGATCGTCTTCTCGAAGTTCTCGATGCCGGCCTGCCGGGCGAGAAAGATCTCGGCCATGCCGCCGACCGCGATCCGGTCGATGAGGGTGTACTTGCCGAACCGGATGTTCTTCTTGGGATCGCCTTGAGCCATCGCGCGGCAGGCACCTTACCAGCCCGGTCCGGGGCGTACAGGCTGGCGACGCTCACGGCCTCCGCGCGGGCGCCGGGACGAAGCGCTCGAGCTGAGCGGCGAGCTCCCACGGAGACGCGTCGACCAGCGGCGTGTCGAGCGTCGAGCGCAACGTCTTGAGCACCTGGCACATCGCCTCGGCGAGCGGCTGATCGAGGGGATGTTCGGCGTTGGCGGCGGCAGCGCGCGACACGCACAGCGGAATGGCGCGGTCGAGCACGGCGACCAGTTCCTGCCGGTGCGCCCGCGAGCGGTCGAGCCGGATCGTGCGGCCCAGGTTCCAGCGGTACCAGGAAAGCTCCCGTTCGAGCTGCACACAGGTGTCGCCGACGACGGCGTCGGGCATCTGCCGCATGAGGGGCGCGTCAGGCCCGAAGAGCTTGTCGAAGAGGGGGCCCGTCGAGGCCAGCCGCTCGGCCGCCGAGGCCGCGAGCGCGGGGCACACCAGGCGAACCCGGCGCCCCACCACCACGTTCTTGACGCAGTTGAAGCCGTAGACCGCCGCGAGGGCGGCGCCCAGCGCGAGCGCGCCCAGGCGGGCCTTCGTCACATGTAGCTCTCGATCGGCGGGCAGCTGCAGACGAGCTTTCGATCGCCCAGCACGTTGTTCACGCGCCCCACCGAGGGCCAGAACTTGTGCGCCTTCACCCACGGCAGCGGGTACACGGCGCGGCTGCGCGGGTACGGGCGCGTCCACTCGTCGCCCGTCGCGATGGCCGCGGTGTGCGGCGCGTGCTTGAGCGGGTTGTTGTCCTTCGGGAGCGTGCCGGCCTCGATCTCGGCGATCTCGGCGCGGATCGACACCATCGCGTCGACGAAGCGGTCGAGCTCGGCCTTCGACTCGGACTCGGTGGGCTCGATCATCATCGTGCCCGCCACCGGGAACGACACCGTCGGCGCGTGGAAGCCGTAGTCCATCAGGCGCTTGGCGATGTCTTCGACCTCGACGCCGGTGGTGCCCTTCACGGTGCGCGTGTCGAGAATGCACTCGTGCGCCACGCGCCCACCGAAGCCGCGGTACAGCACCGGGTACGACGCCTGGAGCTTCTCGGCGACGTAGTTGGCGTTCAGAATCGCCGCCTTCGTCGCGTGCGTGAGGCCATCGGCGCCCATCATGCGAATGTACATCCACGAGATGAGGAGGATGCTGGCGCTCCCGAACGGCGCCGCCGACACGGCCCCGGTGCCCTGCGCGCCGCCCGTCCTGGCCTCGACGTGGCCAGGGAGGAACTCGACGAGGTGCTTCGCCACGCAGATGGGGCCCATGCCCGGCCCGCCACCGCCGTGGGGGATGCAGAACGTCTTGTGCAGGTTGAGGTGACAGACGTCGGGGCCGAAGTCGCCCGGCCGGCACAGGCCCACCTGCGCGTTCATGTTCGCGCCGTCCATGTAGACCTGCCCGCCCTCGGCGTGCACCAGCTCGCAGATCTCGCTGATGGCCGACTCGAACACGCCGTGCGTCGAGGGGTACGTCACCATGAGCGCCGCGACCTTGCCGGCGTTGGCCGCGATCTTCGCCTTGAGGTCGCCGACGTCGACGTTGCCCGCGTCGTCGGTCTTGACGACGACGACCTGGTAGCCCGCCATCACGGCCGAGGCCGGGTTGGTGCCGTGGGCCGAGGCCGGAATGAGGCACACGTTGCGGTGCCCCTGGCCGCGGGCCTCCTGGTACGCGCGAATGACGAGCAGGCCGGCGTACTCGCCCTGGCTGCCGGCGTTCGGCTGCAGCGAGGTGCCCGCGAAGCCGGTGATCTCGGACAGCCAGGTCTCGAGATCGCTGAAGATCTGCCGGTAGCCGGCCCACTGCGACTCGGGCGCGAACGGGTGGAGGCCGTTGAACTCGGGCCAGGTGACGGGCTCCATCTCGCTCGTGGCGTTGAGCTTCATGGTGCACGAGCCCAGCGCGATCATGCTGTGGCACAGCGAGAGGTCCTTCGCCTCGAGGCCCCGCACGTACCGCAGCATCTCGTGCTCGGTGTGGTGCGTGTTGAACACGGGGTGCGTGAGGTAGGCGCTGGTGCGGCGCAGCGCCTCGGGGAGCAGCGGCGCGGCCGTGGCAGCGCTCGCGAGCGCCTCGGCGGTGAAGCCGGGCGCCTTGCCCGCGAAGACGGCGAGGAGCGCGTCGAGCTGCGCGGCCGAGTGCGTCTCGTCGAACGAGAGGCCCAGGTGGCGCTCGTCGATGCGGCGCAGGTTCATGCGCGCGGCCTCGGCGGCCTGCATCAGCGCGTCACCCTGCTTCGGGTCGACCTTCACCGAGAGCGTGTCGAAGTACACGTCGTGCTCGAGCGCGAAGCCGAGCTTCGAGAGCCCCGCCGCCGCCGTGCGGGCGAGCGCGTGCACGCGGGTGGCGATCGACCGGAGCCCCTGGGGCCCGTGGTACACGGCGTACATCGACGACATGACGGCGAGCAGCACCTGCGCGGTGCAGATGTTCGACGTCGCCTTCTCGCGCCGGATGTGCTGCTCACGGGTCTGCAGCGCCATGCGCAGCGCCATGTGGCCGTGCGCGTCCTCCGAGACGCCGATGATGCGGCCCGGCATCGAGCGCGCGAACTCGAGCTTCGTCGAGAGGAAGGCCGCGTGCGGGCCGCCGAAGCCCATCGGCACCCCGAAGCGCTGCGTGGTGCCGACGGCGACGTCGGCTCCGAGCTCGCCCGGGCTCGTGATGAGCGTGAGCGCGAGCAGGTCGGCGGCCACGATCGCGAGGCCGCCGTGCTCCTTGACGCGGGCGATGATCGCCGACGGATCCCAGATGCGGCCGGAGGCGGCGGGGTACTGCACGAAGACGCCGAAGGCCTCCGGCAGGTCGGCCGGGTCGGTGTCGGCGAGCGGCAGATACGCGAGTTCGAGGCCGAGCGCCTCGGCGCGGCCATCGAGCACGGCCCGCGTCTGGGCGAACAGGTCGCTGTCGACGAGGAAGACGTTCGACGCCGAGCCCGAGGCGCGGCGGGCGAGCAGCATGCCCTCGACGACCGCGGTCGCCTCGTCGAGCATCGACGCGTTCGCCGTGTGCAGCCCGGTGAGGTCGCTCACCATGGTCTGGAAGTTCAGCAGCGCCTCCAGGCGGCCCTGCGAGATCTCGGGCTGGTAGGGCGTGTAGGCGGTGTACCAGCTGGGGTTCTCGAGCACGTTGCGCTGGATCACCGCGGGCGTCACCGTGCCGTAGTAGCCCTGACCGATGAGGCTCGTGCGCACGCGGTTCTCGGCCGCGATGGCGCGCAGCTCGGCGAGCGCCTGAGCCTCGGTCGCCGCAGCCGGGAGGGTGCGGAGGGGGGCGGTCTGACGGATCGCGGCGGGAACGGCCGCATCCATGAGGGCATCGAGCGAGGCGTAGCCGAGCGCGTCGAGCATGAGCTGACGGGCGTCGCCGTCGATGCCGATGTGGCGGTTGCTGAAGTCGAGAGACATGGGGGTGCGGGGCTCCTATTCGCCGATGAGGGCGCGGTACTCGTCGGCGCTCAGCAGGGCGGGGGTGCTCGAGACGCGCACCTTCACCAGCCAGCCGTCGCCGTAGGGGTCGCTGTTGATGGTCTCGGGCGCGTCGACGACGGCCTGGTTGGCCTCGACGACCTCGCCGTCGAGCGGGGCGTAGAGCTCGCCGACCGACTTCGTCGACTCGACCTCGCCGACGATCGCGCCCGCGGCGAGCGCCGCGCCGACCTTCGGCAGGTCGACGTAGACGACG
>JALOQF010000307.1 GCA_025459425.1 Myxococcaceae bacterium | reverse complement strand
CGCCGTCGCCTTGGGCCGCCGAGCTGCCGCCGCTGCCGCTGGACGGCGACATCGTCCCGTGGCGGTCGCAGGGCCGCGAGCCACTCGGGGCGCTCCGGTAGCAGGGTGAGGCGGCGCGGCGCTGCGAGCGCGCGGAGGAGCGGGCGATCGCGCAGCCGGCCCCGGTTGGCGATCACCACGCGCGCGCCCCGCTGCACCCCGAAGGCCTGCCCGGGCGCCACCTCGGTCGCGGCGATCTGCGAGAGCCGTGAGACGAGCAGCGGGTCGGCGCCGGGCCGCGCGGTCGGCTCGAAGCTGCGCCCGTTGGCCCGCAGCGCGATGGCCAGGCGCACGAGCCGATCGGCCGACAGGCGGCGGGCGCGCAGACGCCCCGTGGGCCCGACGTTCACGACGAGGTGCTTGAGGAAGCCGGGCTCGATCACGAACAGCGTGCGAGGCACCCGCTGCTCGAGCAGCGCGCGCGCTCGCCGCCACTCGGCCTGCGCTGGCGTGAGCGAGAGCGACTCGGTGAGGGCCCGCGCGCGCAGCCCATCGAGGCTCGTCGCCTCCAGCAGCGCCGCGCCGTCGAGCTCGAGCCGCCAGCCGCGCTCGTGCTTCACCTCGATGGGGCGGTGATGTGCCAGCAGCGCCTCGAGGCGCGGCCGCAGCGCCGGGAGGATCAGCGCGCCGAAGATCCACTCGCGCAGCTCGGGGGACAGGGTGGCGCGGCGCGCGGCCGGGGCGCGCCGCCACCGGGCGATGGCCGCTTGACGGACGATGCGGCTGGCGAGCTGGAGCTCGACCAGGCCCGGCTCGGCGTCGAGCTGGCGTACGAGATCGAGCAGCCGGCCATCGGCCGCGGCGGCCGCGGCGAAGCGCTCCGGCGCGGCGAGCGACAGGCCGGGGAGCAGGCGCGCGAAGGGGTTCTCGTCACCGAGCCCCAGCACGAGCGTGCGGGCCCACGGCGTCGGGGCAGCCGCCAGCACGTCCTCGGGCTCGAGCGGCGCGGTGACGTCGAGCGGCGGCACCTCGCCTGCGACCAGCCCTGCGAAGAACGCACGTGCGGGCGAGAGGGGGCCCGCGTCTTCCAGCGCGAGGGTGAGGCGGCTCGCGCGGCGCGCGAGGAGCATCGAGACCATCTGCATGCGCTCGTCGAGGCGGCGGTGCTCGTCTGGCAGGCGGTCGCGGACGGCGCGCAGCACCACCGTCCACCCGGCTTCGCGGGGCACGAGCCACACCGACTCGAGGAGCGGCCGCGTCGTGCAGAAGCCCAGCGGGGGTGGGAAGTCGAGCTGTTCGCACGCGCGGCCCCAGCGCCGGCGCCGCGACATGCGAGCGAGCCCGGGAGGCTCCTTGTCGTAGCCCGGCCGACGGAAGCGCCCCCCGAAGAGCACCGGCAGCAGCCGCACCACCAGGCGCTCGGTGGGAGACATCGCGCGCAAGAGGTGCGCCGTGCGGCGACGGAAGAAGGGCGCCAGCGGGTGGTGAGGCCTGTCGAGGCGGAGACGGCTCACGGCGACGGGCCTTCGGCTAGAGCTTGTCCAACAGGGTGAGGCGGAAGCTCCGGGCCACCGCCGACATCGAGGCCTCGAGCGCGCGCTCCGCCGCGGCGAAGCGGGTGCTGGCGTCGATCAGGTCGATGTCCTCGAGGGCCGAGCGCCCCTTCGTCGCGTCGTCGCGATTCACCCGCGCCGTGCTCGACGCGAGATCGAACACGTTCATCATCGCGCCGGCCCGTGAGCGCGCCGCGGTGATCTGTTGCGAGCCGTCGGCCAGCTCGCGGATCGCCGTGCGAATGCCGGTGGCGTCGTTCGCCGACAGCGCCGTCGCGAAGGTCGCGAGCGAGGTGAGCACGTCGACGCCGCCACCCGCGCCCTTGAACGCGACGTCGGCCCGCACCGACGCGTCCTGGAGAATGCCCGGTGCGATCTCGACACGCCGGGTCGACGCGTTGCCCAGGTAGGCCCCCGCCGGGTCGAACGGTGGAGCCTGGTCGGCCGTGCCGCCGAAGACGTAGCGGTCGCCGAAGCGCAGATTGATCGACGTGAGCACCTGCTGGAAGATCTGCTGCACCTCGACCGCGGCGTTGCGGCGATCCGCGGCGCTGTAGGTGTCGTTCGACAGCTGCACCGCGAGCTCCTGTGCGCGCGTGACGGCCGTGAGCACCTGATCGAACGCGCCGTCGACGACCGCCAGCTCCTCGCTCGCCCGATTGGCGGCGGTCATCATCGCGTCCTGGCGCGCCCGGTCCTGCGCGAAGCGGGTGATGAGGCCCGCCGCCGCCGAGTCGTCCCACGGGGTCTCGACCCGCTTCCCCGACGAGACGCGGTCGGCCGCCTCGGTCGACTCCCGGCGCGTGCGCATCAGCCGGGTGTTGGCTTGATCGAAGACGTACGAGTCGCTCACCCGCATGACACGGACTCCCCTCAGCGAAGCCCGAGCAACGTCTCGAGCATCTGGTCGGCGGTCTTGATGACGCGCGCGACGGCCTCGTACGCGCGCTGCGACCGCTGCATGTTCACCAGCTCCTCGTCGACCGACACGCCAGAGGCCGACTGGCGCAGCGTCTCGAGGTTCTTCAGCACGGCGCCGTCACCTTCGGCGGTGGCGGTGACGCGCGAGGTGGTGGCGCCGTAGCTCGCGGTGATGCTGGCGAGCTCTTCTTCGGCGCTGCGACCCGACGACAGGGGCTGCGTCTCGGTGTCGATCATCTGCTGAACGACGGTCGCGTCACCGGGCGCACCAGCCACTCCCGCGGCCGGGAAGAGCGAGGCGTTCGACGAGAGCGACGGGTCGATCGCCAGCGAGCGCGCCGCGCCGGTCACCGTCGCCTGCACGGAGAAGACGCTCCGGCCGGTCGAGCCATCGAGCGCGAAGCCGGTCTGCGCCACCGCGTTGACGGCGTTCGCGAAGTCGAACGCGAAGGTGTCGATGCGCTCCTGCGCCGCGCGCATCGCGCCGTCCCGCGCGTCGAGCATGCCGCCCAGCGCCCCGCCGGGCACCTCGCCGAGCCGGGTCGGGGCGACGGCCGAGGGCGTGCGAATCCACAGGGCGAGGTTGCCGTTGTTGGTCGGGTCGGGCTGGGCGCTCAAGGTGGCCGCTTTGTCGCCCTGGACGAGCGAGGTGCCGCCGGGCAGCACGAGGTTCGCGTCGCCCGCTTCGTTGTCGACGACGCGCGCGCCGGTGAGTGAGGCGACCCGGTCGACGAGCTTCGTGCGCGCGTCGAGCAGATCGTTGGGCCTGGCGCCGTTGATCGACGCCTGGCTGATCTGCGAGTTGAGGCGCGCGATCTGCGCCATCGCCTCGTTCACCTCGGGCAGCTGGGCCTGCAGGCGGGCGTCCACACCGCTGCGGGCCGAGTCCAGCGCGATGGCCGTCTGGTTGAACGAGACGGCCAGCCGCGTGGCGGCGCCGACGACGGCCTCGCGAACGTTGGGGCTGCCGGGGTTCTGCGCGAGCGCGCGCAGCTGTGCGTAGAAGTTCGACAGCGAGTCCGACAGGCCCGCGTCGGGGTCGAGCGCGCTGACCCCCTTGAGGAGCGTGGCCTGCGTCGACGAGCGCGCCTCGTTGCCGAGCGCCACCGGCACCTGCTGCTCGACGAAGCGATCCCTCGACTGGGTGATGGCCTGTAGCACCGCGCCGCGGCCGATGAACGAGGTGCCGTATTGATCGGCCGGTGTCACCGCGGCGAGCTCGGCCCGCTGCCTCGCGTACCCGGCGGTGTTCGCGTTCGACAGGTTCTGCGCGACGGTCGAGCTGTAGGCCTGCTGCGCGAGCAGGCTCTGCGCGCCCTGGCGGAGGACCGAGAGAAGGCCGCTCATCAGGCACGCTCCGAGTGGGTCGACGCCTCGGGCGCGAGCGTGGTGCCGCGCCGGCCGTAGGCTGCGGGGCGTGGGGCCAGGTGCGACACGTAGGCGCGCACGAAGACGAGGGCGCGCTCGGCCAGCACCTGGTTGAAGTCGTCGAGCTCCTGGAGCGCGGCGCTGAGCGACCGCACCTCGGCGAAGACCGACGAGAGCTGGGCCGCTTCGAAGGGCGCCCAGGCCGTCAGCTCCTGCAGCGTCACGTCCTTCTGGCCGCGCTCGGCGGCGACGTCGCCCAGGGCCCGCGCCAGCGCCTCGGACAAGTAGGTGGAGCGCTGGTTGAAGTCCTCACGCGCCGCGGCCTGCGCGAGCAGCGCGTCGATCTGCATCGACTTCAGCACCGACCGCGCGTCGCGTGAGCGCTTCACCTCGGCGGCGAGCGCGTCGCGGATCTGGATGGAGAGCGAGATGGCGGCGGCGAGGCTCATGGGTGGCGGCTTCTTCCGGGCATCAGCCGAGCAGCGCGCGGAGCTTCGCTTCGATCTCCGCCTCGGAGACGAGCTGGTTCGCGATCTGCTGCGGCGACGGGTAGTACTGACCGTTCTTCACGGCGCTGATGATCTCCTGGACCCGCTGTGCCCGACTCGCCGCCGCCGCCCCCTCAGCCGCCCGGAGTGCCACCGCGTCCGACGAGCTCGAGACCGACACCTTCTCCGTCGGCTCCGTCGCCGACGTCGGGGCCTTCTCGCTCGAGCTCGCCGCCCGCTGCGCCGCCAGCGGAACGATCTGCCCTGCCTTCTGGTCGTTCACTTTCATGGCGTTTCTCCAGTCAGCTTTTCGACACCAAGCCGGTACGACTTAAGGGCCTTCACCGGGTCCACCGGCCGACCCGCCTCGCGCACCTCGAGGTGCAGGTGAGGGCCAGTGCTTCTGCCGGTTTGGCCCACCGCCGCGACCGGCGCCCCGGCTGGGACGAATTGGCCCCGGGTCACGAACACCTCGCTGGCGTGGGCGTACAGGGTCGTCGTGCCATCGGCGTGCTGCAGCTCGACCGCGTTGCCGTAGCCGCCGCGCTCACCGGCGAAGACGACGACCCCGTCGCGCGCCGCCGGAATCGGGGTGCCCTCGGCCGCGGGCAGGTCGACGCCGGTGTGGGTCGAGGCGTGGTGGTGGAGCGGATCGACGCGCGGCCCGAAGCCAGACGAGATCGGTCCGAAGCCGGGTGGGGTGGGTGCCGATGGAGCCCCGGGGTCGGCCGCACCCGACGTCAGGAGTCTGGCGAGCCCCAGGCCACCGCTCTGGGCCACCGCGTCCGCGAGGGACTCGGCGAACAGATCGTGCACGTGCGCCGAGCCCGGCGTGTCGGAGCCCTTGAAGACCCCCGAGGTGTGGAGGAGCTGCTTGAGCAGCACGCTCTCGAGCTGGGTCGCCGCGTCCTGGAGCTTCATCAGAGCACCTCGAGATCGGCGTCGAGCGCGCCCGCCGCCTTGAGCGCCTGGAGAATGGCGATGAGGTCGCGCGGAGGCGCGCCGATGGCGTTGAGCGCGGCGACGAGCTCGTCGACCGTGCCCGCGGCCGGCACCTTCACGGCCGACCGCTCTTCTTCCTTTGCGTCGGCCTGCTGGTTGGGGACGACGACCGTCTGTGCGTTCGTCGCGAAGGCGCCCGGCTGCGACACGCCGAAGTTCGTCTGAATGGCGACCCGCAGGCCACCATGGGCGACGGCCGCGGGCCGCAGGCGAACCGTCTCTCCCAGCACGACGGTGCCGGTGCGCTCGCTCACCACCACCTTCGCGCGGGTGTCGGCGTCGATCTCGAGCGCCTCGAGCTGGGCGAGGAGCTCCGGCGCGCTCTGCCCTGCAGGCAGGGCGACTTCGACGGCCGCGGCGTCGAGCACCCTGGCGCCGCTGCCGATCGAGCCGTTGATGGCGGCGGCGATGCGTGAGGCGTTGGTGAAGTCGGCGCGGCGCAGCCGCAGGGTGACCGGGCCCGCCCCCAGCTGCGGAACGACGGCCTTCTCGATGGTCGCGCCGCCCGGCACCGTGCCGCTGGCAGGGCTGTTCTTGCGCACCGAGGCGTAGCTCGCGGTGACGTCGAAGCCACCCACCTGCACGGGGCCCTGGCCGACCGCGTAGACGACGCCGTCGGCGCCGGCGAGCGGCGTGAAGAGCAGCGTGCCGCCCTGGAGCGAGCGCGCGTTGCCCATGGCGCTCACGGTGACGTCGAGCGTCGCGCCGGCCCGCGCGAAGGTGGGCAGCTTCGCCGTCACCATCACCGCGGCGACGTTTCGAGAGCGGATGTCGCGCGGGTCGATTCGCACGCCGAGCCGCCCGAGGAGGCCCGCCATCGACTGCATGGTGAAGAGCACCTGCTCGGTGTCGCCGGTGTTGGTGAGGCCGACGACCAGGCCGTACCCGAGGAGCGCGTTCTCACGAAAACCCTGCACGTCGGTGAGCTCCTTGAGGCGCGCCTTGCCGGCCAGCGCCGGGCTGGCTGTGAGCAGCAGGGTGGCGACGAGCACGGGGGATCGCATCAGAAGGGCCAGATCCAGTTGAAGAAGCGCGTCAGCAGCCCGGGCTTCTGGTTGTCGGAGAGCACGCCGCGCCCGGTGAACTCGATCTCGGCGTCAGCCACGTACGAGCTGCGCACCGAGTTGTCCTGGGCGATGTCGATCGGCCGCACCACGCCCGAGATGTAGAAGTGCTGCTCCTCGCTGTTGACGAGCACGACCCGGTGGCCCTCGATGAAGAGGTTCCCGTTCGGCAGCACCTTCTTGACGATGGCGGGCACGGTGGCGGTGAGGCGCTCGGTGCGCCCGGTACGACCCTCGCCGGAGAAGTCGGTGCCGCCCTTCGCGCTGGCGGTCAGGTCGAGCTGCGGGCTCGCGTTGGTGGTGGTGCCGGCTGCGGCGAGGAAGGCCTGCAGGGCGACGTTGATCTCGGAGTCGCGGGTCAGGTTCGTGTCGGCCGAGCGCCGTGCGTCGGCCATCTCTTCGATGCGCACCACCACGAGGTCCTGCTCACGGAACGCGCGGTAGTCGGAATAGAGCGCGGCGTTTCGGGCGTCGGGGCTCCACAGGCCGCCGGCGTTGTCGGTCACCTGGCTCGTGTTCTTCGCGGCGACGGCGTCGTAGTTCCGCTGCTTCGGCACGTAGGCGTCGATGTGCGGCACGCTGCAGCCCCAGAAGAGCAACAGCGAGGCGAAGAGCACGGCCCAGCGGGGCAGGCCCTGAAGGCTGGCCGTCGGCGTGCCGATGACCGAGGTGGTGCTCATGAGCCACGCTCCACGCCGGCGACGAGGACGCCGTCACGCAGCACGCCGGTGACGCGCTTGCCCGAGGGTAGGGTGGCGCAGACCGCGCGCCCGCACGAGACGATGGTGCCCCGCTGCTCGACCGAGATCGTGTTGACCACGACCCGCACGGTGATGGGCGTACCCGGCGGTGGGCCGAACCGCACGTCGACGTCTCTGAGCCACGTGCCGCTCCGCAGCGCGCGTGCCGCCACGGCGCCGTCGAGTGCCGGGGCCGACGCGGTGCCGCGCCGCCACTCGCGCTCCTCGAGGCGTACCGCGCCGTCGAGCGACGCGCCAGGCGGCACGTCACGCGTCACCACCGCCTGGGTCGACAGCACGCGCACAGTCGCCCAGCCCCACGTCGAGCACCCGCGGCCGACGAGGCGCACGGCGACACGCCCGGAGCCCTCGATGGGCTGCGCCTCGTAGCGGGCCGCGGGACAGGCCGGCGCCGTGAAGGCCTCGACCTCGACCCGCGTGCCTTCGGGGGCACGGGCCTGGAGCGCCTCGACGAGCGGGCCCGGCACCGACGCGAAGATGGTGAGCGCGAGGAGCGTCATCATGTCACCTCACGCTCGTGAGCCGCTGGAGCATCTGGTCGGCCGTCTGGATGACCTTCGAGTTGAGCTCGTACGAGCGTTGCGTCGAGATCATCGCCACCATCTCTTCGACGGCCTTCACGTTCGAGGTCTCGAGCATGCCCTGGGCGAGGGTGCCGAGGCCGAGCTCTCCTGGCCGAGCGAACTGCGGCGGGCCGCTCGACGCGGTCTCGACGAACAGGTTGCCGCCGATCGCCTCGAGCCCCGCCGGGTTCTGGAAGAGCGTCAGCTCGAGGCGGCCGAGCTCGATGGGGTCGACCCGCCCGGTGACCGTGGCCGAGACGATCCCGTCTGCCGAGATGGCGATGTCTCGCGCCTCGCGGGGCACGGTGATCTGTGGGTCGACCAGCTCGCCGCGCTGGCTCACGAGGCGACCGTCGGCGTCGATGCGGAAGGCGCCGGACCGCGAATAGGCGAACTCGCCGTTCGGCCGCTGGATGCGGAAGAGCCCCGCGCCCTGGATGGCGACGTCGAGCGGGTTCCCGGTCTGAGACAGGTCGCCCTGGCTGAAGCTCCGCGTCGTCGACACCGTGCGCACGCCGAGGCCGACCTGCAGTGGCGCGGGCTGCGTGCCGCCCCGGGGGTCGATCTGCTGCGGCGCGCGGATCGTCTCGCTCATCAGGTCTTCGAAGTCGGCGCGCGACTTCTTGAAGCCGGTGGTGCTGGCGTTGGCGAGGTTGTTGGCGATGGTGTCCATGCGCGTCTGCTGCGCGTCCATGCCGGTCGCTGCGGTGTAGAGAGATCGAATCACGTGTCAGTCTCCTTCAGCGAACGCGGCCGAGTTCCACCGCGCGCTCGTCGAGC
>JALOQF010000048.1 GCA_025459425.1 Myxococcaceae bacterium | reverse complement strand
CGAACCCCATCCGTCACGCGCGCCGTCCATGCGCGTGAGTCACGCCGCGCGGCGATGGAGCCATCGGCGTCGTCGAGCCAGCCACGCAGGCCAGGCCCATCGAGCCCCATCCGTCGCGCGCGCCGTCACCTTGCGCGTGAGTCACGCCGCGCCGCGCTGGAGCCATCGGCGTCGTCGAGCCAGCCACGCAGGCCAGGCCCCTCGAGCCCCATCCGTCGAGCGCTCCGTCCTTGCGCCGCGCTGGAGCCGTCGTCACTGTCCGTCGCGGTGACGGAGCGGAGCCGCGCCAAACGAAAGGCACCTCCGCGCTCGCGTCGCCTCGTCAGAGCACCGCCTGAAGGCGACGTCGCCAGGTCTGCGTGAGCACATGCGCGCTCCCGAGCTTCTCGAACAGGGAGACCATCGCCTTGCGGGCATCGTCTCGCCTCGCCTTCCGCCGGGTGACGACGTCGAGGAAGGCCTCGAGCGCGCCCTCGTCTTCCCCGCGCGCGGCGAGCGCACAGCCGAGTGCGTAGCGCGCTTCGACGTCGGCTTCGTTCGTGGTGAGCGCGGCGCGAATGGCGGCCTCACCACCAAAGGCGGTGGCTGCGAGGGCGAGTTGCGCCTGCTGGGCGAGCGAGGCGGCGCGCTCCGCGAGCGCGTGGCCCTGAGGCACCCGCGCGGCGAGGGTGACGGCTGTTTCGGCGCGCCCGGCCGCGAGATGCACACCAGCGAGCTTCAGCGCCGCGGCGTGGCCCACCTCGGCGTCGTCGAGGAGCGGCTCGAGGGCCTCGACCGTCGTGGCGCGCTCGAGCGCCTCGGCCATCGGCGAGGGAGCCAGTTCGCCCAACCAGCGCCGCACGAAGGCCATGTCACGCGCTCCGGTGAACTCGGCCACCACCGCGCCGTTCCGGAACGCCTTCACCGCGGGAATACCCTGCACCTGGAAGGCCGCGGCGAGCTCCTGAGTACGGTCGACGTCGACCTTCGCCAGGCGCACGCGCCCGCCCAGCGCATTCACCTCGCGCTCCAGCGTGGGGCCCAACATGCGGCAGGGCGCGCACCACTCGGCCCAGAAGTCGACCACCACCACGCCGTCGCGACTGCGCGCGAGCACGGCCTGGTCAAAGTCCTTCGCCTCGACGTCTTCGACGTACGTCATGGAGCCTTTCGAGCCTGTCGGCGCCGGGAAGGATTCACGGCGGACGGCGAACGGAGCAGTCAGAGCCAGGGCGGGCGGGGCTGCTCCGGCGTCGGGCGCCACGGGGCAGGCTGCGGCAGCGCACGACCCAGCGAGCGCGCCATCTCGTCCCGTCGCTGCTGGAGCTCCTTTCGCAGCGGCGCGACGAAGGCACCGCTGATGGTCTGCGAGTGGCCCTGCGCAGCCCGGCGTGAGTGCCACTTCGACAGGGCGAGGCGAGAGGCGGCTTCGACGAACCGACGCGCTGGAGCGCCGCCCCAGGTGAACGTCGCCTGCCACCACGAGAACGCGCTGGTGACGAGCTCGAGCTCGGCGAGCGTGAGGTGCCCGGTGAGGACCTCGTCCTTGAGGTGGTCGCGAATGATGCGCCCCTTGCGTCGCACCAGCACGATGACGATGACGAAGAAGCCGGTGACGAAGAGGAACCACAGCGGCAGCATCACCAGCACCAGCATGCCGGACAGGGTGGCCGCGGTGTTCCAGATGGAGTGCAGCACCACCGCCGCGACGTAGCCGCCGAGCGGCGCGAGGAAGCGCACCGAGCCCTTGGTCGTCTCGCGCGCGAGCCCAAAGCCCAGCCCCGTCATCGCCGTGAAGAGCGGGTGGATCCACGGAGTCATGAGGCCGCGCATGAAGAAGGTGCCGGCCAGCGCGCTCGCGTCACCCGCCGCGCCCATGTCCTGCATCGCGGCGCGCCCGTAATAGATGACGTTCTCGACGCCCGCGAAGCCGAGCGCGACGAAGGCTGCGTAGATGATGCCGTCGACGACCCCGTCGAACTCGCGCTTGAGAAACCAGGCGATGCCGGCGACGCCGAGGCCCTTGAAGAGCTCCTCGAAGATGGGCGCGCTGATGCAGGCCGAGACGAAGTTGCCCACCTGTGGCCCGCCGAGCTCCGTGCCGATGGCGCCCAGGGTCGAGTTGATGACCGCCGAGAAGCCGCACGCGGCGATGGCGCCCCAGCCGAGCGCACCGAGGAGCGTCCACAGGGGCTCCGGGTCGAAGCGGTCGACGATCCACGGAATCCACACGTAGAGGAACAGCGCCGGCAGCGCGAGGAGCGCGCCGGTGAACATGCCGCCGAGCTCCCGGCCCGGGTCGTCGCCAACGACGGCAGGCACGAAGAAGGTGAAGAAGAGCAGCCCGGCGCCGGCCACCATACCCAGCGCGTAGAAGAGGCAGCCCGCGGTGCGACGCCCGGAGTCGAGCGCAGCCGGGTTGACGGGTGGCGACGGGACCTGTGGCGTCACGCGACGAAGGTACACCACGCGCTGCGCGCCGACGCACGTTTCCCGCGAGGCCGACGGGCAACCCTCTTGCCCATCGAGCCCAGCGACCCCGAATGTGACCTACGGCCACATCGAGCTCGGCCGAATGTGACCTATGGCCACATCGAGCTCGGCCGAATGTGACCTGTGGCCACATCGAGGTCGGTCGAATGTGACCTGTGGCCACATCGAGCTCGACCGAATGTGACCTATGGCCACATCGAGCTCGGCCAATGTGACCTATGGCCACATCGAGCTCGACCGAAGCTGGGCTCCGGTCACCTGAAACAGCGACCGATTCGGAGCGCAGACCTCCCCTCGTGCAGCGTCAGCCGCTCGCGCTCCGGGCCGGCAGCTACCCTCCAGCGTCGAGCCACGACGCGCCCGACCGGCCCAGCCCCGCGAGCACCTGCTCCGCCGCGCGAACCCCGTGCCAGTTGGCCTCTTCGAAGAGCGCCAGCCCGCCGAGGTCCGAGTGCGCGAAGTGCAGCGACGGCCCCAGTGACGCCTGGGCCTCGCGCCGCGCCGAGCCCCACAGGAAGCCCGGCACCGGCCGCACCATCGCGTGGCCCCACCGCATCACCTCGATGGACTCGACCATCGCCTCGAAGCCGACGTGCGCGGGAGCCAGGTCTCCGAGTACCACCTGCGCCCACTCGGCTGGCGTCGTGGCGAGCAGCTTCTTGCGCTCGGCGACGGTGTCGCTCCCGTCGTGCGGGTAGTACCACGTCAACACCGTCGGCCCCGTCGTGCGCGCCTGGAGCGACTGGTGCGTGGCCACCACGTACCCGAGCGAGCGGCTCTCGTGCACGACGTTGTCCCATGCGAGCGGAAAGCCACGGCTCTTCGGCCGCTGCGAGAGCGTCAGGTTCGCCACCGTCCACGGCCCGGTGACGAAGGCGTCGAGGAACGATGGCCGCGCCGTTCGCCAGGGCGCCAGCAGCCGGGCCGCGACGAAGCGGGGCGTGGCCAGCACCACCTGCCGCGCGCGTAGCCGGACCGGCGCCATCGTCGCTGCGTCGAGCGCGTGCGCGGTCCAGTCCGTCGAGCCGGGCACCGGCTCGAGCGTGTGCACGAGGGTGCGTCGCCGCACCTGCTGGGCGCTCAAGCCGCTCGCGAGCTGCCGAACGAGCCGGCCGTTGCCCTCGGGCCAGCTCAAGAACCCCTCGTTCTTCTCGGCGCCGCTCTGCCGTGCACAGAAGTACCAGAGGCCAGCCCACGCCGACGTGTCCTGGGCGGTGGCGCCGTAATCGTCGCGGCACGCGTAGTCGACGAGCCACTTGAGCCGCGGCGAGGTGAAGCCCTGCTGCTCGAGCCACGACGCCATCGAGAGGCGGTCGAGCGACGTCCACTCGTCGTCGTCGCTCCCCAGCTCGAGCGGCACCGCGAAGGCCTTGCGCCCCTTCGCGTCGCGCGCGGCGGCGAAGCCTTCCATCATCGCCTCGAAGCGCCTGAGCTGAGCCAGGTCGTCGGCCGAAGCCCCGGCGCGCAGGTAGAGGCCCTCGTACCAGTGGCCCCGGTAGTACACGCGCTCCTCCGGCTCGTGAATGAGCGCCTCTTCCGCGAACACCGGCGCGCCCTCGTCGTCGAGGCCCGTCAGCACGCCGAGCTCGCTCAGCAGCTTCGGCACCGGCCCCTTCGCCGACAGCGGCGCCGGCAGGTAGTGGGCGCCCCATGGGAAGCGCGAGACGGCGTTCTGCCCCGAGCGCGCCGTGCCACCTTCGACGTCGTCGACCTCGACGACCAGCAGGTCGGACACGCCCGCGCCGCGGAGCCGCCAGGCCGCCGACAACCCCGCCGCGCCACCGCCCACGACGAGGCACTCGACGACCCGCTCGTCCACCGTCGCGAGCGGTGGAGGCGCTTCCCGCAGCCGGTGCCCCACCTCGTGCACGCCATCGACGAAGCGCGTCGGCACCTCGCGACGCTGGCGCCCGTCGCGGCGACAGGCCGCCGTCGCCGCCGCGACGCCGAGGAAGGACACCAGCAGGTCTCTGCGGCCGACGAGCTGCATCGCGCGTCACTCCACCACGCGCACGCTCGCGACGAGCGGCTGCACCACGCAGTCCTGCGGCGAGCCGTCTTCGAAGGCCAGCATCACGAAGTCGGCGTCGGCGCCCAGCGCGACGATGGGGTGGTGCCAGGTGCCCACGCGGTAGTTGATGCCCTGGCCGGGGCCGCAGACGAACGCGCGCAGGCCACCCACCTCGGGGCCACCACCGGCCGCCGTCGGCGCCACGCACACCAGGAAGCGCTGACACACCATCGGCAGGAAGGCCTGCGTCGAACACGGGTGGTGCTCGAGCAGCTTCAGCTCGAAGGGCAGCGTCTTCGCCACCGAGCGGAACACCGACACGTTGGCCCGCGCCCCTGCGCGCGCGTTGACGAGCTCGGTGCACCAGTCGAAGCGCGTCGCCGTACCCTGGTTCGCCGACTGCCCGGCCCGCAGGCCCGCCGACACGACGTCTCCGAAGGGCGCGAAGGCCTCGACGGACAGGGGCTCGGCGCGGACGGTGCTCATGAGCCGCGGTAGGTGGCGTAGCCGAACGGGTTGAGGAGCAGCGGCACGTGGTAGTGCTCGTGCGTCGCCTTCACCACGAAGTCGATGTTCACCGACGGGTAGAAGGCCTCGACGCCGAGGGCCGTGAAGTACGGGGCCACGTCGAAGTGCAGCCGGTAGGCGCCCGCGGCCGGAATCGCGTCGAGGAGCGGCTTCACCCGGCCATCGTCGTTCGTCACGCCGCGCGCGAGCTCGACGGCCCCACCGGCGACGAGCTGCTCGAGGCGCACCGTCACGCCCTTCGCCGGGCGGCCGCGCGTGGTGTCCAGGATGTGCGTCGAGATGCCCATGGCGTCAGCGCTCCCCGCCGCGCTCGGCGAGCCACTTCTCGAGCCGCAGCCGCGTAATCTTCATCTGCTCGACGGCCGCCGTCTCGAGCTCGGCCTTCTTCGAGCGGCCCACGCGCTCCTCGAGCAGCGCCAGCATCTCGGGCGCCGACTTGCCCGTGGCGAAGACGATGAAGATGAAGCCGAACTTCTCGAAGTAGGCGTCGTTGAGCGCCTTCAGTTTCGCCAGCACGGCCTTCTCCGACGCGTCGACGCCGCGCTGTTCCCCCTTCGACCACGCCGCCGACTTCGCCGTCTGGGCCTTGCCCTTCTTCGACGAGCCGATGCGGGGGTGCGCGGCGAAGGCATCGAGCCACGCGGTGGTGCCGAGCTTCCACCACACGTTCTCGGCCGCCGCGAAGAGCTCGCGCGCCGACGCGAACGGCCTCGAGGCCGCCATCGTCTCGGCCCACGCGCGCGCGCCGCAGCACGAGAGGAAGAGCGCGCTCGCCTCGTCGGCGGACAAGGCGTGGAGCCACGCGAGGGCCCGGCGCTCGGCTGGCGTGTCGAGCGCCGTTCCATAGACGCGCAGCCGGTTGACGCCGCCGTGCGGGAAGATGTGCACGCGCAGGTGCGTCACCGGCAGCGGGCGGTCGGGCTCGAGCTGGTGCCGGCGGTGCTGCACCAGCGGCGTGCGCGCGAGCAACGTCTGCCACCCCTTCGGGGCCCGGAGCAGGCCTTCCACCGCCGCGGCGCCCACCGTCTCTTCGTCGAGCGCCTCGACGAGGGTGGCCTGGGGCGCGTTGCCCTTGAAGTAGTGCGTGTCGAGCTCGAGCCGCTCGACGACGCCGCGGCGAGCCAGCTTGATGACGCACCAGTCGCTGCCGGGGGTGCGGCGGCGCTTCGTCTCCCAGCCGTCGCCCATGTTCACGCCGCGGCCGGGCAACAGCAGGTTCGACGGAGGCCCGAAGAACTGGTCGCTCACCGCGGCGATGGTGCCGCCGTTCTCCACGGCCGCGAGGTCGACGGAGCCCCGCCGCCAGAAGGTGCGCGGCTCGGCCACCACCTCGCCGTACACGCGCAGCCGGGCCACGCCGCCGTCGGGGAAGATGCGCAGGCGCACGTGGGTGACGCGCGCCGAGGGCGTCTTCGCGCGCAGCACGTTGGGGAAGTCGGGCTTCACCGGCTGGCGCGGCAACACCTCGAACCAGCCCGTCGCGGCCTCGAGCATCTGCGCCGTCGAGGTGAGCGGCGCGTCGATGCCCTCGAGGGCCACCTCTTGCGGCGCGTTGCCCTTGAAGTGCGTGGTGTCGACGAGCACGCCGTGGACGCGGCCGCTGGCGCCCAGCCGAATGACGGCCCAGTCGTGCCCTTCCGTGCGACGGCGCTGCGACTCCCAGCCGTCCATCCACTTGCCCTTGTCGGTGTACGCGCCCTCACGCCACTCGGGCGCGCCGGGTTTGAGGAGGTTCTCCTTCTCGGCGAAGTAGTCGTCGGTCGCGAAGAGAACGAAGGTACCCAACGCATCGGCCGAGAGGTCGACGAGGTGGGCGAACTCGGGAGCCACGGGAGCGTTCGCCATCAGGGCGCGGCACTGTGCCAAATTTGAAGGGCCGACGTTCGGAGAAGGTGCGACCACTGAACGGGTGTTCCACGTGAAACATCGGCGCGCTCACGGTGGCACGGGGCCCGAGCCAGGCCGTGCTTGGAGCGCCACCAGGTGTGCTGACGGCGTGCACTCCATCGGCCAGCCCTGGCGAAGGGGCGTCACACCGCGCCCGAGTGGTGTTGGCTTCCCCAGGGGACCAACGGCTCTGAGGCGCTCGCGTGTCCGACGCCAGCACCGGGCTACGGCTCGACGCACTCACCCTTCACCGGCACCCAGCGCTCCGCCGACGCCTCGGCCAGACCCGCCGACGTCCCGCCCGAGACGAGCACCGAGCCGTCCTTCAGCACCGTCGCCGCGTGCGCCTTGCGCGACACCTTCAGCGTGCCGGCCAGACACCACCGCTGCGTCGAGGGCACCCAGCGCTGCACCCGCGCCGTGTCGACGGCCTGCGGCGGCTCGCCGCCCACCACCAACACGTCGCCCGACGGCAGCACCGACGCCGTGTGCCCCGCGATGGGCACCGACAGATGGGTGGCCGACTGCGCCCACTCGCTGGCCGGGGGCTGCCACCACTCGACGTAGTTCGTCGACATCGTCGAGGTCTGCCCACCGAACACCACCACCTTCGTGCCGAGGGCCGCCACCGCCGTGCGCTGCCGCGGCTCGGTCAACGCCGGGAGCGGCGCCCAGGTGCCGGCATCGACGTCGAAGCGCTCCACCGCGTCGAGGGGAAGCCCGGGCTTCGGCGTGGCCACGCCCCCCTCGCTCCGCAGCTGGTTCGACCGCCCGCCCAGCACCACGACGCTGCCGTCGGCCAGGCGCACGGCGTCGTGCAGCCACCGCCCCAGGCTCAGGGGCGCCGCGCGGGTGAAGGACGCCGTCACCGGGTCGAACCGCTCCACGCTGGCGAGGTGCTGGTGCACCGGCCGCGCGCCGCCCACCACCAGCACGCTGCCGTCGGCCAGCTTCGTCGCCGTGTGCCCATTACGCGCCTCGGCGAGCGCGCCCACCCGCTGCCAGGTGCGCTTCGCGGGGTCGAACACCTCGGCCGAGTCGAGCGCGTCGAGGCGGGCGCTGCCGTCACGCGCCGGCGCCGTACCACCCACCACCAGCACACGGCCGTCGTCCAACAGCGTCGCGGTGTGCCCCGCCCGCGCCGTCGTCATCGGCGGCCCCGCGCGCCAGGTGTTCGTCTTCGGGTCGAACAGCTCGGTCGAAGCCAGCGTGGCAGTGGCGTCGGCGCCGCGCCCTCCGGCCACCAGCACACGCCCGTCGGCCAGCAGCGTCGCGGTGTGCTGGGCCCTCGCCTCGGCCAACGCGCCCGCCGGCTGGATGCGCCCCTGCCCCGACGCCGCCACGCTGACGAGGGTCACGGCCAACGAGAACGAACGGCAGGCCGTCATCACGAGGGCGTTTGTACCGCAGTCGGCTGGCTCCCCGCAGCGACTTGGGGGCACGCGCGTGAGGCCTCCTCCAGGAGCTCGGGGCTGGCCATGCCGGACCGCCGCAGCCTCCGAGCGTCCGCTGGTGCCGGGCAGACTCCGATGCGGGTGGCTCGGCGCTGAATCGGCCGATGGTGACTGAACGGGTCGACGGCGGTGGCAGCTCCGTCGAGACGAGCCTCGCCCCCGGCCCGCGCCTCGAAGTCGGTGGCGTGGTGATCACCCGGCCACGCGCCACGGCACGCTCGGGTTCAACGGTGAAGCGGCCCTTCGCACAGAAACGGTGAAGGCCGTTCCAGCCGTGCTACCGTTTTCCACCTGTGCGCATCGGCGTTCTCGTTGGGCTTCTGGCAGCCGCATCGTCCCTCGCGCAGCAGGCTGACACGCTCCCCACGGGCGGGTGGACCGAGAGCCGGGCGCTGGTGACGGTCGGAGGCCTGCTCCGCTCGCAGAGCCAGGGTGCCACCGCGACGGCCCAGGCGTTCTCCACCGATGCTCCGTTTCTCCTGCTGACCCAGGCGCTCACGGCAACCTGGTACAGCCGCTCGTGGTTCGGCGTGCAGGCCGACGTGCGCGTCGACCCGTTCCGCTTCTTCCAGCAGTCCGACCCACCCATCGGCGCCGGGGAGCAGGCGCGCATCAACGAGCGGACCACCGAGTACCGCGCGCTCTCGGGCCACCTGCTCGGCCTCGTGCGCTGGCAGGCCTCGGGCGTGGTGGGGCTCGAACTCCAGGGTGGCTGGGCGATGGCAGGCCGCCCCTACATGCGCCTCGACCGGAGCTGTCCCTCGAGTCTGCTGGGCCGGCTGCCGGCTGATGGCGCGGTGCAGAGCTGCGCGACTGGCGTGCTCACCACCGGCCCCGTGGGAGGCCTGGCGGTGGACGTCGACGTCAGTCGCCACCTCTGGTTCCAGGTCTACGGGCGGGCCGAATACGTCCTCGGGCTCGAAGAGGCCTCGGCCTGGGGGCGCGTGCATGGGCCCGGGCTCACGGCCGGTCTGCAGGCCCGCTTCGGCGCGCTGGAGGTCGGGCCGCTCGAGGTCGGCGTGGGGCTGCTCGCCGAGGTGTCATGGTCGAACCTCGTCGCGCCGCGCCTGCCAGAGGCGCCGGAGAACCCGGCGCTCTCGACCATTCTTTTCCGCCCGAGCCTGGGCGCAGCCGTGGCGCTGCGTCGGCCGGCGCCCAGCGGCAGCGTGGACGTGCCGGCGCGCAGACCCCGAGGCCTCTCGGGCCGCGTGCTCAAGGCCGACCGGACACCCGTCACGGGCGCGTCAGTCAACGTGGGCGCCCGCACCGTGCAGAGCGACTCGAGCGGCGCCTTCGAGGTGACCGACCTCTCGCCCGGCCCCGTCGAGGTGAAGGCCTCGGCGCCCGGCCTGCGCCCCGCGAGGGTGTCGGTGGTGGTGGCAGACGAGGGTCTCACCGAGACCGAGCTGGTGCTCGAGACGCCCACGGGCCCCGGCCGCGTCACCGGTGTGGTGCGCGCTGCGCCTGACAAGCCGCTCGCGGGCGCGAAGGTCGTCTCGGGCGCGAAGACGACGACGACGCAGGCCTCGGGCGTCTACACGCTCGAGGGCGTCGGCCCGGGGCCCGTGCAGGTGCGGGTGATGCTCGACGGCTACGTGCCTGCCGACGAAGCCGTCCAGGTGCCTCCAGAAGCGACGGCGACCCTCGACGTGACGCTCGAGCTGGCGGCGCAGCGGGCGAAGGCGAAGCTCCGCGGCGTCATCAGCACCGCCGCCGGGCCCGTGGCGAAGGCCACCGTGCGCGTCGTCGAGCTCAAGCTGAAGCAGGCCGTCAAGGCCGACGGCCGCTTCGAGGTCGAGGTGCCGGGCGGCAAGTACACGCTCGTCATCGAGGCGCCGAAGCACGTCACGCAGACGAAGCAGGTCGAGGTCGCCGACGGAGACCAGGCCATCTTCCAGATCGAGCTCGAGAAGCTGCGATGACGCCCATGGCCCGAGCGCTGCTGGCGCTGACGCTGGTGGGGTTGGCGAGCGGTTGCCCGGAAGCCCCACCGCCAGCGCCCCCGACGCCGCCGCCCTCGACACCGCTGACGCCCCTCGCGCCGGTGGCGACGCCGCTCGCGCAGCTGACCGAGGTCGAGGGGCAGGTCGAGCTCGAGCGCGATGGCGGCACGGGCCCCGCGCGCCCGGGGCCGCTCTTCGACGGAGACCTGCTGGCGACGGGCCCTGCGAGCCGGGCGCTCCTCATCGACGAGGCAGGGCGCGGGCTCGAGCTGGAGGAAGAGACGCGCTTCCGCGTGGGCTCGAAGCTGGCGAGCCTCGAGCTGCTCGCGGGCTCGGTGGCCTTCAGCGCGGTCGACGGCGGCTCGACCTGGCAGGGCGTCAAGGTGAAGACGGCGAGCGGCACCGCGACGCTCGGCGAGGGCGCGGTGGGCCGGGTGCAGGTCGCCGACGGTGGCTTCGCGGGCACCCTCGCCTTCGGTGAAATCGAGTTCGAGTTCCCCGACGCGGGCACCACGACGGTGAAGCCGGGCGCGTTCTCGTTCGGCGCGGCCGCGGTCGACTTCGAGATGCCGACGGAGCCTCCACCGCCGGGCACCGTGAAGGTCGTCGTCGAGGTCGGCAAGCTGAGCGTGAAGCGGCCCGGCGAGAAGACGTTCACGGCGGCGAAGTCCGGCGAGGCGGTGCCGGCGGGCACGGCGTACCAGGTGGGGCCGAAGGCCGCGGCGCGCCTCGAGGCACCCCACGCGCGCGTGGGCCTCGCTGCTGGCGCCTCGGGCATCACCGAAGGGGTGCGCGACGAGGGTGGCCTGCCGGTGCTCGCCCTCACGAAGGTGGTGGGCCCGCTGACGGTGCAGCTCGACGGGCGCGGGCCGGGCGGCGTGAAGGTGGGAGACGTGGTGGTGGGCGGGTCGCAGGAAGCGACCGTGCAGGTGACGCAGACGGGGAAGAAGCAGCGCGTCGAGGTGAAGTCGGGCGAAGTGGCCGTCACCATCGACGGGAAGCCGAGCGTGGTGAAGGCCGGAGACGGGCTCCTCATCGAGGGCGCCCGCGCCACGGCGCTCGAGCTCAAGCCCGGGCTGGTGGTGAACGGCGCGAGCCGGGTGAAGGTGCACGCCGACGGCGTCGCCAACGTGGCCATCGTGCTGCCCGACGAGACGAACCGCGTCGAGGTGGCGCGTGACGAGGCCTTCGCCTCGACCTTCATCGCGGGCGCGGTGGGCCGCCAGGTGCTGGTGCCGGGCGCCGCGCGCGGGCAGCTCTTCTTCCGCACCACCGACGCCTCGGGCGCCACGCTGAAGCAGGGCCGGCTCGACTTCCTGCCCGACGTGGCCTCGGCGCGCGACACGGCCACCCGCTCGGACGTGGTGGCCGAGACGGGCCAGAAGGCGACCGTCTATTACCAGTCGAAGGTGCCGGCGCTCACGTTCGCCTTCAACGCCTTCGAGGGCGCGAAGGCGTGGCGCTTTCAGCTCTACGCGGCGGGCACCACGAAGGCCCTCATCGACCGGCAGGTGCCCGAGGGCCGGCTGGTGCTCGAGCCCGGTGTGCTGACGGAAGGCAACTTCAACTGGTCGGCGACGCCGCTCGACGCGAACGGCGTGGCGAAGGCCGGCGTGCGGCTCAACAAGCTCGAGGTGCTGTACGACAACGCGCGCACCACGCTGCTCATCGAGCGGCCGCTCCCCGGAGAGCGCGCGGGGCCCGACACGAAGGCCGTGGGCGTGGCGCCCGGGCGCTCGCAGGTGTTCGTCAACGGCAAGCTGGTGAAGACGGACGAGCGCGGGCGCTTCTCGGTGCCGGTGTCGGGAGACACCGCGCTCTTCCGCGTGGTGCTGGGAGACAGCGAGAGCTACTGGCTGCGACGGCTGCGGCGCTGACAGGCTTGCCGTGGGCCCGGCGTTCGCCCGCTCGCTCCGCACGGCCGTCACGCTCGGCGAGCGTCGGGCCTGAAACCCAGGCGCGACGTTCGTCAGCTCGAACGGCCGAAAGTGGATCAACCCGAGCGGCCTCACGCTACAGTCCCGTCAACCGATGTCCGTCGATGGCCGCGTCACCCTCGAGCAACGCCTGCAGTCAGGCCCGCTGCCGGTGGACGAGGCCGTGCGGGTGGTGTGGAGCCTCTGCGACCGCTTCGAGAAGTCGGCCTCGGCCGAGACGCTCGGTGACGTCGCGCCGGCGCGGGTGACGCTCTACGGGCGCGTCGTCGAGGCGAACGTACCCGACGCGCTGCCCGTCGCGGGCGCCTCGGCGCCAGAGCGGCAACGTGGCGGGCCGCCGACGCCCCGCAGCGACGTCTACGCCATGGGCGCGCTGCTGGTGCACGCGCTCACCGGCAAGCCACCCGATGGCACCCCGCTCCCGGCCCGCGCCGCCCACCTCGAGGCCGTGGTGGCGAAGTGCCTCTCGCCAGACCCGTCGGCCCGCTTCGCCAACCTCTCGGAGCTCAAGCGGGCGCTGGTGCGCCTCGACAAGACGCTCACCTCGGGGCCCAGGCCGTCGGGCTCGCAGCCGGTCACCCGAACGTCGCTCGGCCCCTGGAACATCGAGGCGCTCCTCGGGCAGGGCTCGATGGGCCACGTCTTCAAGGCGCGCCACCAGTCGCTCGGCCGGCTCGCCGCCATCAAGGTGCTGCGCCCGGAGCAGTACCAGCAGCCAGAGCTGATTCAGCGCTTCTTCCAGGAAGCGCGCACGGTGAATCAGATCAACCACGAGCACATCGTGGAGATCAGCGACTTCGTGCAGGAGCCGGGCGAGGCGGGGCCCTCGGCGGTGTACTGCGTGATGGAGTTCCTCCAGGGCCGCACCCTGGGCGACCTCATCGAGGAGCAGCCGGTCGACCTCGCGCGGGCCCTGCGCATCGTCGAGCAGCTGTGCGACGCGCTGGCGGCCGCGCACCGGGTCGGCGTCGTGCACCGCGACGTCAAGCCCGACAACATCATGCTCATCGAGCGCGGGGGCTCGAAGGACTACGTGAAGGTGCTCGACTTCGGTGTCGCCAAGCTGACCGACACCGACGGCAAGGCCATGGTAGCCACCACCGAGGGCGCCATCATCGGCACGCCCATCTGCATGTCGCCGGAGCAGGCCCAGGGCGACGCCGTCGACGCGCGCAGCGACGTGTGGGCCGTGGGCGTCATTCTCTACAAGCTGCTCACCGGGGCGTTCCCCTTCGACGCGCCGAACTTCGTGAACATCGCGGTGCAGATCATCACGAAGCCGTACGCGCCGCTCCCGGCCAGGAACCAGGTTGGCGAGTCGATTCCGCCGCGGCTGCGAACGCTCGTCGAGAAGTGCCTGCAGAAACACCGCGAGCTGCGGCCGCAGTCGATGGTCGAGGTGCGTGACGAGGTGCGCGCGATTCTGCGTGGAGAAGCCGCGCCCGGCACGGGCGGTGGTCGACGGGGCCTGGTGGCGCTCGGCGCCGCGGTGCTGATGGCCGGGCTGGGCGTGGGCGGCTTCTGGCTCTCGCGAACGCCAAAGCCCCCGGAGCCGGTGGCCACGCCTCCACCACCTGCGGTGCTGACGCCGTTGCCCGCGGTCGAGGTCGACGCTGGCCCGCCCCCCGCTGCCAACGATGCCGGCGCCGACGTGGCGCTCGCCGACGCGGGAGCCACCGAGGACGCACTCGATGCTGGCGTCGAGCCGGGCTCCGGCCCCGCCGACGCAGGCACGCGACGCCCCGCCGCAGGCGCCCCTCGGAAGCCGATTCGCATCTCGGCGAAGTCGGTGGCCGAAGTGATGAGCCGCTTCGGGCCGAAGCTGCGCGGCTGCCAGGTGAAGTACCCGGACGAGACGGCGAAGGTCGACGGCAGCACCGCGCTCCTCATCACCCTGCAGCAGAGTGGAAGAGTGGTGAACGCGAAGCTGCTGGGCAGCGGCGCCGGCGGCGGCCTCGAGCAGTGCATCGCCCGCGTCCTCCAACGCGAGGGCTTCCCGCCCATCGAAGGTCCGCTCCCGGTGAACGGCCAGGTGAAGGTGCGGCTCCTCGCGCAGTGAAGCGGGCCATCAGGGCCGCGGGGCTGCGACGCCGCCATCTGCGGGCAGCTCGCGGAGCACACCGGCGATGACCCAGGGGCCCGGCGAGAGTGGCGGGACTTCGCAGCGAACCCCTGAGACTGGAGCCGGCAACGGCAGGCGGTCGCAGGCTTCGCCTTCGACGAAGAAGTCGATGCCGCCGTCACGCACCGTGACGAGGCAGCGCCCCATGAGCGTCTCGTTGCGCCCGTCCGAGGCGGTCGCAGAGCAGACGAACGAGACGTCGGCCCGAGGCGCCGGGCAGTACACGAAGGTGGCTGGAGCCGAGACGGCCCGGCAGGGCGGCCCACAGCCCGCAGTCACCACCACCAGGGCAGGCAGCCAGCGCATCATGCGGGTGACGACACGCACCAACGCCGTCACGATTGCAGGCTCGTCACGCGCGCGAAGCCCGCCTCGAGTCGTTCCACCTCTGCGCCGTTGCAGCGCTTTGGCCGTCGAAAGCAACCGCGGGAGGCGCTCCATCGCGAAGTCCTCCCCCTGCACTCCCGCTTCGGTTCGACCGTCGACGGTGTCGCGCTGCCGGGGGTGCGCGAGCCAGAAAGCCTTGCGGCCTCGACTCACGTCCCCCGTGGCTTGGTGGGCAGGGGCGGCCGGGGCTGGGTGCTGGGGCCTTCGACGCGCGGCCCGGCCGACACCGGCTTCGTGTCGGGCGCCTTCGGGCCTTCGGGCGGCAGCAGCGCCGAGCGGCCGGGCCCGGGTGTCCTGGCCTCGGGAGCCTTCGTGTCGACGAGCGGCGACGAGGGTGGCTCGGTGAGGTCGCCTCCGCGCTGGTCGCCCACCGCCTCGCTGTCGTCCTGGGCGATGACGATGACGCGGTCTTCTTCGGCGAAGACGATGGCCTCGTCCTGCTTCGGGTTGATGATGGGCGTGCCGCCGAGCTTGGCGTAGCCGATGGCCACCTCGCCGCGCTGCCGGGCCACCTTCTGCACGGTGAGCCAGGGCGTGGTGTAGCCGAGCAGCGCGTAGCAGGCCGCGCGCTTGAGGTAGAGCTCGTTGCCGTCCGAGTCGAAGAGGTCGGCGAAGACGGCGTTGAGCTCGCGTCGCTCGGACACCTGGGCCAGCAGCATCGACGTCATCTCGGCGGACACCACGAAGTCGGCGCCGTAGTCGGTCTCGAGCAGGTCCTTCGTCCGGGGGTCGAGAATCTCGGAGATGATGCGCGGCTTCTTGTCCTTGAAGGCGCGGAAGAAGTTGCGAAGCAGCAGCACGGTGATGACGGTGCGGGCGTCGGCCTCGTCCACCGGGCGGGCCATGTCGGCCACCACCATCGCCACCACGAAGTCCGGTGAGACGACACGCTTGAGCGCCTCGGGCAGCGTCGGGTCGCCCTCGACGTGCTTGAGCTTCAAGTTCTTGAGCCCGCCCACCTCGGCCTTGATGAACTCGGTGAAGGCGTCCTTGTCCTGGCCGGGCATGAGCCAGGCCTCGCTGCCGGGCAGCACGTAGTTGTCGAACTCACGAAGCATGTCGCCCAGCTTGGGGCTCATGCCGCAGATGAGGAGCCGCTCGGGCTTGCGCGCCATCGGCGTCGCGCCCTGGAAGGCCTCGGGCACCGTGGGCTGGTGCGCCGCCGTGAGCGAGAAGCTGTCGTCGTCTTCGGCGATGACGAGCAGCTCGTCGCCGTCCTGCAGGGGGAAGTCGTCGGGCGGGTTGAGGGTGCAGACGGCCGGACCCTGCGCCTGGGCGCGCCGCACGCCGCACACCACCGCGTCCTTCGTGGCCCACTGGGCCTCACGGAACTCCTTGCCAGCGAGCGCGCCCACCGGCGTGAAGTAGAACTCGCTGCCCTCGTAGGTGAGCAGGTCGCGGTACACGGCAGCGAGCCCGTTCTGCCGCGCCGTCTGCACCATCATGCGCGACAGCGTCTCGGCCATCGCCACCACCTCGACGCCGCCCGCGCCCAGCTGCTCGACGACGGTGCGGCGCGAGGCGTCGAGCAGCTCGACGACGGCGTGGTTCTTCGACAGCGCCCCGGGAATGCGGCGCAGCGCGAGGAGCGTCTTGATGGCCACCAGGTCGTGCGTGTCTTCCGCGCCTTCTTCTTCCTCGCCGGCGAGCACGATGATGCTCTTCGCGCGCCCAGCGCCCACCTTGCGCAGGTCGTGCACCGAGAAGGGGCTGCCCTGGCGCACCACCACCCGCGTCGGCCCCATGTCGCCCATGCGCTCGCGCACCGCGTTCTCGACCTCTTCCTTGTCCGTCTCGGAGAGGATGACGATGGACGCCTGCGCCTGGTTCGAGTTGGCCTCGCGCAGCTCGCGCAGAATCGCGAACACCTTCTCGTTGAAGCCGAGGATGAGGGTGTGGCCCTCGTCGATGACGGGGCTGCGGCCCTTGCGCAGGTCTTCGATTTTGTCGCCGATGGTGCTCGAGACGAGCCCGATGAGGAGCGCGACGACGCCGACGCCGCTCAAGGTGGCGAGCGTGGCGACGAAGCGCACCAGCGTGCCCTTGTCGTCGCCCATGGTGCCGGCGTCGGCGACGCGCGTCATCGCCCACCACAGCGCCTCGAAGAGGTCGAAGGTGTCGTTCGGGTCCTCCGGCGGCGGCATCACCAGCTTCGCCAGCACCGCGCAGCAGAAGACGAGGATGAACGAGAGCCCGAAGAGGCCGACGAAGCGGGCGAAGGGGCTCCACGAGAGGAACCGGTCGACCTGGTAACGGACCTTGTCCCCGAACGACGGTACGTCAGCTGACATGGACCGCGACGGTAGCCCGCAGTTCGGCGCCTTGGAACGAAACGTGGTGCGTCAGCGCACGGGCCGCGCATGCCCTCGGGAGACGAGCTGCACACAGCTCCGACCTGGTCTCCAGCCACGAGGCTTCGGCGACTTCTGCCCGCCCTGGGCGTCGGGCGCCCACTCAGAGCGTCGCCAGCACGACGCGAACACCATCGTTCGTCACCACCGGCAGCCACAGCCTCCGCCCGCTCGGCGAGATGAGCGGCGGGCTGCACTGGTCGGGGTCGAGCTCGGCGATTCGGCGCGGCGGAGCCGAGAGGTCGCTCGGCATCACGAAGACTTCGAGCTTCGGCTGTGGCCCCGGGACCGACGTCGTGAAGTGAATGAAGCGGCCCGGCTGGGACGCCGAGGCGAGCGACGGGCCCAGGCTGC
The DNA here is from genome assembly GCA_025459425.1 of Myxococcaceae bacterium. Lineage (GTDB taxonomy): Bacteria > Myxococcota > Myxococcia > Myxococcales > Myxococcaceae > Xiheimicrobium. Next base: position 16,534 of record JALOQF010000048.1, on the reverse strand, counting down.
GCAAAAACCCCGGCGCACCACAGCTGGTGTCGGCGGTGAACGGCGCGTTGAAGGGCGGGTTGAAGACGAGCTGGTCGGTGACGCGCGCCACCCGGCCTTCCTTCACGTTCCACACGTCGAGGAAGGTGCGGCTGCCGGTGTCGTTCGACGAGACGATGAAGACGACGTCGGACTGCGGCTGGTCGACCTGCGTCGCGCCGGGGAGCACCGCGCGCACACGCTCACCGAGTGGAAACGGGGCTCCGCGCGTGAGGCCCCACGCCCGCTCGGTCGCGCTCAGGAGAAAGCCGTCTCCGCGGCCGGCGGGCCGAACGGTGGTGGCCGGCACGTCGAGGGCCGAGCGCGCCCCGCTCGAGAGGTCGAGCCGCTCCACACCACCGTCGGGCGTCGCGTACACGGCGAGCGCGAGGGCTCCCGCGACGGCTGGCAGCGCAGGGCCTGTGGTGGTGCTCCGCAGCGGGAGAACGCCCGAACCGTCGACCGCATCACACCGCCGCTCCCCTGGCCGGTCCTGGGCACAGGCCATCACGAACTGCTTCGAGAAGACGGCGACGTTGAAGAACGCCTCGTTCGACGGCAGGCGGGCACCGGGAGCGGGAGCACCGGCTGGCGGGAGCGTCGCGACCCGGGTCAGCGGCCAGCCACCGAGCACGTGCAGAAACCCGCCCGACTCTCGGAACGTCTGGTGGTCGGCATCGAGCGACACGTACGAGCTGCCGTCTCTCGGTCGCATCACGCCCAACGGCATCGTCAGCCCGACCCGGCCGCTCACGACGAGCCGCCCATCGGCGAGGTCGTCTTCGACGTAGGGCACCTGGCCCGGGTCGCTCGGCGCGCCAGCGAGCGCTTCGGGCACCGTGTACGGCGGCGTCGTCAGCAGCGGCGTCGACTCGACCTGCTCGCACGTCACGCGGTCGTAGCGCTCCCGTCGAACGATGGAGCCGTGCCGGGTGAAGGCGCTGTTGATGAGGCCGGGGTCGGTGACGAGCGGGCCAGACGACGTGAGCCGTTCTCCGGTGAGGCCGTCGTAGAGGCCCCAGGTCCCTTCGACGAGCGGCAGGCTCGCGCCCATCGCGCTGCAGACGAAGCGCGTGGACACTTCGACCGCGGCGAACTTCGTCCCGTCGGGAGAGAAGCTGTCGGTGGCGACGGGCGAGAGGCCGACGTGCCGTCGCAGCACCGCGCCAGCGCTCGTGTACCAGGTATAGGTGCAGGCGCCGGCGTCGCAGTCAGACTCGACGGCATAGGCGGTGTCCGAGAGGGCGAAGGCCCGGCCCGACACCTCGGCCTCGACCACCGGCGACAGGGGCGCGCCGCGCTCGGTCAACCAGTCGAGAAAGTGCACGCCGCCGTCGGAAGGAGCAGGCGAGGGTCCAGCGTCGGCGTGGCCCGCGTCCTCCAGCAGGCCCCCGTCGTCGGGCCGCCCTGCGTCGTCGACCTGTCCCGCGTCGCCGCGTCCGCCGTCGGCGGGTTCCGGGACGCCTCCATCATCGGGACCCAAGACCGGGCCCGGGCAGCCAGCGAGCACGAGCAGAGACAACACGAGGTGGTGGCGTGACATGACGCTGCTGACGTTTTTCAAAGTCCGTACCGGACCGCGCCGGTGCAAGTGCGCGTCAGGGGAGGCACGCGCGTGCCGAGCAAGACTCAGAATTCTGGCATTGGTGGCACGCCCGTCAGGGCACGAGCGTCAGGGCCGGTGACGGAGCATCGCCGCGGCGGTCTCCCCTGACAGGGCGCGCTGCCGGGGCTGCGGCTGGCTCGGACTCGCAGGTGACACCTCGCTGCTTTCATCTGGCACGAAGGACCTCGCCAGGGTTCGGCGCACGGCCCTGAAGAACGCGCGCCGTGGGAGCCATCGCGGGTCGAACGTGAAGAGGTGCAGCAGCACCATGCCGAGGCTCAAGTCGGCGAAGTCGATGAGGACCACGAGCCCCACGTGCAGCGCCAGCATCGTCGCCCACAACCACGGCCGCAGGCGCGCCACGCACGCGAGCGGCGCGAAGGCCAACTCGAGGCCGAGCACCCCCCACGTCACGACGCGCAACATGACTGGCGGAAGCGCGAGCAGCACCACCTGCAGTCCGCCGGGGCGCGCCAGCGGGCCCTCGAGCACGTGCGCGATGGCAGAGCCGTCGAGCCAGGATGCGCTGTCGAGCTTCGTCCACCCGCTGTACGAGTAGCCGAGCGCCATCAACACCCAGACCACCGTGAACAGCGGTCTCGAGAGCCGCTCAGTGCCGACCGGTCTCGCAGCGAGCGCCATCAGCAGCAGCCCCACGTACGGAATGCTCGGGTTCGAGATGAGCGGCGTTCGGCCGAAGAGACACGCCCAGACGTACCAGCACACGAGGGCTGCGACTCGTTGTCGGGTTCCCACCACCAGCGCCATCGCCGCCAGCACGCCGACGAGCAGCAGCCCCGTCACGGCCCACGGCGCATCGGACAGCGCGAGCACGTTGGGGAAGAGGTGCAACAGCGGGCTGGCCTCGGCGGGAAAGACGCCCTCGTTCGAGAACACTTCGGTGCCGAACGGCAGCAACATGAGGAAGTGCACGGCGAGGTAGGCGCCCAGGGCGATTCGCGGCACGGCGTCGGCGCGGGGCTTCATGGGCAGTCGACCTCGATGGTGTCCGAGAGGCCCGGCGGCAGCGGCTGGGCCGGAACGTATCGGACCGCACGTCGTTCACCCGCTCGCGCCAGGGGCATGCCCAGCTCGGTCATCACCTGGTCGCCACACAGGGCCGCGCGCAGCACCGGGCCGCGAATCGCAGGTGGCAGAACCGGGCCGTACGCCAGCGCCGCGCCGTACACGTTGCGCCGGTTGTAGGGGCCGCGAAGCCTCCCGGAGAGTTCCCACGTCTGGCCCTGGGCCTCGAGCACGAAGCGGTTCGAGAAGGTCTCGAAGCCACGCACCGAGGTGAACACCTTCGGAGCGGGCGAGAGCGCCGTCGCCGCGCCCAACCCCTTCAGCGCGGGAATCGACGCCAGGTCGCCCACCATCTGCGCGCTCCCGACGAGGAACAACGCGATGGCCGCGAGTGGGAGCGAGCGCTTCGTGGCTGGCGTCGTCGAGACATCCCGGCCCGCGAGCAGGTCGACGAAGCGGCGTTCGCGGTCGTCTCCGAAGCCGCACTCACCGTCGAACCGCTCCGGGTTCTCGAGGGTGCCGAAGAGCCAGTCGAACACGGGCAGGTCGCCGTAATTCATCGCGTGACGCCCGCGCTCGTGGTGCACGCAGTGGCTCTCGGGCCGTTGCACGATGAAGCCCAGCCAGCGCGGCGTCGCGACGTTCCAGTGGTACCAGAGCTCGGCGAGCCCGCAGATGAGCATCACGCACATCGCCGACTCGACGCCCAACCCCAGCACGCCGTACAGCACCAGACTCGAGACGAGGCTGTTGAGCAGAATCTCGAGCGGGTGCTTGTAGAAGCTCGTGAGAATGGTGATTCGCGCCGGGCTGTGATGCAGCTGGTGCACCCAGCGCCAGAGGAACGGCGAGTGGTGCCGCGCCCGGTGCCACCAGTAGTAGACGAACGCGTGCACGAAGTAGCCGATGACGACGGCGCCAGCGAAGCCGACGGCCTCGACGGTCCAGGGCCGGTGGGCCTGCAGCCAGGGGTCGACGGCGCGACCGGCCACCAGGAGGAGCGCGGCTTGCGCGCCGCTGAGGCTGAGCGACCGCCACCACCACCCAGCGCTCTGCGCGAAGGTTCTTCCGGGCCGCAGGGCCTCGACCAGCATCATCACGACAGCCACGGCAACCACCGCCAGGGTGACGAACATGGCGCCGTCATGCCCTGACTCGTCGATTCCCTGGAGTTACATCGCGTAGGCCATTCGATAACTCGCTGATATCGAACAGCATGCCACTCGAGGAGCGACCGTGCGTCGCCCCGAGGTAACTGCCGCGCCGGACGAGGTGCGCCGAGGGCCACCACCCGCGCACGACTCGTCGACCGGCTTCGTCGTCCTGGAGCGGAACGTCGCGGCTCAGCCGGTCTGCTTCGCCACCGCCGCCGCGCCTGCCTTCGCCGCGGCCTCGTCGAGGTACCGCGGCGCCTCGGCGAACGAGAGGTCGTCGTTGAACCGGTACAGCCGCGGCATGCCCGTCGGCACGTTGAGCTCGACGATGTCCTGGTCGCCGATGCGCTCGAGGTACTTGATGAGCGCCCGCAGCGAGTTGCCGTGCGCGACGATGAGCACCGACTGGTTCGCGCGCAGCTGTGGCACCACCGCGTCGTGCCAGTACGGCAGCACCCGGGCCACCACGTCCTTCAGGCACTCGCTCGTCGGCAGCGCGTCGGTGGCCAGCGCGCGGTACCGCTTGTCGTTCGCCGGGTGGAACTCGTGGTCGCGCTTCACCGGCGGCGGCGGCACGTCGTAGCTGCGACGCCAGAGCTGCACCTGCTCCTTGCCGAACTGGTTCACCATCTCGACCTTGTCCTTGCCCTGCAGGTCGCCGTAGTGCCGCTCGTTGAGCCGCCAGGTGCGCGACACCGGCAGCCACACCTGGCCCGAGACCTCGAGCGCGAGGTTGGCCGTGCGCACCGCCCGCGTGAGCAGCGAGGTGTGCGCCGCGTCGAACCACAGCCCCGCCTGCTTCATCAGCGCGCCGGCGTGCCGGGCCTCGGCTTCACCCTTCTCCGTCAGGTCGACGTCCACCCAGCCGGTGAAGAGGTTCTTCTCGTTCCAACTGCTCTGTCCGTGACGCACGATGCACAGGGTCGATGGCATGGGCGTGTTGTACCGCGCTCGCCGCGCCGCAGAGGTCGCAAAACGTCGCCAGCAGTGCTTCGGTGCCGCGCATGCGCCTCGTCCTCCTCGCGTCCTGTGCTCTCGCCGGGTGTGCCTCGCTCGCCGTCTCGATGGCCCCGAAGAAAGAGCCGAAGGCCGACGACCGACCGCTCGCCAAAGGCGTGACGGAGGACTTCTGGAAGGCGCTCCACGGCGGGCGCTACGAGGACATCGGGCCGCTGCTGGAGCGCCACAAGCAGGCGTACCTCACGCACCCGTACGACGCGGACATCGCCGCCCACACGGGCTTCCTGCACATGTGGCGCATCGCCGAGAGCGCCCGCAGCCCCGACCTGGTGGCCAGCATCACCGACGACATGTCGATGGCCCGGGTGTACTTCGGAGACGCCGTGCAGCTCCGCCCCGACTGGGCGCTCGTGCGCGGCTTCTGGGCGTCGACCGTGCTGGCCGAGGGCGCGATTCACAAGGACGAGGCGCGCGTGCGCGACGGGTACTTCAAGCTCGAAGACGCCGTGGCCATGTGGCCCGAGCTGAACCTCTTCACCAAGGCCATCATGCTGGCGCAGACGAAGCACGACTCGCCGCAGTACGCGCAGGCCGTCGAGGCCTTCTGGACGAACGTCGAGGTGTGCGCCGGCGGCAAGCCTGACCGCAAGAACCCCGACTTCTCGAAGTTCGCCCGGCCCGACCCGAACGACCCGAAGAAGGCCATCTGCTTCAACACCTGGAAGGCGCCGTACAACTTCGAGGGCTCGATGCTGGTGTTCGGCGACCTGCTGGTGAAGCAGGGCGAGGTCGAGCCGGCGAAGAAGGTGTACGCGAGCGCGCGCGCCTCTGCGAACTACGAGCGGTGGCCGTACCGCGCGCTCCTCGAGGCCCGCATCGCCGCCGCGGACTCGAACGTCGAGGCGTTTCGCGCCGAGCCCCGCGAGCAGCCCGCCGACAAGAAGTTCGTCACTGGCGCGGCCTTCACCTGCACCGTGTGTCACCAGAAGGAAGGCGCCCCGGCGCTGGGCGGCGCTCAGGCAGCCCGGTGAGCCCCTCACTGTCGCGCCCGCCCCCTGGCCCGAAACCCCGCGTCGACGACCCACTCGGCCGCGGCCTCCCCGGTTCTGCGCTGCTCAGCTGGTTCAGGTGCGCGCGACGTGAAGTGCCAGGCTACGGGTGACGGCCGCGGTTACAGCCATCAACCCCAAAGTCTTTGGATTCATTCAGCTCTTCGGGTGGCAGCCGGACTGCAATGGCGTCGCCTTCATGAGCACCCCCATTCGCCGAAGCCAGCCGCGCAGCACCCCGCCTTCCCTTCACGTTCGCTCGAGCGCTCCGAGGCCGACACCGCACCTGCCCGGCCGGCCTCGGGTGACCGACGACCGGTTCGAGTCGAAGCCTCGCTCGCAGTCGAAGGACGGGCTGAGCGACCAGGTGCGAACGCTCGGTGACCGCCTGGGCTTGCGCTCGGCGTTGGTCGGGCCGCAGAGCACTGGGGCACCCGACGATGCGCGTTGGCGCGCGACGCTTCGCGCGAGCGCCGAGGTCCATGAGTTGGTCGATCGGCTCGTCGCCCAGGGGCGCTTCGGCGAGGCGCGCGATGCGCTGCAGCAGTACGCGAGCTCACGCCTGGCGCAGGAGCCGGTGCAGCCGCGCAGCGGCATCGACTCGAATCACCGCAGCCGCTACGTGACGTTCCGGGTCACCGACGACCAGACGCCGAGCACCTTCGCCGCCCAGGCGCGGGTGCGGCTCGCGCAGGTCGAGCTGTCTGCCGAGGCGTCGCGGCTCGTCGGTCGTCCGCTCAACCTCGAGCGCATCGGTGATGCGCGCGCCTACTTCGAGACGTTGGCGCGTCGTGGAGACCCGGAGGCCGTTCGTTCGGCCTTCGCCTCGTACTTGCCGGCCTTCTACACCCACTCGGGCAGTGGCGCCGACTGGACGCGCACGATGACGCCGTCGGCGCGCGTGACGGCCCTCGAGCACCTCACCGCCGACCTGCCTCGCGACGTCGCGCGGCGACAGCTCATCGATTGTGAGGGCTTCGGCATGCTGACCGAGCGGCTGTTGGGAAACCTCCGGGATGGCACGGGGCAGCCGATGTTCACCGTTCAGCACGCCGTCAGTCGCGACCGCACACACGTGCTGGCGACGGTGACTGACCGCCAGGGGCGTGGGTTCGTCGTCAACAACGCCGAGGTGTCTCCGGCCCTCGAACCGCGGCATCACGCGCGGCGCCTCGCGGGGTTGGGCCAGGGAGCGCACCCGTTCATCGTCGGGCTCTCCATCGATGCCGCTCACGCCCAGGAGTGACGGCTCGACACGCAGCCCCCAAAGCTCCACCCAGGCTCCAGGCGCCGCGACCTTCTCGGAAGGTTCGACTCCTCGATGCTGAACGAGCACCGAAGGGCGGCCCCGGTCTGAAGAGTCTGGACCACCTCGGCCTCGGGACCTCGCGGAGCGAACGTTCGATTCGGGCGGCCGAGCTTCCCAGACGAGCGGCTCGAACGAGGCGGCACGTCTCTCGCCATCGCAGGCGGTGCAGTTCACCACCTCCACCAGCGGTGAACTCCGGCGCGGCCTTCACCAGAAGGAAGGCGCCCCGGCGCTCGGTGACGCCCGCGCCGCCCGCTGATCCACCCACACCGCCGGACATGTCGTGTCGGTGCCGACGGCGCGCGCGCTCGGCATGCACGCTAGCGTGTCGACTCGATGTGGTTCATCGCGGTGGTCCTCGCAGGCCTGGGCCCTGAAGCGGCGGTGGCGCCGGTGGGTCCGCCCGTTCCCGCGCCGAGCTTCATGTACCACCCCGACGTCGCCTCCGACGGTGATGGCGGCTTCTTCGCGGTGTGGGCCGACAAACGGTTCACCGGCGCAGACTCGGCCATCATCGGCACGCGCGTGTGGCCCGACGGCGGGCTCGTCGACCCGCGTGGCTTCACCATCAGCCAGCTCTTCGGCACCATGCCGCGCGTGCGCTTCGTGGGCGGCCGGTGGGTCGTCGTGTGGAGCCACTACGGCGAGACGTGGCTGCGGGCCTTCTCACCGGCAGGTGTCTTCTCGGGCCCGGCCCAGCGGGTGGGCCCTGGCACCTGCGCGGACCTCAAGCCCACCCGCGACGGTGGCGTGCTGGTGGTGGCCGGCGGCGGCTGGCAGGGCGGCTTCCTGCGGCGCTACGGGCCCACGCTGGCCCCCATCGATGCGCAGTCGGTCGTGTTCTCGAACGAAGACGTCTCGTGCCCCCGGGTCGAAGGGCCGCTCGTCATCTTCGGCGCGCCGCACCCTGATGGAGGCCTCGGCACCGGCCTCGTCACCCTCGGGCCCGACGAGCTGCCGCTGTCATCGAATCGTCTGACCGACGTGCAACCGCTCTCGTCGCCGCGCCAGGCGATGGGCACGAGCGCGGCGTCCGGCTTCTTTCTCGGGCAGTCGAGCTCGAACGAGCTGGTGGCCACGAGCACGATGGGCCAGCGCTCGCTGGTGTTCTCGACGCCCACGGTGCCGGGCGACGCCGAGCTCGCGGTGCAGTCCGACGGAGGGCTCGCAGCGCTCGCGCTCACCTCGCTGGGCACCGCCGTCTTCCACACCTCGACGCAGGCGGGCCCGTGGAGCGGCGCCACGCTCGTACCCGGCCTCACCGGCTTTCAGCTGTCGCTCGCGACGGGGCCCTCGAGCGCCCTGGCCTTGTCGACGGGCGGCGAGGCGCAGTGGTTCGACGACGCCCTCGCGCCGCGCGGCGCGTCGCTCCAGGTGGCGACGCCCTTCACCTACCACCAGCTGCCTGCGGTGGCCGTCGGCGCGGGCACCAACCTCACCGTGTGGCGCGAGCCGTCGCAGCCCTTCAGCGCCATTCAGGCCGCCTTCCCGGGCCAGGCGCCGTTCTCGGTGGCGTCGGCGATGGACCCCGGCAGCCGCGACTGCCCGACGGTGGCCTTCGATGGAGCGCGCTTCGGCGTCGCCTGGCGCAATGGCGACGAAGTCGAGTTCCGGACCGTCGAACCGAACGGCGTGCTGGGCCCGATACTCACGCTCGAGCAACAGGTGAGCGCCTGCCCGGCGCTCGTCGTCAGCCAGGGCTCGTTCCACGTGGCCCGCGGGCGACAGAACGAGGTGGTGGTGGCCGGCTTCTTCCCCGACGGCGGCGTGCGCGACAGATGGAGCGTCTCGACCACGGTCAGGCCCGAGTCCGTGAGCGTCACGCTCGACGAGGCTGGCGATGGCTACGTCGCCTGGACCGAGCGACCCGCCAACGAAGAGGCCCGGGTGTCGGCGGCCCGCAAGTCGGGCGCCGCCATCTCGTCGTTCCTCGTCTGTCAGACGGGCTCGTGTGAAGACCCGAAGCTGGTTCCCGACGGCCTGGGTGGCGCCATCGTGGTGAGCAACACCTTCGCGAACGGCCTCGTCGCGCAGCGGCTCAGCGGTGCGACGGCCTCGCCGCCCGTCGTCCTTCGGAGCGACCTGCGCTTCCACACCGTCGCGCCGGTGCCCGAAGGCGCCCTGGTGACGGCGTCGGACCTGCAGACTGGCGAGCTGCTGCTGTGGCAGGTGAGCGTGGCTGGCAGCTCGGTGGACGCCGGGGCTCCGCTGCAGCTGTTGCCACCCGGCGAGTTCGCCCTGCGCCCGAGCCTCGCGCTGACGCCGTTCACCCTCGTGACGCTCGAGCCCGACGTGACGCGCTCCGTGCCGCAGGCCTTCCGCCGGGTGTGGACGCCGAACGGGCCCGACGCCGGGTGTCTGGGCGGCTGGGCCTGTGGGAGCGGTGCGTGCGTGGCCGGGCGCTGTGTGCTCGATGGTGGCTCGCCCACCCTCGACGCCGGTGTCTCGATGCCGGACGGCGGCGCGCTGGTCGATGGCGGCCTGCTCATGCCGCCCGATGCAGGCTCGGTCGATGGTGGTGACGATGGCGGCCTGCTCATGCCGCCCGATGCGGGCTCGGTCGATGGTGGTGATGCCGGACAGGGTCCCCTCGAGCCCGATGGCGGCGCAGGCTCCGCTGGCCAGGACGCCGACGCGGGCCGCGTCACCAACCCGGGCGCTGGCGAGCCCACCGTTCCGGGCTCGTTCAGGCTGGGTTGCGACTGCCAGAGCGGGAGCGGAGCGAGCGCCCTCGCCGGGCTCGCGCTGCTGGGGCTCGTGCGACGACGACGAGGCCTCGCTCGAAGCGGCGCGTGACGAGCTCGCTCAGCCTGCCTGGCCGTGGCTGCGCGGGCCGCCGCCGAGATTCACCCTGACGTTGCCTGACCTGCGTCCCGGCTCGGCGGTCGCCCAAAGCGGCGCGCGTACTCGCGGCTGAACTGCGTCGGGCTCTCGTAGCCGACGTCGTACGCGACCGACGAGACGGGCTCGTTCCCGAAGCGGAGCGCCCGGCGTGCCTCGTCGAGCCGCAGGCCCTTCTGGTACTGCAGCGGAGACACCGAGGTGACCCGCTTGAAGTGTTTGTGGAACGCCGAGCTGCTCATGCCCACGTCACGCGCGAGCTGGGGAATCGCGATGGTCTTGCGAAAGTCGCGGCGGAGAATGCCGATGGCCCGCGCGATGGCGCTGGCGTCGCTGTCGTGGCGAAGGAGGTCGCGCAGCATGGCTCCGAAGGGCGCGAAGAGCAGCCGGTAGTGAAGCTCGCGCCGGAGCATCGGCCCGAGCACCCGCGCATCGATGGGCGCGTCGACGAGGGCCAGCTGGCGTTCGAAGACCTCGACGATGGCGACGGGAGCGCGCGCGACCTGCACGGCCTGCCCCCGGTCGCTGGCAGGCACGGCCTCACCGACCTCTTCGTACAGGCTCCTGAGCATGGAGAGCTCGAGCTCGAAGACGAGCGCCAGGTAGGGCGCCTCGAGAACGCGCGCGACGATGGGCACGTCGTGGCTGACGAGCAGCAGCTCTCCAGCCCTGACGCGCATCGTCCTGCCAGCGAACGAGGTCTCTTTCCGCCCGCGGAGTATCAGGCAAACGAGCGGCGTGTAGGTGACCCCCTCGGCGAGCGTCGGCTCCTCGTGCTGCAACAAGCTCACGCCGGGCATGAGGGTGGCCATGGGGCCGTTCCTCGTCGATGACTGGCTTGCGATGCGGGTCGCCTCTGCCGTGAGGCGCTCAATGGCCGCGTCAGCGGGAAGCAACCCGGGAATGGCCGTCATACACAAAAACTACGAGCCTGAAGAGAATCAGGCAAGCACGAGCGAGCTTCTGGCAGGCCACCGAAGCCTCCCCGCCGTACGAAGTGGCCAGCACCAACCCACACACGGAGGACCAACATGGGAAAGAAGACCTGGTACATCACGGGCGCGTCGCGCGGCTTCGGCAGAGCCTGGGCGACGGCGGCCCTGCCGCCTCGACGTCACGAACCGAGCGGCGAGCTTCGAGGCACTCGAGGCGGCGCGCGCTCACTTCGGGCGCGTCGACGTCGTGGTCAACAACGCGGGCTACGGCCACTTCGGGTTCGTCGAGGAGCTGTCCGAGGCCGACGCCCGGGCCCAGCTCGAGACCAACTTCTTCGGCGCGCTGTGGACGACCCAGGCCGCCATTCCCCTGTTTCGGGCGCAGGGCGGAGGCCACCTGCTGCAGGTGTCGAGCGTGGGCGGTGTGGTCGCGTTCCCCAACCTGTCCATCTACCACGCGTCGAAGTGGGCCCTCGAAGGGCTGACCGAGGCGCTCGCGGCCGAGGTGGCGATGTTCGGCATTCGCACCACGCTCATCGAGCCCGGCGGCTTCGCGACGGACTGGGCCGGGCCCTCGGCACGCCGCTCGACGCCCCTGCCGCAGTACCAGCCCATTCGTGACGCGATGGCGGCGCAAGCGACGGGCATGCGGCTGCCCGGGCCGGAGGACACGGTGGCGGCGCTCTTGTCCATCGTCGACGTGGCAGAGCCACCGGCGCGCGTGCTGCTGGGGTCGTTCGCCCAGGACCTCGCCGTGCACCGCACCGAGCAGCGCATCGCCGAGTGGAAGCGGTGGGACGTCGTGGCCCGGAGCGCTGACGGCTCGGCCGAGAGGCAGAAGCCATGACGCGCGCGCTGACCGGAGTCGTCGCCGTGGTGATGCTGGCGGGCGGCGCCGCCCACTTCCTGCAGGCCGACCAGTTCGTGCCGCTGGTGCCGTCCTTCCTTCCCGCCGGGCCGGTGATTGCCGTGACGGGGGTGCTCCAGCTGGCCATCGGCTTCGCCGCGCTCTGGCCCGGGACGCGGCGGCTGGCGGGGCTCGCCTTCGCAGCGCTCTGCCTGGCCTACCTGCCACTGCACCTGTGGGACTTCGTGCGGCCCGACCCCATGTTCGCTCCAGTCGGCGCTGCCCTCGTGCGGGTCGTGGTGCAGCTGCTCTTCATCGGCGCGGGCTGGCAGCTGGCGCGGCGGACGGCGTTGCCCGCTCGGTCGTCCTGAGCCAGAGCGCAGCACGTTGCGCCGGCTCGGCGCTTCGGACTATCGGCGCCGGCGATGCGCGCTTTGGTGCTCGGCGTGGTGGTGCTGACCGGGTGCACGCCGGCCTCCATCAGCTTCTTCACCGCCGAGCCGGCGCGCGTCGTCGCTGGCGCCTCGACGCAGTTGTCGTGGAGCAGCATGGGCGCCGCGGCCTGTCGCCTCACGCCCGGAGACCAGCCGCTCAGCGTGGCCGGTGCCCTCACCGTCACGCCGGCCGTCACGACGGACTACGGGCTGACGTGCGGTGCTGCCACGGCGAGCGTTCGCGTCGAGGTCGACCCGGTGCGCATCGTGCGCTTCGCCGCGTTCCCGGTGACGGCGTCGAGCGGCGACCTCGTCACGCTCACCTGGGAGTCCGTCGGCGCTTCGCGCTGCACGGTGACGCCGCCCGGCCGCGAGGGCCCGGCCAGCGGGTCGATGAGGCTGCGGGTGACGTCGACGCAGACGTTCTCGCTCGACTGTGACGGCGCGACGGCGAGCGTGACGGTGGCCGTGACGCCGGGCCTGGGAGACCCGCTGTACTCACAGCAGTGGCACCTGTTGAACACCGGCCAATCTCAGGGCCGCGCAGGTGAAGACCTGTCCGTCATCGGCGCCTGGGCGTCGGTGCGTGGTGAAGGGGTGCTGGTGAGCGTGGTGGACGATGGCGTCGACCTGGCGCACGAAGACCTCGTCGCCAACGTCGACGTCACGCGCAGCCACGACTACCTCGGCAACGCCACCGCCGACCTCGCGGAGCACGGCACCGCAGTGGCGGGCCTCATCGGCGCGCGGGACGAGAACGGGCTGGGCGGGCGTGGCGTGGCGCCGCGGGCGAGCGTGGCCTCGTTCAACCTGCTGCAGGACTCCACCTCGGCGAACGAGCTCGACGCGATGGTGCGCGGCCTCGACGTGGTGCAGGTGAGCAACAACAGCTGGGGCGACGCCGACGACGGCACCGGGCAGCTCACCACCGCCGACGCGCTGTGGCTGATGGGCGTCGAGCGGGGCACCCGTGAAGGGCGCGGCGGCCGCGGCATCGTGTACCTCTTCCCCTCGGGCAACGGCGCCGACGGGCGCTTCGTCGACGACTCGAACTTCGATGGCCAGGCGAACAGCCGCTTCGTCTTCGCCATCGGCGGGGTGAGCGACGACGGCACCCGGGCGGCCTACGCCGAGGCGGGCGCGAACGTGCTGGTGAGCGCTCCATCAGGGCACCGCGGCGCGCGCTACCTCGTCACCACCGACGTCACGGGCGCTGACGGCTACAACTCGGGCCGCACCGCGGGAGAGCCAGCCAACCCGCACTACACGCAGACGTTCGAAGGCACCTCGGCGTCGACGCCGCTGGTGGCGGGCGTGGTGGCGCTGCTGCTCCAGGAGAACCCGCAACTCACCTGGCGCGACGTGCGGCGCGTGCTGGCCCGTTCGGCGCGGCGCAACCACCCCTCGCACCCCGACTGGAGCGTCAACGGCGCAGGGCTCTCCGTGAACCACGACTACGGCTTCGGGGTGGTGAACGCGACGGCGGCCGTGCAGTTGGCGAAGGACTTCGTGGCGGGGGCTCCCGAGAAGACGTTCTCGAGCGCGGTGGCACAGGTGAACCAGGCGATTCCCGACGCGAGCGCCACCGGCGTGTCGAACGTCATCACCGTGCAGGGCAGCGGCGTCGCCGAGGTCGACGTGGTGGAGGTGACGCTGACCATCGAGCACCCGCACTCGGGCGACCTCGAGGTGCGGCTCGAGCACGAGGGCGGCGGCTTCTCGCGGCTCCACCCGCAGCACGCGTGCGCGCCGGGGCGCAATGGACAACCGGCGTGCAGCCCACTCGCGCAAGTCACCTTCACCAGCGTGCGGCACCTCGACGAGTCGGGCGATGGACGGTGGCGGCTGGTGGTGCGCGACCTCGCGGCGCAGGACGTTGGGCGCCTGGTCTCGTGGAGGCTCACGCTCTTCGGTCGCTGACCGCACAGCAGGTCGCGCCGCGGCGCGGCTTTCGACTACGTTGACGACCAATGAAGGACCCGGTGATGACGTACGCCGAGTACCTGTCGCGCGAACGAACGAGCGCGGTGAAGCACGAGTACCTTCGCGGTGACGTGTGGGCGATGGCTGGGGGAACACCGACGCACGCGCGCCTCTCGGCCGCGATGGCGCGCGTCCTGGGGACGGCCCTTCGCGGAAAGCCTTGCACCCCCTACTCCTCCGATTTGCGGGTTCGTATCGAGCGCACCGACCGCGCGACCTACCCTGACCTCACCATCATCTGTGGTCGTGAGCGCCCTGCCGCCGATGACCCTGACGCCATCACCAACCCGACCGTCATCGTCGAAGTCCTCTCCGAAGCGACGGAGCGGAGCGACCGAGGCGAGAAGTTCGCGCACTACCGCCGGCTCGAAACCCTGCTCGAGTACGTGCTGGTGAACCAGGACACACCACGCATCGAGGTTTTTCGACGTGAGGGCGAGCGCTGGGTCCTCTCCATCCATGAAGCGGGGAGCACGGTGACGCTCGCCTCGCTCGACGTCACGTTCCCCGTCGCCGACGTGTACGAGCCGACTCCCGCGTGATGGTGCACTCCGGGCGCTCGAGCCCAGGGTTGACTCTTCATGAATCCGGCCTCGAGCCGGGCACGCGTTCCCACCGCGGCCAGTTTCTCAATTCGACGCCCGGTCCGTGTCAGACTGTGGCCTTCGCGATGACCTCGGTGCTCGCTCTCGTCTTGACCCAGCTGGTGACGCCCGCGCCGGGCGCGCCCATCGAGTACCACGGCGCCTGGCCGGTGACGGCCACGTGGCAAGACGGGCCCACTGCGCGCACCGTGCACCTCGACGAGTCGCTCGTGGCCGACCGTGATGGCTCCGACGCGCAGGCCACCGCGCTGCGTGAGAAGGGCGCCATGGTGAGTCGGCGCAAGGGCCGTATGCGCCTGTGGCGAGTCGAGAACGCCTCGGTGCTGCTGGCCGCCGACGCCGCGCTCTTGCCCGTGTACCGCGACGAGAGCGGCGCGAAGGTGCGCGTGCCCATCGGCGGCGTGCTGGTGGTGCCGAAGAAGGGAACCACCGCGAAGGCGCTGCGCGCGGCGCTCGGCCAGGGCACGGTGCTCGAGACGAGGGTGGTGCGCGTCGAGGTCCCTCCACCCGAGGTGTTTCCACGCTGCGTGAGTCTGGCCGCCACGGCTGGCGTCGCGTGGGTGCAGCCCGACTGGTGGGTGTCGGCGACACCGAAGTGAGGCCGACGCCGGCTCTCTGCCTCGGAGGACGCGCATGACTCGTTCACGGGTGGTGATGCAGTGCACGTCGTGCCGCGCGCCCGTCGTGCACTCGCTTCGCCGCTGTCCGTACTGCGGCGCGGCCGTGAGGCTCGACGCGCTCGGCCCTGGCGTTCGGGAGCACGCACCGGGCCAGGTCGTCATCGACGGCGCCCACGTCGTCGTCGGCGCCGAGCGCGGAGAAGTCCGCGCGTGCCCCTTCTGTGGTGCTTCGACGCCCGCCGCCGAGAAGCGCTGCAGCCACTGTCAGGCGCGGCTCGTCATCGAGACGCTGTACCTGCGCAAGCTCGTCATCGAGCGCGGTGGCTCCATGACGATTCACCAGGGCGGGAAGGTCATCATCGGGCGGCCCGACCCCGTGCCGCGCCTCGCCGCCGCCGCGAAGGCGAACGACCTCGACGCGCTCCGGGCCCGCATCGACCAGGGCGACGAGCTCGACGGGTGTGACGAGAAGACGCTCGAGACGCCGCTGTTGCTCGCCATCGAAGCCGGTGCGCTCGACGCCGCTCGCCTGCTCATCGCGCTGGGCGCCAACGTCGCAGACGCAGCGGCCGATGGGAGAACCCCGCTCCACGCGGCGGCGCAGCGCGGGCTCGAAGGGCTGGTCGACGCGCTGCTGGCCGAGGGGGCTGACGTGAAGGCCAAGACGAAGGCGAAGCAGACGGCCGCGTCCATGGCGCGCGCAGCCGGGCACACCGCGCTCGCCCAGCGGCTCGAGGGAGGTGTGGCGCGCTAACGGTCGAGCGGACGGAGACCGCCTGAGCAAGGGCCGTCGGCGTCACACGACTCGCGCGTGGCCCCAGGCGACCATTCTCGGGCGAGTCCGCTCGGCACGCCCGAGCCCGGGGTCAACGGAAGGGCTGCTCGTTCGAGCTGGCCCAGCTACCGAATGGGCCCGGCGCGCTCCCAGACCGCGCCCGACGGTCCGAGCATGACCAGCCAGACCTCGGGCGGGCTGAGGCTGCTGACCGCACACGCCATTCCCGTGGCGGTGCCGACGCAGGAAGGGCCCACTGCCGGATTCAACGAGACCGGCGCAGGCGGCACCGGGAACCAGCCCTGCCCTGACGAGAATGGCGCCCCGGTGACGCTCACGACACGCTCCGTCACCAGCACGCCACTCGACACC
>JALOQF010000306.1 GCA_025459425.1 Myxococcaceae bacterium | reverse complement strand
GCGATGCTCCTGCGGATCCAGAACGTGCGGGTCGAGGCCTGGTCCCTGCGGGGGCGGTTGGCCCTCGCGGCGAAGCGGACCGACGAGGCTGCGCGGGCGGTCCGCGAGCTCCGGAAGGAGCGCGTCGGCTGGGCCTGGGCGCAGGCGGTCGCGCTCGAGGCGCTGCTCGAGCCCGCGCGTCGCGCGGAGCTGCTCGGGCGCGCCATCGCCGGGTTCGACCAGCACGGGCTCAAGCTCTTCGCCGCTTCGGCGAGGCTCCGGTTGGGACAGATCTCGGACGACGAGGTCGGCCGCGCGAACGTCCGGGCCGCCCTCGCGTGGTTCGAGACGCAAGACGTGGTCGAGCCGGAGTCGTTCGCTCGAATGCTCGTGCCGGCGGTGTAGCGAGCGCGCGCGCGGCCTCGTCCAGCGCCGCCTCTTGCAGGAGCCTCCCTCGGCCGCGCCGTCATCGCCATCGTGCACGCGAAGTCCCGTCGGGTCTCCATGTGCGAGCGAGGCGAAGCTGAAGAGGTGGGCGCCGTGGTGCGCATTCGTTCGCTGCATGGTCTGCGCCCGAGGCCGTTGGAGCTCGAGATGCTCAGCCCGCGCTCAGCGCACGGAACGTCGCGCCCACCGTCGCCGCCAGCAGTTGGTGCGTCTCGCTCACGCCGATCACCTCGCAGCGTCGAGGCGAGAGCCCATGTCGATGACAGGCCTCGAGCATCAGCCCGGGCAGCGGAGGGCGGCACCAGCACACGGGCGGACCACCACCGTGCGGGCAGAGCAACGCCTGCGCGCCCAGACGTGACGCGGCGACTCTGACGGCATCGGCCCCGGTTTCGGTCCACGCGAAGACGAACGTCGGCACGTCCGCGGCGTCGAGCTGCTCGGCCACCTCGAACGCGACGAAGCGCCCTGCGCGGCCCTCGGTCGGCTCGCGCACGAAGGGACGGGTCTCGAGCGAATCGAACCCTTCGTCCTTCGTTGGTAGCTCGAGCTCACGCAGCGTGCGGAAGTGCGCCACCGGCGTCAGCCCCGTGTTGTCGCGCTGGGCCTTGAGCTCGGCGGGCCCGAGCAGCCGCCCATGGACGGCGAGCATGCGACGAATCACGTTCACCTGCGCTTCGTGGAGCGGCACGTCGATCCACACGCCGCGCACCTTCGCCCCGTGCTTCTTCGCCTGCTCGATCACCGGAGCGCGTGTGGCTCGCGTGGTCGCGGTGTTGTCGAGCACCACGTGCGTCGTGCCCGAGGCCAGCGCGCGGCTCATCGCGAGCGCGAGGTCCTTGATGGTGCCGCCGGTGAGGTCGCGATTGAAACGCACGAAGCCCTCGCCGACGTAGCGATCGACCAGGTGTGACTTGCCAGCGCCCTGCAGGCCCATGAGCAGCACCACCTCGGGTCGCGCGCCGCCCGTCGGCGCTTCTGCCACTGGCGGACCCAGCGCCGAGAACGACGCACGAAGCTGCTGGCGCTCCGGCTCCGCGAGCTGCACGGACGGCAGCCTCGCCAGCTCGTCCAGTCGCTCCGCCCGGCTCGTGCTCGGAATGACGGACAGCTGCGGGTGCGCGTCGAGGAGCGCCGTCAACGCAGCGCCACCCGGAGACAGCGCATGGGCGTCGGCCACGGCGCGGAGCACCTCGGAGGCGCCGAGTCGGCCGATGCGCTTGGGGCCGCCCAGCGGGGTGTGCGCCATCACCCAGAGTCCGTGCGCCGCGCACGCCGCGAGCACCCCCGAGGTCCGGGCCCGTTCGTCGAACACCGAGTAGCCCTGTTGAACGACGGTGATGGGCGCGAGCGCACGCGCCTCGGCGAGCTGCGCCACGGTGATGTTCGACAGACCGATGGCCTTCGTGAGGCCGCGTGCGCGCGCTTCCTCGAGGGCCCGCACCGAGGTGGCGAACGGAACCGAGGGGTCCACCGCGTGGAGCAAGAGGACGTCGGGCTCCCGGCCCAGGGCCTCGCAGGAGCGCTCCGCGTCTTCGAGGATCGAGGCGCGCCGGCCATCGGGCCGCCAGGCGCCACCAGGCCGACGCAGCCCGGCCTTGGTGACGATCACCGCCTCGCCGCCCAGCGTGTGCGTCGTGAGCGCGTCGCGCAGCAGTCGCTCGTTCTCCCCGAGCGCGTCGTGGGCACAGTAGGCCGTGGCCGTGTCGAACAGACGGAGGCCCCGGTCGAGGGCCGTGTGGAGCAGCGCCACGGCCTCGTCGCGCGGGCGTGGCTCCGTCGACAGGCGCATGCACCCCAGACCGACACGCGGAAGCACGCCCGACATGAGAGCCGATGTGGGCGAACCAGTCAGGTGGGTTCGGGAGCAAGGCTCGTCTTGCTGCGTCGCGTCCCCTATGCTCCACCGTGCGTATGCCGACCTCCGAGACGCCCCCCGAGATGGATCCGCTCGACGACGACGCGACGGACGAACAGCGGCGTGGCTTCGTCACGGACTTCGTCCGGCGCATGGCCGCCGCCAGCCTGGGCGCGGTGGTGATGAGCGAAGAGGGCATTCGCAAGGTCGCAGGGCAGCTGAAGCTCCCGAAGGAAGTGTTGGGCCTGGTGCTCGCGCAGGCCGAGAAGACGAAGGAAGACGTCGGCCGCGTGGTGGTCGAAGAGGTGCGCAAGTTCCTGCAGAGCGATCGCATGCGCGACGAGTTCCTCAAGATGATCGCCGGCATGACGATCGAGGTGCGCGCCGAGGTGAAGCTCGTGCCCGATCGCGTGAAGGATCAGTCGCCCTCGCTGTTGCCCAAGGTGACGGTGAGCGACCTCAAGACGAAGTACGAGCCGAAGAAGAAGAAGCCCCGTGACGAGCCCAGCGACGACGAGTCGGAGTGAGTCGTCTCCGCTTCGCCGGCGGCTCCCGCTGATCCTCGCGCTCGTCATCGGCACCATCGTGTGGCGCGGGGGCTTCGGGTTCTTCGCCACCACGCGCGAGGTGACGTGGCGGCTCGAGATTCCCTACGGCGAGGTGCGGAAGGTCAGCCTCGAGATCTGGAACGAGGGCCAGTTGGTGCGCCGCGAGGAACGGTCGACGCCGACGGGGCTGTCTTCGGAGCTGCGGCAAGAGGTGGTGCTCCGCAGAGGGCAACATCGGGCGCGCGCGCGCGTGTGGCTCGGAGGCGCCGCCGAACCCCGTGAGTTCGGGACGGTCTTCGACCCGGGCGAGGCCAGCGCGCTGGTGCTCGAGCTGGCGTCGCAACCTGGCGGCGGGCCCGGCCGATAACCTCGCATGCGGCTCGTCGTCCGGTTGAAGGCCACCCTCCACACCCTTCGCCAGGTGGCCCAGCGGCTCGTCGCGTCGTTCGTCGAACCGTCGTTCGTGTCGGCTGCCGTGCTCGTTCCCGTGCCTACCCGCTCCCGGGGAGCTCACAGGAGACGACCATGGACCGTTCCTTCACGTTGATCGCGGCGCTCGCCTGCGCCGCGTGCGTTCATCGCGCGCCGCCGAACCCGATCGCCGTCGAGTACAACACCCGCTGCGCGGCCGCGCTCGCTGCCGGCCAACTCGATGACGCCGAGGCCCTCTGCGATCACGCGCTCGAGTTCTGCGACTACTACTGGGACGCGCAGACGAACAAAGGGCTCATTCGCAAGCTGCGCAACGACCGCTCGGGCGCGAAGGCGTGGTTCATTCGTGCGCTCCGCAACAACGAGAACCAGCACCAGGCCGCGAACAACCTCGGCGTGATGTACCTGGAAGACGGGCGGCTCGCCGAGGCCGAGGCGATGTTCCACCAGGCGCTCGAGGGCAACCCCGACTACGCCGAGGCCCGCTCGAACCTCGCCGCGGTGCACCTGCGTCAGCGCAAGTTCGCGCAGGCCGAGAAGGCCTACCGGCAGCTCATCATCTCGGCGCCGCTGGTGACGAACGGCTACCTCGGCCTGGGACGAGCGTTGCTGCTCCAGCAGAAGGCCGCCGACGCCGTCCCGCCGCTGGAGCAGGCGGTGCTCCTCGAGCCGGGCCGCGCCGAGGCGTGGCTGCTGCTCGCCGGTGCGAGGCTCGATCTCGGCCAACGCGACGGCGCGAAGGACGCGGCGGGGCGCTGCCTCGACGAAGATCCCTCGGAGCCCGACTGCCGGCGCCTCGTGCGCGAGCTTCAGTGACGGCACCGGCGCGCGTTGCTATCTGCGCGGCATGTCCACCAACCACATCGTCGTCATCGGAGCCGGCCAGATGGGCGCCGGCATCGCGCAGGTCGGGCTCACCTCGGGCCACAGCGTCACCCTCGTCGATCTCTCGCCCGACGTCGTCGCGAAGGCGAAGGCCGGCATCGAGAAGGGGCTCGGCAAGCTCGTCGAGAAGGGCAAGCTGCCCGAGGCCGACAAGGTGGCCGCGCTCTCGCGGCTCAAGACGGCCAGCTCGGTGCTCGAGGTGAAGGACATCGACGTGGCCATCGAGGCGGTCAGCGAGAACGAAGAGCTCAAGAAGCGCATCTTCCGCGACCTCGACTCGGTGGTTCGCCCCGGCGGCGTGCTCGCGACGAACACCTCGTCGATTCCCATCACCCGCATCGCGGCGGTGACGAAGCGGCCCGACGCCGTCATCGGCATGCACTTCATGAACCCGGTGCCGGTGATGCAGCTCGTCGAGCTGATTCGCGGCGCGGCGACCAGCGACGCGACCTACGCCGCGACGAAGGCGCTCGCCGAGAAGATGGGCAAGACGACCGTCGTCTCGAAGGACTTCCCCGGCTTCATCGTCAACCGCATCTTGATCCCCATGTTGAACGAGGCCTGCTTCGCGCTCCACGAGGGGCTCGCCAGCCCGCAGGACATCGACACCGCGATGAAGCTCGGCACCAACCAGCCCATGGGCCCGCTCACGCTGGCCGACTTCATCGGCCTCGACACGGTGCTGGCCATCGCCGAGGTGCTCCACAAGGGCCTGGGTGACGACAAGTACCGGCCCAGCCCGTTGCTCAAGCAGTACGTCGACGCCGGCTGGCTCGGGAAGAAGACCGGCCGCGGCTTCTTCACCTACTGAGGCCACGCCATGACGAGCGAGTTCATCAAGCTGGAGTTCGACGGGCCGGTGGCGCTGATCACCATCGATCGACCGAAGGCGCTCAACGCGCTCAACGCGCAGGTGCTGAGCGAGCTCGATCACGCCATCGGGCAGGTGGCGGCGCACGCCGACGCGCGCGCGCTCGTCATCACCGGCGGCGGCGAGAAGGCCTTCGTGGCGGGCGCCGACATCGCCGAGATGGCGCAGTACACGACGGCGCAGGCGCTGGCGTTCGCGAGCCGGGGCCACCAGGTGTTCGCGCGCCTCGAGTCGTTGTCGATTCCCACCATCGCGGCGGTGAACGGCTTCGCGCTCGGCGGAGGCCTCGAGCTCGCGCTGGCGTGCGACCTGCTCTACGTGAGCGAGAAGGCGAAGCTCGGGCTGCCCGAGGTGAGCCTCGCGGTGATTCCGGGCTTCGGCGGCACCCAGCGGCTCACCCGCGCCGTCGGCAAGGCGCGCGCGCGTGAGCTCATCTTCACCGGCGATCCGGTCGACGCGAACAAGGCGAAGGAGATCGGCCTCGCGCTCGAGGTGCTCGCGCCCGAGGCCCTGTTGCCGCGCTGCAAGGAAGTGGCCCACAAGATCGCGACCCGCGGCCCGGTGGCCGTCGCGCAGGCCAAGCGCGTCATCGAGGCGGGCGCCGATTTGCCGCTGAAGGACGCGAACGAGCTCGAGCGGCAGGCCTTCGCGCTGCTGTTCGGTACCGACGATCAGAAGGAAGGCATGAAGGCCTTCCTCGAGAAGCGGAAGGCCGCGTTCAAGAACGCCTGAGCCGGCTCACGCGAGCTGCTCGAGCATCGCGCGGCGGCGCCAGGCCCGGTCGAGCTGAACGGCTTCGACGAGGGCCACCAGCGGCGCTGCGCTCAAGAGCGTCAGGTCGAGCACGCGCAGCCCGCTGAAGTCCGACACCAGCGGAGGCACCAGCACCAGCACAATCAACGTCAGCGCGGCGAGGCTCCCCGCGATGGCGATGAGCGCCCGGGGCCGCGTCAACAGCGCCAACCCACACGCGAGCGGCACCAGCCAGGCGAGGAGGAAGCCGATCTGCTCCGGGTTGAGGCGGCTCCAGGGCGCCCCGCGGGCGGCGAGCGACATGAGGCAGCCGAGCCCGACGATGGGCAGGAACACCAGCTTCCACGCCACCCGTCGGGAGAGGGCTGGCAGCGTCTCGTTCGTCGTCAGCACCGCGCACGGCTGGCAGAGCCCGTCGCTCGCGGCGGTGAGGCAGGCCTCGCACTGAAACGAGCCGCAGCGGCTGCACACGCTGTCGGCGAGCCGCTCGTGGGGCTGGCAGGTGGCACGAGGTGGGCTCTGAAACCACCCGTCAAGGGTTTGCAGGTCCATGGACGGGGGCACGACACCGGGGCTCGCCATGCCGTTCCCGATGCAGCTGGCCGGCCCTTCGTGCGCCTCATGACTCCGTGCAGAAAGGCAGGGATTCCGCGCCTGTACGGTCCGCGTGGCCCCTGCTATGGCCGGCGTCGCCATGAACTTCGAGCTGTCCGATCTCCAGAAAGACATCCAGAAGCTCACCCGTGAGTTCGCCGCGCGCGAGCTCCTTCCCAACGCGAAGAGGTGGGACGAGCACCACGAGTGGCCCGAGGCCGCGGTGAAGCAGCTCGCCGAGCTCTCGTTGCTCGGCATCGCGGTGCCCGAGAAGTGGGGCGGCGCCGGGCTCGACAACGTCTCCTACGCCGTGGCCATGGAGGAGATCAGCCGCGGCTGCGCGTCGACCGGCGTCATCATGTCGGTGAACAACTCGCTCTACTGCGACCCGGTGATGAAGTTCGGCACCGACGCGCAGAAGGAGAAGTGGCTCGCGCCGTTCGCGCGGGGCGAGAAGCTCGGGTGCTTCGGCCTCACCGAGCCCCAGGCCGGCAGCGACGCCGCCGCGCAGCAGACGGTCGCGGTGAAGAAGGGTGACCGCTACGTCATCAACGGCTCGAAGAACTGGATCACCAACGGCCCGAAGGCCGACGCGATCGTGCTCTTCACCATGACGAACAAGGAAGCCGGCCACAAAGGCATCACGGCCTTCGTGGTGCCCACCGACACCAAGGGCTTCCGGCGCATGCCGCCCGACAAGAAGATGGGCATCAGCGCCGCGTGGAGCTGCACCATGTACTTCGAGGACATGGAGGTGCCGGCCGAGAACATGCTGGGCAAGGAAGGTGACGGCTTCAAGGTGGCCATGTCGACGCTCGACGGCGGCCGCATCGGCATCGCCTCGCAGGCCC
The DNA here is from genome assembly GCA_025459425.1 of Myxococcaceae bacterium. GTDB lineage: Bacteria > Myxococcota > Myxococcia > Myxococcales > Myxococcaceae > Xiheimicrobium. The sequence continues at coordinate 1,420 of JALOQF010000306.1, read as the reverse complement.
TGGGCATCGCGCGCGCGGCCTTCGAAGAGGCCGTTCGCTACACCGGCGAGCGCAAGTCGTTCGGCAAGCTCATTCGCGAGCACCAGGCGATTCAGTTCATGCTCGCCGACATGGCGACCGAGATCGACGCGGCCCGCCTGCTCGTGCACCGCGCGGCCGTCATGAAGGACAAGGGCGTTCGCCACTCGAGCGAGTCGGCCCAGGCCAAGCTCTACGCCAGCGAGATGGCCAGCCGCGTCGCCAACAAGGCCCTGCAGGTCTTCGGTGGCATGGGCTACTCGAAGGAGATGGACGCCGAGCGCCACGTGCGCGACGCGCGCATCACCGAGATCTACGAGGGCACGAGCGAGATTCAGCGCATCGTGATCGCCGCCAACCTCCTGAAGGACTGATCCATGATCCTCCTCGTCACCGTCGTCGCGCTCACGCTCCAGGCCGAACCGAAGGGCGGCAAGAGCGCCATGAAGGATCTGGTGAAGAACGTGGGCGCCTCGGCCACCGTGAAGGACACCGCCGATGGCGGCGCGTCGGCCACCGTGGTGAACGGCATCGATCTGTCGAAGCTCCCGTTCACGCCGGACTCGATCAAGCAGGTCGTCGTCTCGTACCAGCCGCAGATCCAGGCCTGCTACGAAGAGACGCTCGCCTCGAAGGACAAGGCGGTCGAGGGCTCGCTCAAGACGGTCTTCACCATCACCGGCGACGGCCTGGTGACGAGCGCGAAGATCGACAAGAAGGGCAGCACGCTCAAGGACGCGCGGCTGCACGACTGCGTGGTGGCGGTGCTCTCGACGATGCAGTTCCCCGCGCCGCCCGACGGCAAGAACGTGCCGATCGAGTTCCCGTTCAACCTGAAGGCGATTCACTGAAGGAACCCGGCCGTGGACTTCGAGCTCTCCGAGACGCAGAAGCTGATTCAGAACACCGCGCGCACCTTCGCGCGTGACGTGGTGGCGCCGAAGGCCCGCGACACCGACCGGCTCGAGCGCTTTCCGGCCGAGACGTACAAACAGATGGGCGAGCTGGGCCTCCTGGGCGTCAACGTGCCCACCGAGTACGGCGGCGCCGGCGCGGGCGTCGTCAGCTACGCGCTCGCGGTGCTGGAGATCTCGAAGGCGTGCTGTTCGACGTCGGTGGGCATGTGCGTCACCAACATGTGCGCCGAGCTCATCACCCAGTTCGGCACCGAGGCGCAGAAGCAGAAGTACGTCACGAAGCTGGTGAGCGGAGAGGCCATCGCGGGAGCCTTCGCGCTGTCCGAGCCGCACGCGGGCTCTGACCCGGGCGCGGGGCGCACCACGGCCGTGAAGAAGGGCGACCGCTGGGTCATCAACGGCACCAAGCAGTGGATCACCTCGGGCGCGCACGCGGGCGTCATCGTGGTGTGGGCGCGCACGTCGAACGACGGCAACAAGGGCCT
>JALOQF010000047.1 GCA_025459425.1 Myxococcaceae bacterium | reverse complement strand
GGGCCCGGGCGTGGTGGGCGCGCCCTCGTAGAGCACCACCGTCGCGCCGTTCATCAGCGGGCCGTAGACGACGTACGAGTGCCCCGTCACCCAGCCCACGTCAGCCGTACACCAGTACGTATCGGTCGGTTTGAGATCGAACACCCAGCGTGTCGTGAGCGAGGTCCACACGCCGTAGCCGCCGGTGGTGTGCAGCACGCCCTTCGGCGTACCCGTCGAGCCCGAGGTGTAGAGGATGAAGAGCGGGTGCTCGGCGTCGACCCACTCGGGCTCGCACGTCGCGGGCTGGCCGGCCGTCAGCGCGTCCCAGGCCACCTCGTTGTCCCGGAGCGCCGGCAGTGTCTTGCCCGTGCGCCGGGCGACGACGATTTTCTCGAGCGTGGGAATGCCGTGCGCCATGGACGCCCGAACGTTCTCGAGCAGCGGCACCACCGCGCCCTTTCGCCACCCGCCGTCGGAGGTGATGAGCACCTTCGCCTGCGCGTCGTTCATGCGGTCGCGCAGCGCCTCGGCCGAGAACCCACCGAACACCACCGAGTGCGTCGCCCCGATGCGCGCACAGGCCAGCATCGCCACCGCGGCCTCGGGAATGAGCGGCAGGTAGATGCCCACCCGGTCGCCCGCCTTCACGCCCAGAGAACGCAGCCCATTCGCCAGCCGGCACACCCGCGCGTGCAGCTCGGCGTACGTCACGTCTTCGCGATCGCCGGGCTCTCCCTCGAAGCGGATCGCCACCTTGTCGCCCTGGGTCGCCAGGTGCCGGTCGAGCGCGTTGTACGAGAGGTTGGTGGTGCCACCGAGGAACCACTTCGCGTGCGGCGGCTTCCACTCGCACACGGTGTGGAACGGGCTCTTCCAGAACAGCTCTTCCTTCGCGCGCGCGGCCCAGTACGCGTCGGGGTTGGCCTCGGCCTCGGCGCACAGCCGACGGTACTCGTCCATCGACGACAGGTGCGCCTTCGCCGCAAAGTCGGGCGGCGGTGGGAATTGACGGGACTCCGACAGCACGGTCGAGAACTCACTCATCGTCAGGGACCTCCGGCGCGGGTGGCCTCGAAGCGGAAGAAGAAGCGGCAGCTGCACGCGTCGTTCGACTTCGAGGTGAACTGGTAGTTGAGCTGGCCGGTGAAGCGCACCGGCGACTGGGTGACGGTGTCCATCGCGACGGCGACGGTGTCGACCTGGCAGTCCTGGCCGCGCAGGCGCGTGCGCACGTTCGCGAGCGTGGCGTCGAGCGTCATCTCTTCGAGCCCATAGCGGTAGGTGCCCGCGAGCTCGGCACCCAGGTACTCGGACGAGAAGCGCACGATGTGGCCTGCGGTGAGCAACGTGCCACGGGCGAACACCTCGCTCTGGGCCGCCAGCTGGCAGTCGTCGCGGAGGGGCTCCACCAGGCGCACGTCATACGCCCCGTCCTGGAGCACGTGCTGGCGGCAGCCCGGCAGCCCCAGAGAGACGACGAGGACCATGAGGGTCGCGACGCGCATCGGCGGTGGACCATACTCCGCTCCATGCCGATGACGGTGGTGCAGTTCGAGGCCGTGTGCCGGGCCATCTTCGAGGCCGGCGACCGTCAGACGTACTGCAACCGGTTCAACGACAACCCGCACGTCGACGCAGGCTGGTTCGAGGCGTGGGTCGACCCTGCCCGGGCGCCGCGGTGCCGCACCCCCGAAGAGGCGGCCGCGCTCACGCTCCGGCCCATTCCGTTCGAGGGGAACTACGCCCGGCTCATTCGTGCCGGCGACGTCATCGAGGTCGAGCCCGCGCGGTGGACGGCGCTGCGGCTGGCCCACGCCATCCACTGGCTCCTCGACTACGCCTACCGGGCCGGGAAACTCTCGGGCCCGCCGAATCCGCGATAGGGTTTCGGCTTCCATGTTGGCCCTCTGCGTCGCCGCGACCCTTGCCACTGCCGTCACCGCCGACTCGGCGCAGGTGAAGAACCGCCGGCTCGAAAAAAAGCAGACCGTCGCGAAGGCGCTCGAAGCGGCCGGGCTCGACCACGCCACGCTCTCCGAGGTCCAGGGCGCGCTCATGGCGGCCGAGTTCAACTTCAAGCGCGCGCGCGAGGGCGATCAGCTCAGGCTCGTCTTCCGCCACGGCGTGCTCGACGTGCTCGACTACCGCCGCAACCTGCTCACCGAGTGGCAGGTGCGTCGCGAAGGCAACCGCTACGTCGGCACAAAGCGCGAGATCGAGCGCGAGCGCCGCGTCGAGGTCGTCGAGCTGACCGTCGAATCGTCGGTCTGGGCCGCCGCGAGCGCCGCTGGCGAGAAACCCGAGATCGCGATCACCCTGTCCGACGTCTTCGCGTGGGACATCGACTTCTACCGCGACGTGCAGAAGGGCGATCGCATGCGCGCGGTGATCGAGAAGGTCGTCTCGAAGGGCCGCCTCATCGACTACGGCACGGTGCTGGCCGCGACGTACGTGGGCTCGAGCGTGGGCACGAAGAAGATGTTCCGCTACGCGCTGCCCGACGGCACCGAGTCGTACTTCAACGAAGACGGCACCAGCGCGCGCAAGACGTTCCTCAAGTCGCCGCTCAAGTTCGCGCCCGTCACCTCGGGCTTCGGAGGCCGCTTCCACCCCATCATCAACCAGTTCGGCCAGCACAACGGCGTCGACTACGGCACGCCCATCGGCACCCCGGTCTGGGCCGCGTCCGACGGCACCGTCACGAAGGCCGGCTGGGACCAGGGCGGCGGCAACATGGTGTGCCTCAAGCACGTGATGAGCTTCGAGACCTGCTACCTGCACCTCTCGAAGATCAACGTGCACGTCGGCGAGCGCGTGGCGCAGAAGCACGTCGTCGGCGAGTCGGGCAACACCGGCCTCTCGACCGGCCCCCACCTGCACTACGGCATGAAGCGCGGCGGCCGCTGGGTGAACCCCTTGAGCCAGAACTTCCCCAAGGCCGACCCCCTGCCCGCCAGGCTGATGCCGGACTTCGAGGCGAAGACGGCCGAGCTCCGCGCCCAGCTCGAGGCCCAGTCGGTCGCCGCCTTCGGCAGTCGCTGAAGGTGTGACATCGGGCGACATCGGCGCCTGTCAGCACACGTCGAAACCCGCGAAATCGGTGCGAAACTGCCAAGTCGCCTGACAGCTTCTCGAAAACCCAGAAGCCACGAAGCGACGATCATTCCTGCATGAGCACCTACCAGATTCGCCGCGGAGACACGCTGAGCGCCCTCGCCTCCCGCTTCGGCACGAGCGTGAGCGCGCTCGCCCGGCTCAACAACATCAAGAACCCGGACCTCATCTACGCCGGCGCGACGCTGCGCCTGCCGGATTCGTACGGGTCGGCCAGGCCCTCGGCGCCCGGAGCCGTTCCACAGCCGCGGCCCTCGCAGCCCGGCGCGAGCCGGCCGCAGGGCGTCGACGAGGTGCAGCCGCCGAGCGGTGACACCAACGGCATCACCGCCGACGAGCTGAGGCGCGTCATGCCGAACCTCTCGCCCGAGCTGGCCCAGCGCTACCTGCCGTACCTCAACTCGGCGATGAACGAGGCTGGCATCACCACGCCGGCGCGCCGCTCGGCCTTCCTCGCGCAACTGGCGCACGAGTCTGGCGAGCTGCGGTACATGGAGGAGATCGCCTCGGGCGCCGCGTACGAGGGCCGGCGCGATCTCGGCAACACGCAGCCGGGCGACGGGCGCCGCTACAAGGGCCGCGGCCCGATTCAGCTCACCGGCCGCGCCAACTACCGTGCTGCGGGCGAAGCGCTGGGCATCGACCTCGAGCGCAACCCCGAGCGCGCCGCCGACCCCGACGTCGCCTTCCGCATCGCCACCTGGTACTGGCAATCGCGCGGGCTCAACGGGCTGGCCGACCAGGGCAACTTCCGCGAGATCACCCGCCGCATCAACGGTGGCTACAACGGCATGGCCGATCGGCAGCGCTACTACGAGCGCGCGCAGCAGGTCTTCTGAAGGCAGGAGCACGCCTCTCCGTGGCACCCGACGTTCAGGAAGCGATCGAGCAGGCCTGGTACCGCAAGGACTACCAGGCGGTGCACACCCGCGCGTCGACCGAGACGACGCCGCTCGCGCAGGCCTGGCGGGCGCTCGCCGACTGGAAGCTGGGGCAACGCAGCGTCGCCGAAGCGGGCCTGAAGAAGGCCTTCGCCGCCATGACGGGCCAGGACGACACGCGCGACACGCTGGCCCTGCTGCTGCTCGAGTCGGAGCTGTCGTGGGCCGCCGATGCGCTGGCCGTCGCCGAGCTGTTCGAGCGGCTGGGCGTCGGGCTCCCGCTGGGGCTGCGCCTCATCGCCGACGATCTCGAGCGCCGCACTGGCAACCCGGTCGAGGCCTTCAAGGTGCTGGTGCGCGCGAAGACGATCGATCCGGCCGACGCCGAGACCGACTTCGCGCTCGCGTGCCTTCACGCCCGCGGCGGGCGCGCGGCGAAGGCCATCGCAGCGCTGAAGGACGCGCTCGCGCACGCCACACCGGGCCAGGACTTCACGGCTCTGGCGCGCGCACACCCGGACTTCGGGGGGCTCCGGAAGGAAGCGGCCTTCGTCGAGCTGGTCGACACGCGCCCGGCCGACCCCGCGCTCAACGAGCTCGCCACGGCGCTCGACGCCTTCTCGTGGGACCGCGTGGTGAAGCAGGCGCGGCAGACGTGGAAGACGTCGGTCGACCCGGTCTTCGTCCTGCGGGCCTGGCACGAAGCGCTCAACGGCCTGCTGAGCCGGGGCTCGAAGGACGGGACCCTGCTCGACGATCTCACCCTGGTCGGCGCCGAGCTCGACGCGAGAGATCCCGGCGGCTCGGCCAGCGCGGCGTGGCTTCGGTTTCGCCCTCGGAGCTGAACACTCCTCTCGCCAGTGACTCGGCCGGGGCTCGTCGAGCCCACGCACGCTCGATGGCGATGAACGAGGTGCTCAGCGCCAACGGCTTGCGGCCCACGAAGACCGGGTGCTTCCCGGTGCAGACGACAGTTGGGTTCCAGCGGCTGCGCGCGGCCCAGCCGCTCGGCGAGGAACGAGACGACCTCCCAGCGCCGCCGAGGCTCGCAGGGGTCGAAGCCAGGCAACCCTGAATGGACCTCGCCGCGCCGCCAGTCCGGGCGAAGACCTCAAGCAGCGTCGAGGGAGAGCCTCCCGAGAAGTTTCACTCGCGCTCAGCGTTCGGCGAGCGCTCGGAACTGCGCCACAACGAACGACGCGCTGGCACCGGTGGCACCAGCGCGTCGGAGAATGAACCGCGGGTCGGCTTCAGCGCGCGAGGCACTGCGTCAGCGCGGGCGTCTGCGTCCAGCCGCACTGGCCGTTCGCCTGACGCTCGCACGTCGCGGTGCGGTAGCAGGCGTACTGCGGGCGCCACTCGCAGGTGGTGATGACGTCGGCGCGATCGCTGCACACGTGGCTCGAGCAGCCGCCGACGTAGCAGCGGCCCGGCGCCGCGACGAACTCGACCTTCGTGCTCGCCTCGGGCTTCGCGCCCGACGACGTGGGCAGCCAGGCCTTCACGGTGTGCCAGCCCGCCTGCGCGTTCGACACGGTGAACGTCTCGGTGAAGGTGCGCGAGCGGTTGGGCTGCAGCGTGAAGCTCGACAGCGCCGAGAGGAACGACTTGTCGGCCGACCAGAAGTACGCCGTCTCACCCGTCGCCGTCTCGACCGACAGCTCGAACTGCTGGCTCGACGAGAAGTTGAAGGTGATGGGGCGCGTCGTCTCGTTCTTCACCACGAAGGTGGCGCGGAGCGTCGCGCTGCCATCGGCCGCCAGCTGGTAGCGGGCCTGGTTCAACGTCAGCGTCGCCTTCGCCGTCGGCAGCGGGTACGTCCGGCCGCTCACCGTGGCGGTCTGGAGCGCCCAGGTCTCCTGGTTGGGGTTGCGCAGCTCGACCAGCCCGGCGTTCTCGGCGAACGTGAGCGCGGCCAGCATCGGCATGGCGCAGCGCACGTGCGGCGGCGGCGCCAGCGTGAACTCGTACCGCACCGCCGGCGAGAACGAGCCGGCCGGCGTCATCAGGGCGATCTTGTTCCCCGCCTGGCGCACGGTGAACGTCTCGCACGGGCCGCCGAACGAGAAGCGGCTCTCGGTGGCCGCGCCGAAGTTGATGAAGGTCTGCCACGCGCGCGTCGTCGTGTTCCACACCCACAGCCGCGAGCCGGCGAACGCCATCCACGCGGGGGTCGACGAGAGGCCCTCGACGAGGTGCACCGAGCCCGACGAGCGCACCACGCGCACCGTCTTCGTCGTCGTGCCGTCCGACAGGTTCCACGTGTTGCCCGCGCGCAGCGGGAAGAAGTTCGTCGCCGTCAGCGCCTGCTCGGTCGTCTCCGACGCGTCGGCCTCGGGCCCGGCCAGCACGTCGTTCTCGGCGTCGATGACGGCCGACGACTCGGGCCCACAACCAACCAACAGCGCCCCCACCAACACTGCGATGTGCTTGTTCATGGCGCGGGCGTATGCACCAGACACACATGGGCGCACAAGGCCCTTCATATGAAACCACTTCATGGGTTCATTCGATGCGTTGCGTCGCGAGCCGACCAACACGTCTGAAAACAAGCACTTCGTGATCGGCGCGGGTGCGGTAAGGCGCGGGCCATGAACTTCGACGCGCCGCCGCAGGGAGACAGGGCCGCCACCTCGGCCTCGGGCATTCGCAAGTCGTTCGTCGATCACGTCGAGTACACGCGGGGCAAGAGCTTCGACCAGTCGAGCGCGTTCGACCGGTACCACGCGCTGGCGATCACGGTGCGCGACCGGCTGGCGAAGCGGTGGGTCGAGACGCAGCGGCGCTACGCGAAGCACGACGTGAAGCGCGCGTACTACCTGTCGGCCGAGTACCTGCTGGGGCGCGCGCTGGGGAACAACCTCATCTCGGTCGACTTGTGGGACACCGCGAAAGAGGCGCTCCACGAGCTCGGCATCGATCTCACCTCGATGCTCGAGATGGAGCCCGACCCCGGCCTCGGCAACGGCGGTCTGGGGCGGCTGGCGGCGTGCTTCCTCGACTCGCTCGCGACGCTCGACATGCCGGGCATGGGCTACGGCATCCGGTACGAGTTCGGCATCTTCACGCAGGAGATCATCAACGGCTACCAGGTGGAGCGCGCCGACGAGTGGCTCAAGTTCGGCCAGCCCTGGGAGCTCGTACGCCCCGATCGCATCGTGCCGGTGCGCTTCTATGGCCACGTCGAGCACCACCAGGCGGCTGACGGCTCGACGGTGGCGCGCTGGGTGGGCGGCAAGACGGTCATGGGCGTGCCCTGGGACACGCCGGTGGCGGGCTATGGCGGGCAGACCGTCAACACGCTGCGCCTGTGGCAGGCGCGCGCCTCGGCCGAGTTCGACTTCGCCCTCTTCAACGACGGCGACTACGAGCGCTCGGTGGTCGAGAAGAACGACTCCGAGGTGATCTCGAAGGTCCTCTACCCGAACGATCAGAACCAGGCGGGCAAGGAGCTGCGCCTCAAGCAGGAATACTTCTTCGTCGCCTGCTCCATCGCCGACATCATGCGGCGCTACCTGCGAAGGCACACCGACTTCGTCAGCCTGCCGAAGAAGGTGGCGATTCAGCTCAACGACACGCACCCGGCGATCGCCGTGGCCGAGCTGATGCGGGTGCTGGTCGACGAGAAGCGCGTGCCGTGGGACGAGGCGTGGGCGCTCACGCAAGCGTGCGTCGGCTACACGAACCACACGCTCTTGCCCGAGGCGCTCGAGAAGTGGTCGGTCGCGCTGTTCGAGCGGCTGCTGCCGCGGCACCTGCAGATCATCTACGAGGTGAACCAGCGCCACCTGCGGCAGGTGCAGATCCGCTGGCCGATGGACGGGCAGAAGCAGGCCGCGCTGTCGCTCATCGAAGAAGGCCGCGAGAAGCAGGTGCGCATGGCGGCCCTCGCGGTGGTCGGCTCGCACTCGGTCAACGGCGTGGCCGCGCTGCACTCGAAGCTGCTCCAGGAGACCGTGCTCAAGGACTTCGCCGAGATGTTCCCCGAGCGCTTCAACAACAAGACCAACGGCGTCACGCCGCGGCGGTGGCTGCTCGCGTGCAACCCGCGGCTCGCGAAGCTGATCACCGACGCCATCGGGCCGGGCTGGGCGAAGGACCTCGACCGGCTCACGAAGCTCGAGGCGTTCGCGGACGACCCGGCGTTCGTCGCGGCGTTCCGCGAGGCGAAGCTGGCGAACAAGATCGAGCTCGCGGGCTTCCTGCGCGATCTCATGTGGGTGAACGTCGACCCGTCGGCGATCATGGACGTGCAGATCAAGCGGCTGCACGAGTACAAGCGGCAGCTGCTCAACGCGCTGCACATCGTGCGGCTGTGGATCGACGCGCGGAAGGACCCGTCGTCGATCATCCACCCGCGCACCTTCGTGTTCGGCGCGAAGGCGGCGCCGGGCTACCGCATGGCGAAGCTGATCATCCGCCTCATCAACGGCATCGCCGAGGTGGTGAACGACGAGGCCGCGAAGACGGGCCTCAAGGTGTGCTTCGTGCCGAACTACCGGGTGTCGCTCGCCGAGCGCATCATTCCGGCGGCGGACGTGTCGGAGCAGATCTCGACGGCCGGCATGGAGGCCTCGGGCACCGGCAACATGAAGTTCGCGATGAACGGGGCGCTCACCATCGGCACGCTCGACGGCGCGAACATCGAGATCCGCGAGAAGGTGGGGCCTGAGCACTTCTTCCTCTTCGGGCAGACCGCGGAAGAGGTCGAGGCCACGAAGGCCAGCGGCTACCGCGGCCGGCAGGTGTACGACACGAACGCCGCGCTGCGCGAGGTGATCGATCTCATCGGCTCCGGGTTCTTCAGCCCCGAGGACAAGGCGCTGTTCAAGCCGCTCGTCGACTCGCTGCTGAACGAGGACCGTTACCTGGTGATGGCGGACTTCGACGCGTACGTGGCGGCGCAGCGCGAGGTGGCGAAGGCCTACGTCGACCCGAACCGGTGGTGGCGCTCGGCCCTGCTCAACGTGGCGCGCACCGGGTTCTTCTCGTCGGACCGCACGATTCGCGAGTACGCAAAGGACATCTGGGGCATCACGCCGGCGCCGCTGGGCTGACCCGTCGCCTCAGGCGTGCGCGGTGAGCCACCGGAGAAGCGCCCGAAGCCGGCATCGGCCGAGGCGAGCTCGACCTGGCGCTCGAGGGTCAACGTCGTTCGACATCGAGACATCCCCATCTGAGGCATCACGAAGCAGGCCCGGCATGCGAACACGCCGCTGAGAATGACGGAAGGCGCGCGTCTCCCTCGCGATGAAGAGCCCGCGTGGTTCCGCGGTCGCCGCCGCATCAGGCGCAAGGCTTGCGTGCCGCGGTCCGATCGCGCACCGAGCAGCACACCGGAGCGAACCACTCGGGGCCGTCGTTCCGCTCGACCGCCGCTCGTGGCCAACGCCTTGCACCGCCTCGAGGTGTGCCCTCCCCCCGATTCGTCACGCTCGACGCGAATGAAGCCGTCGCCTCGGTCGCGTACCGCCTGAGCGAAGTCATCGCGCTGTACCCGATCACGCCGGCGTCTCCGATGGGCGAGGCCTGCGACGAGTGGTCGGCCGCGAGCCGGCCCAACCTGTGGAACCAGGTGCCGCGGACGGTCGAGCTGCAGAGTGAAGGCGGCGCGGCGGGCACGGTCCACGGAGCCCTGCAGGGCGGCGCGCTCGCGACGACGTTCACCGCGTCTCAGGGGCTGCTGCTCATGCTGCCCAACATGTTCAAGATCGCCGGAGAGCTGTCGCCCTTCGTGCTGCACGTCGCCGCGCGCACCGTGGCCACGCATGGGCTGTCGATCTTCTGCGATCACTCCGACGTGATGGCGGCGCGCACGACGGGCTTCGCCATGCTGTGCGCGAGCAGCGTGCAGGAAGCGCAGGACTTCGCGGCCATCGCCCACGCCGCGACGCTCGAGGCGCGGGTGCCCTTCCTCCACTTCTTCGACGGCTTCCGCACCTCGCACGAGTACGCGCGCATCGTCACCCTCGACGACGACACGCTGAAGGGGCTCGTCTCGGACGAGGCGCTGTCGGCCTTCCGCGCGCGCAGGCTCACGCCCGACGCACCGGTGATTCGCGGCACCGCGCAGAACCCCGACACCTTCTTCCAGGCCCGCGAGGCCGCCAACCGCTGGCACGACGCGGTGCCGGGCCACGTCCAGCGCACGATGGACCTGTTCGCCGCCGCGACCGGCCGCCAGTACCGGCTGTTCGAGCGCTTCGGCCACCCCGAGCCGGAGCGCGTCATCATCGCCATGGGCTCCGCCACCGGCGCGCTGCAGGAGACCGTCGAGTGGCTCGTGGCGCGCGGCGAGAAGGTCGCGGGCGTGGTGGTGCGCCTGTTCCGCCCCTTCGACGTCGACGCCTTCGTCGCCACCCTGCCCGCCTCGGTGCAGCGCCTCGCCGTGCTCGATCGCACGAAGGAGCCCGGCGCCGTCGGCGAGCCGCTCTTTCAAGACGTGGTGACGGCCCTGGCCGAAGCTGGTCGAACGATTCGGGTGATCGGCGGCCGCTACGGCCTCTCGTCGAAGGAGTTCACCCCTGCGATGGCCCGCGCGGTGTTCGACGAGCTCGAGAAGCCGACGCCGCGCCGTCGCTTCACCGTCGGCATCACCGACGACGTCACGGGCCTGTCGCTGCCGTACGACGAGGCGTTCGATCTCGAGTCGCCCGAGACGGTGCGCGCGCTCTTCTACGGGCTCGGCTCGGACGGCACGGTGTCGAGCAACAAGCAGACGATCAAGATCATTGGAGAGCACGCTGGCCTCGAGGCGCAGGGCTTCTTCGTCTACGACTCGAAGAAGGCGGGCGCGATCACGGTGTCGCACCTTCGCTTCGGCCCCAGGCCGATCCGCTCGACCTACCAGATCCGCCGCGCCAGCTTCGTCGCCTGCCACCACGCGCCGCTGCTCGAGCGCCATGACGTGCTCGCCACCGCTGCCCCGGGCGCGACCTTTCTCCTCAACACGGCGGCGCCAGCCGAACGGGCCTTCGACGCGCTCCCTCGCGAGGCGCAGCGGCAGATGCTCGAGAAGGGCCTGCGCTTCTACGTCATCGACGCCTTCGCGGTGGCGAGCCAGGCGGGGCTGGGCCGGCACATCAGCGCGGTGATGCAGACGTGCTTCTTCGAGCTCTCGGGCGTGCTGCCGAAGGGCGAGGCCCGAGCGCGCATTCGTGAGGCGGTCGAGAAGGCCTATGGCAAGCGCGGGAGCGAGGTCGTCGAGCGCAACCACAAGGCGATCGAGCTGACCCTCGCGAACCTGCAGCCCGTGACGCTCGGCCGCGAGGCGACCGGCACGCCTCGGCCTCCGACCGTTCCGACGGCAGCGCCCGACTTCGTGCAGCGCGTGACGGCCACCATGCTGCGGGGCGAGGGCGACCTGCTCCCGGTGAGCGCGTTTCCCGTCGACGGCACCTGGCCCACCGGCACCACGAAGTGGGAGCGGCGCGCGATCGCCCTCGAGATCCCCACCTGGGACGAGGCGCTGTGCATTCAGTGCAACAAGTGCGCGCTCATCTGCCCGCACGCGTCGATTCGCAGTCAGCTGATCGATCCCGTCGCGCTGGCGACCGCGCCGAAGGGCTTCGTCACCACCGACTTCCGCTCGAAGGAACTTGGGACGGCTCCGAGCGGCGCGCCGTGGAAGTACGCGCTGCAGGTCGCGCCCGACGACTGCACCGGCTGCGGCCTCTGCGTGCAGGTGTGTCCCGCGAGGGACAAAGCGACGCCGCGGCACAAGGCCATCGACATGACGCCGGTCGAGCCGCTTCGCGAACGCGAGCGCGCCAACTGGGCCTTCTTCGAGACGCTGCCGTCCATCGACCGCACCCTCGTGAAGGACGACGTGAAGGCCTCGCAGTTCCTCGAGCCCTTGTTCGAGTTCTCGGGCGCCTGCGCGGGCTGCGGCGAGACGCCGTACCTCAAGCTGCTCACCCAGCTCGTCGGAGACCGGCTCCTCGTCGCGAACGCCACCGGCTGCACCTCGATCTACGGCGGCAACCTGCCGACGACGCCGTACACCACCAACCGCGACGGGCGCGGGCCTGCCTGGGCCAACTCGCTCTTCGAAGACAACGCCGAGTTCGGCTTCGGGCTCGCGCTCTCGGTGGACGCGCAGAAGACCCGGGCGAGGCTGCTGCTGAATGGCCTCGCCAGCCACCTGCCGGCCGCCCTGGTCGATGGGCTCCTCAACGCCGTGCAGGACACCGAGGCCGCCATCGCCGCGCAGCGGGAGCGCGTAAAGGCCCTCAGGGCGGCCCTCGAGAGCATCTCTGGCGACGAGGCGCGAAAGCTCGGCGTCCTCGCCGACATGCTGGTCAAGAAGTCCGTCTGGCTGGTCGGTGGCGACGGCTGGGCCTACGACATCGGCTTCGGAGGGCTCGATCACGTGCTCTCGACGGGCGCGCCGGTGAAGGCGCTCGTGCTCGACACCGAGGTCTACTCGAACACGGGAGGCCAGCAGTCGAAGGCAACGCCGCTCGGCGCGAGCGCCAAGTTCGCCGTGGCGGGCAAGGCGCAGGGGAAGAAGGACCTCGGGCTGCTGGCGATGTCGTACGGCAACGCCTACGTGGCGAGCATCGCGCTGGGCGCGAAGGATGGTCAGGCCCTCAAGGCGCTGCGCGAAGCCGAGTCCTACCCCGGGCCGGCGCTCATCATCGCGTACAGCCACTGCATCGCGCACGCGTTCGACCTGAAGCTGGGCGCCGACCAGCAACGCCTGGCGGTCGAGTCCGGCATCTGGCCGCTGTACCGCTTCGATCCGCGGCGCCTCGAGGCTGGCGAGGCACCACTGCAGCTCGACTCGCCCGCGCCGAAGCTCAAGGCGCGCGACTTCATGAAGAACGAGGGCCGCTTCCGGCTGGTCGAGCTGAAGGACGCCAAACGCTACGCGGCGCTGCTCGACGCCGCCGACGCGCACGCCGCGCGACGTCGCGCCCTCTACGAGCAGCTCGCCCGGATCCACCCCCTCACGAAGGAGTGACGGCCATGATCGACCTCTCGACCCGCTGGTTGGGCCTGAAGCTGAAGCACCCGATCGTTCCCGGCGCCTCGCCGCTCGTGGACGATCTCGACACGGTGAAGCAGCTCGAAGACGCCGGCGCGAGCGCGATCACGATGCACTCGCTCTTCGAGGAGCAGCTGGTGGCCGAGCAGCTCGCGGCGCACCGCTTCCTCGACGGCTCGGCCGACGCCTTCGCCGAAGCGCCCTCGTGGCTGCCCTCGACCGGTGACTTCAAGCTCGGCCCCGACGCGTACCTCGAGCAGGTGAGCCGCATTCGCCGCGCGGTCGATCTCCCCGTCATCGGCTCGCTCAACGGCACGACGCCGGGTGGCTGGCTCAAGTACGCGAAGCTGATCGAGCAGGCAGGCGCGCATGCCCTCGAGCTCAACCTCTACGATCTCCCGGGAGATCCCGGGGTGCCGGGCGCCGACGTCGAGCACCAGCAGCTCGACGTGATTCGGCAGGTCCAGGAGTCCATTCGCATTCCCGTCGCCGTGAAGCTCTCGCCGTTCTACTCGTCGCTGCCGGCCTTCGTGGCGAAGCTCGAGCACGTCGGCGTCGCGGGGATCGTCCTCTTCAACCGGCTCTACCAGCCCGACATCGACATCGAGACGTTGTCGCTCAAGCGCGTGCTGCACCTGTCCGATCGGAGCGAGCTGCTCCTGCGGCTCCGGTGGCTGGCGATCCTCTCGCCGCACACGCGCATGACGCTGGCGTGCTCGGGCGGCGTGCACGACCCGGTGGACGTGGTGAAGGCCCTCATGGCGGGAGCGCAGGTGACGCAGGTGGTGTCGGCGCTGCTCGAGACGGGCCCACAGATGATCGCGCTGCTGCTCGATGGGCTCCGGCGCTTCCTCGAAGAGCACGAGTACACGTCGGTGGCGCAGCTCTCGGGCAGCATGAACCTCGCGCGCTGTCCGGACCCGTCCGGCTACGAGCGGACGAACTACGTGAAGCTGCTCCAGAGCTGGCACGGAGGCGCGTGAGTTGGAGCCGGTGGCCGGTGTGGGACTCGTCGTCGCGTCGCAGGCGGCCTGATGGACGAGCCACCTCGCGCAGAACCCCTCGCTGAGCCGCCAGACACGCTCGACGAGCGTGCCTTTTCGCCGTGAGGCAGAACGCGGCACCGCTGCTGGTGGTGGACTCCACGGCCTCCAGTGCGCGGGCCGACGACGACGCTCGATCGCCAGCACCGAGCAGTTCGTTCACCCCGCGTGCGCGGGGCGCTCGTTCGAGGCCCTGTCGTCGTAGGGTGCGTGCATGGGTCGATCGCCGCCATCGCCGACCGGACGTGTCGAGCGCGCCGAAGGGCCCGCTCGGCCTTGTCGAACGAACCTCCAGCTCATGGCCTCGGCACGTCGCCGACCGGACGGCGCGCACATCGCCGCCCAGCTCGAGCTTCTCAGCGTCGCTGACACCGAGGAACCACACCATCGCGGCATGGCCGCTCACGCGCTCGACGGGCGCGTTGGCTCGACGCTGACCCTCGGCCTCGAACGGGCCCTGACGCCGAGGAGCGCGCGATGAGCTCGCTCCGCTTCTCGTTCCGCCTCTTCACCTGGCTGGCGCGCTTCGTCTCACCGTCCATCGAGGTCGTCGGCACCGCCCGCGCGCGCGCGGCGATGAAGAAGAACACCGGGGGCTTCGACTTCCTCTTCGGCGCTCCGGCGGTGCTGGCCGACCTCCGCGACGAAGAGCTCGGCGACGTGCTCGTGCGCCGGTACACGCCCGTGGGGGCGACGCCGGGAACGATCGTCTACTTCCACGGCGGCGGCTGGGTGGTGGGCGATCTCGACTCGCACGACCGGCCGCTGCGGCACCTCTGCGCGCAGACCGGCCACGAGGTGATCTCCGTCGACTACCGGCTGGCCCCCGAGCACCCCTTCCCCGCCGCCATCGACGACGCCCTCGCCGTCACCCGCGCCGTCGCCGCGCGCACCCGCGTGGTGGTGGCAGGCGACAGCGCCGGCGGGCACCTCGCGGCCGTCGTCGCGCGGCACCTGTCGACCGACCCGGCGCTCGCTGGGCAACTGCTCGTCTACCCGGTGACGACGTGCGCCACCGAGTCAGCCTCGTACGAGCGCTTCGCGTCGGGGTACTTCCTCACGCGCGCGACGATGCGCTTCTACAAGGACGCGTTCCTGCCACCGGGCATCGACCGCCGTCACCCCGACGCCAGCCCGCTCGAGGCGCCGCCCTCGAGGGCGACCGACGCGTACGTGTTGCTGGCCAGCCACGACGTGCTCCACGACGAAGGCGTGGCCTACGCGAAGAAGCTCGAAGCCGAGGGAGCGACGGTGACGCTCGACGAAGTGCCGGGCGTCACGCACGGGTTCTTCAACCTGCAGGGCCTGCCCGTGTCGCGCGCCGCGATGGCCCGGGCGGCCACCTGGGTGAAGGCCCGGCTCGGCTGAAGCCAGGCCCTCGATCCCACCAGCTCAGCCGTACGACTTTTCCTTCTTCTCCTGCTCTTCCTTGCAGCGGATGCAGAGCGTCGTCACCGGCCGCGCCTCGAGGCGCTTCACCGAGATGGGCTCCTCGCACCGCTCGCACAGGCCGAAGCTGCCGTCGTCGATGCGGGCGATGGCCTTCTCGATCTTCATGAGGAGCAGCTTCTCGCGGTCGAGCAGGCGGAACGCCATCGACTGCGCGTACTCGCTCGACGCCTGATCGATCTCGTCCGGCAGATCGTCGGTGTCGAAGTTCGACTCCTCCTCCATCGTCTTCCGCGCCTTCGCGAGGATGGCGGCCCGGCTCTCCTCCAGCAGCTTCTTGAAGCGCTTGAGGTCCTTCGCGCTGAGGGATCCACGTTCGGACATGGCGTCGAAACTCTCCGACCTGCGGGGAAAAAAGGCGCCGTAGGTTTGTGCACCTGGTCTGGCACTGTCAAGCAATGACGAATGAACCCCTTGATTTCACGCTCACCGGATAGACTGGGGCGCGCATGTCGGACTCGTCACGATTCGATCGGGAGTTCCTCAAGACGGCGTTGGCGCTCGCCAACCAGTCCGAGGTCACCCACCTCTTGTACATCGCCGACACGCCGATTCCCCCGGCCGAGCTGCGGGGCCGCAAGGCCCGCAAGAAGCTGCTCTATGCCGTCACCAGCGACGTGATCGCCGCCGAGCTCATCGGCAAGAAGGAGCGCGCCGTCGTCATTCCCGCCTACGACTACTCGCGCACCGAGCGGGTGAAGATGGCGGTGGTGTCGGCGCTCAGCCAGGGCTTCTTCAAGGAAACCGACCTCGTGCTCTGCCTCACCGGCCGCATCGGGCGGCAGGTCGACACGCTGATGCAGATGCGCATCGGCGGCAGCCTCGACGACCGGGTGGCGATCGAGGGCGTGAAGCTCGGAGACGAGTTCAACAGCCAGGTGGTCGACGCCCTCATTCAGCTCGCGCTGCAGATCGGCCAGGAGGGCTTCGAGGGCCACCCCATCGGCACCATCATCTGCATCGGCGATCACACCGCGGTGCTCGAGACCAGCCGGCAGCTCACCATCAACCCGTTCCAGGGCCTGTCCGAGGCCGAGCGCAACGTGCTCGACCCGAAGATCCGCGAGGCCATCAAGAACTTCTCGGTGCTCGACGGCGCCTTCATCATCCGCGAAGACGGCGTGGTGCTGGCGGCCGGGCGCTACCTGTCGTCGAAGGACGACGACGTGAAGATTCCGCTGGGCCTCGGCGCCCGGCACGCCGCCGCCGCCGGCATCACCGCCACCACGAAGTGCATCGCCATGGTGGTGAGCCAGACCTCGGGCGCGGTGCGCCTCTTCAAGGACGGCAACATCGTGCTCGAGCTCCACCAGACGGCGCGGCGCACCTGACGCGTTTCTCACAACCACGAAAGGCACTCCCATGGGCATGCTCAAGTTCGAAGTCCCCAACACCCTGCCTGTCGAAGACGCGAAGAAGCGTGTCGAAGCGCTGCTGTCGTACTGGAACCGGAAGTACGGCATCACCGCGCAGTGGGACGGCGCGAAGGCCGCCATGAAGGGCAAGGCCGTGGGCGTCTCGGTCGACGGCAACCTCGAGGTGCTGGGCCACAAGATCGCCGGTGAGGCGAGCGACCCGGGCATGCTGCTGCGGGGTCAAGCGCAGAAGTACCTCACCCGGAAGTTCGCCGAGTACCTCGACGCCTCGAAGTCCCTCGAAGCCATCGTGCGCGGCGAAGACTGACGCCGTGGCCGTTGACGCGGTACAGTTGCAGCTGCGCTGTCTGTCGACCCTCCCGTCCCCCCGCAGAGGCCTCCCGTGAGCAACTCGCCTGCCGACGACACCCAGCTCGGCCTCGAGACGATGATTCGCCCTGAGAGCAACGTGAGCCCCACGGCGGACGCCCCGCGTCCCCCGGCGGTCGCGCCCGTCGCCACCTCACCGTCTCCGGTGCCCGCGAGCCCGGCGACCGGCACGGGACCCACGCCGGCGCCGACGGCTGGCAGCCAGAGCGGCTCGAAGAACAGCTACACCTCGCCCGAGCTGCAGGCCGTCACCGACCCGGAGCCCGGCACCCGGCTGCACCACTACGAGATCATCAAGCTGCTGGGCCGCGGAGGCATGGGCAGCGTGTACCTGGCCCGCGACATTCGCCTCGGCCGCAAGGTGGCCATCAAGTTCCTGCGCACGCACTCGGCGGACATGACGAAGCGCTTCATCCTCGAGGCGCGCACGACGGCCGCGGTCGCGCACGAGAACATCGTCGTCATCTACGAGGTCGACGCCTGGCAGGGCTCGCCGTTCATGGTGTTCGAGTACCTGCAGGGCAAGCCGCTGACCCGGGTGATCCCCGACGGAAAGCCGGTGCCGCCTGCGCGGGCCGTCGAGCTGCTGGTGCCGGTGGTGCGCGCGCTGGCCTCGGCCCACAGCCAGGGCAT
The DNA here is from genome assembly GCA_025459425.1 of Myxococcaceae bacterium. GTDB lineage: Bacteria > Myxococcota > Myxococcia > Myxococcales > Myxococcaceae > Xiheimicrobium. The sequence goes on along the minus strand of JALOQF010000047.1, from coordinate 10,934 downwards.
CGTCCACCGCGACCTCAAGCCCGACAACATCTTCGTCACCGACGCCGGCATCACCAAGGTGCTCGACTTCGGCATCGCGAAGGTGCTCCAGGGCGACGAGAAGGCGCCCGAGTTCGTCGCCCGCCCGCGCGCCCCGCGCACCAGCCTCGAGGACGAGGACGACAGCGAGCTGACCCAGAAGGGCGCGATGATGGGCACCATGTCGTACATGGCCCCGGAGCAGTGGGGCATCGGCGTGCCCATCGACCACCGCGCCGACATCTGGGCCGTGGGCATCATGCTGTTCAAGATGCTCGCGGGGAAACACCCGCTCGATCCGCTGCGCGGCCACCAGCTGATGGTGACGGGCATGCTCGACAAGCCCATGCCGACGCTCTCGTCGAAGGCGCCCGACGTGCCGGTGCCGCTCGCGCAGATCGTCGACCGGTGCCTCTCCAAACGAAAGGAAGAGCGCTGGCCCGACGCGGTGACGCTCTTGCGCGCGCTCGAGCCGTTCCTGCCGGGGCGCTACACGCAAGAGATCAAGATCGACGAGAGCCCGTACGCCGGCCTCTCGTCGTTCCAGGAAGCCGATGCCGCGCGCTTCTTCGGCCGCCGGCACGAGATCGCCGCGGTGGTGAACCGCATCCGGGAGCGCCCGCTCCTCGGCATCGTCGGCCCCTCGGGCGCCGGCAAGTCGTCGTTCGTGCGCGCCGGCCTGGTGCCCGCGCTCAAGCGCTCCGGTGAGTCGTGGGACGCGCTGGTGATGCGGCCCGGCCGCGCGCCCCTCTCGGCGCTGGCGACGCTCGTCTCGCCCATCATCGGCACCGCCACCTCGGTCGCCGACGACGTGGCCGAGCAGAAGAAGCTGGCCCAGAAGATCGCCGCCGAGCCGGGCTACGTGGGCTCGGTGCTGCGCTCGCTCGCGCGGCGCGACAAGAAGAACCTGCTCGTCTTCGTCGATCAGTTCGAGGAGCTCTACACGCTGGTGCCCGACGAGAAGGAGCGCCGCGCCTTCACCGCCGCGCTCGCCGGCATGGCCGACGATCCGACCTCGCCCATCCGCCTGGTGCTGTCGGTGCGCTCCGACTTCCTCGACCGCGCCGCGGAAGATCCACGCTTCATGGCCGAGCTGAGCCAGGGCCTCGTGTTCCTCTCGTCCCCCGGGCCAGATGGGCTGCGCGAGGCGATCGTCCAGCCCGCGGAGCTCGGCGGCTACAAGTTCGAGTCGCCCGCCATCGTCGACGACATGATCGGCCACCTGCAGAACACGCAGGGCGCGCTCCCGCTGCTCCAGTTCGCGGCCTCGATGCTGTGGGAGAACCGAGACCCGGCGAAGAAGCTCCTCACCAGGCTGGCCTACGAGGCCATCGGCGGCGTCGCTGGCGCGCTGGCGAGCCACGCCGACGCGGTGCTCCAGAAGATGTCGGCGCAGAAGGTCGCCATCACCCGCGCCGTCTTCCTGCGCCTCGTGACCTCGGACCGCACGCGCGCCATCGTCGGCCTCGACGAGCTCGAAGAAGGCCAGGCCGAGCCCGCCGAGCTCAAGGCGGTCGTCGACGAGCTCGTGCAGGCGCGCCTCCTCGTCGTGCAGACCGGCGGCGGCCTGGCGACCGTCGAGATCGTGCACGAGTCGCTCATCTCGGGCTGGCCCACCCTGCGGCGCTGGCTCGAAGAGAGCGGCGAGGACGCGGCGTTTCTCGAGCAGCTCCGTCAGGCCTCGCGCACCTGGGCCACCAAGAACCGGCCGGCCGATCTGCTCTGGCGCGGGGAGCTGGCCGACGAGGCGCAGCGCTTCCAACGCCGGTACAAGGGGCCGCTGGGCGAGCAGCAGAAGGCCTTCCTCGACGCGGTCGTCGAGCAGATCGGCGCCGCGGCCCGCAAGCGCCGCAGCGTGCTGGTGGGCGCGGTGGCGGGCCTGTCGTTGCTGGTGGCCGCGTCGTTCGTCGCGCTCATCGTGATCCAGGGTGCGCGCGCCGAGGCCCAGCGCCAGGCCGAGGCGGCCACCGTGGCCGAGGCCGAGGCCCGGAGGAACGCCGACGAGGCGCGCAAGAACGCCGAAGAGGCCAAGCGCAACGCCGAAGAGGCGAAGAAGAACGAAGAAGAGGCCAACAAGCTGTCTCGCGACTTGAGCGAGAAGAGCAAGAAGCTCGAGCTGGCGCTCAAGGCGGCCGAGGACGCGCGGCAGGCGGCGGAGCAGTCGCAGAAGAGCGCGATCAAGAACGCCGTCGAGGCCGAGAAGGCCCGCCAGGCTTCGGACCGCGCGCGCCGCGCCGTGGAAGAGGCCCGGCGCGATCTGCAGCAGGCCTACGCGAAGGAGCAGGATCGCGCAAAGCGCCTCGAAGAGCAGCTCGGCGGCGGCGTGATCGACGTCCTGAAGTGAGACCCCCGGTTTCTGGTGTGCAGAGGAAGACGATGACGCTCGCAGGCAGGGTGACGACGATGATTCGGCTGACGTGCCTCTCGCTCGCGCTGGGCGCCTCGCTGGGGCTGGCGCAGGAAGCCGAGCGCCCCTGGGCGAAAGGCGTGCCCCCGGCGAAGCAGAAAGAGGCGCTCGAGATCTTCCGTCAGGGCAACTCGGCCCTGAAGGAATCGCAGTGGCGCATCGCAGCCGACCGCTACCGCGCGGCGCTCGCCCTGTGGGACCACCCGGCCATCAACTACAACCTCGCGCTGGCGCTCCTGCAGCTCGACCAGCCCATCGAGACGTACGAGCGGCTGGTGGCGGCCCTGCGGTTCGGCGCCGCGCCCCTCGACTCGGACAAGTTCGAGCAGGCCCAGCGCTACAAGGCGCTCGTCGAGAAGCAGGTCGCGACCGTCGAGATCGTCTGCGACGTCGACGGCGCGGTGGTGAAGCTCAACGGCTCGGTCATTCCCAACCGGTACAAGGGCCTGGTTCGCGCCGGCCCCATCACCGTCACGGCCACGAAAGAAGGGTTCCTCACCAACGAGCAGAGCCCGACGCTGTACGGCGGCGAGAGCAAGAAGCTCGAGCTGACGCTGGTGCCTGCCGAGCAGGCCGTCGAGTACCGGCGCCTCTTCGCCGCGTGGATCCCGTGGGCCGTGCTGGGCGCCGGCGTCGCGCTGGCCGGCGGCGGCGTGGGCCTGCACCTGTCGGCCCGCAACCAGTTCGCCGCGTACGATCGCGGCATCGAGGGCTGCACCGACCCGACGACCGGCGGCTGCGTGCCGTCGCTCGACCTCGCCGCCCAGGCCGCCCAGGGCCGCTCGCAGCAGGGCGGCGCCATGGCCCTCTATGGCATCGGCGGCGCGGCCATCGTCACCGGCGCGGTGCTGCTCTACGTCAACCGCCTGCAGCCCTACCGCGCCGACGTGAAGGTCGAGTCGGCCTTCCACCTCTTGCCCACCGTCGGCCGTGACGGCGCGGGCGCCACGTTCTTCTTCGCTTTCTGAAAACCTCCATGCGCGCCCTCCTCCGCGTCCTCGTTCCCGCCGCGCTGCTTGCGCTGGCTCCAGCCTGCTTCGAGCCGGCCTCGACCGCGTGTCAGAGCGGCATCGTCTGCCCCGCCGGCAGCCGCTGCTCCGCCGACGGCACCACCTGCACCCGCACGGCCTGCGGCAACGGCGCCGTCGACGAGGGCGAGGTGTGCGACGACGGCAACGTCACCTCGAACGACGGGTGCCGCGCCGACTGTCTGTCGAACGAGACCTGCGGCAACCGCGTCGTCGACCCGCTCAAGGGCGAGCTCTGCGACGATGGCAACACGCGCGCTGGCGACGGGTGCTCGGCCGACTGCCGCTCGACCGAGGCCTGCCCCAACGGCGTCGTCGACCGGGCCGCCGGCGAGGTGTGCGACGACGGCAACACGCTCGAAGGTGACGGCTGCTCGTCGACCTGCCGCTCGACCGAGGTGTGCGGCAACAACGTCATCGACAATGCGTTCACTGCCGGGAGCGGGCGCCGCAACGAGGTGTGCGACGACGGCAACACCCGCAGCGGTGACGGCTGTTCGGCCGACTGCTTCTCGCTCGAGAACTGCGGCAACGGCATCGTCGACAACACCTTCTCGCCGGACTCGGGCATTCCGAACGAGGTCTGTGACGACGGCAACACCCGCAACGGCGACGGCTGCTCGCAGACGTGCCTCTCGACGGAGCGCTGCGGCAACAGCATCGTCGACACGGCCGTCGGCGAGGTGTGCGACGACGGCAACACGGTGACGGGCGACGGGTGCTCGCCCGACTGCCGCTCGACCGAGACGTGCGGCAACGGGCGCCTCGACAACATGTACCCGGCCGACGGCGGGCGCACCAACGAGCTGTGTGACGATGGCAACAACCGCTCCGGTGACGGCTGCTCGTCGGACTGCCAGTCGACCGAGTTCTGCGGCAACCGCTACATCGACGGCATTCGTGGCGAGGTGTGTGACGACGGCAACACCACGCCCGGTGACGGCTGCTCCGCCGACTGCCGCTCGCAGGAGAGCTGCGGCAACAACGTGCTGGACAACCAGTTCCCCGCCGATGGCGGCATGCGGAACGAGATCTGCGACGACGGAAACCGCGTCTCGGGTGACGGGTGCTCGGCCGACTGCCGCTCGACCGAGTTCTGCGGCAACACCTACGTCGACCTGATTCGTGGCGAGGTGTGCGACGACGGCAACACCACCCCCGGAGACGGCTGCTCCGCCGACTGCCGGTCGAACGAGACGTGTGGCAACCGGGTGCGCGACGTCTTCCCCGACGGCGGCTTCCGCGAGGCCTGCGACGACGGCAACACCACCAACGGCGATGGCTGCTCGGCGAACTGCCAGTCAACCGAGCGCTGCGGCAACGGCATCGTCGACAACCAGTTCCCCAACGCGACGCTCAACGAAGACTGCGACGACGGCAACATGATCGAGGGCGACGGCTGCTCGAATACCTGCCGCTCCGGCGTCGGCTGCGGCAACGGCGTGAGGAGCGACACCGAGGCCTGCGACGACGGCAACCTGCTGGGCAACGACGACTGCAGCCCCACCTGCACCCTCACCTTCTGTGGAGATACGGTCGTCAACACGAGCGGCTCGGCCCCCCGCCGCGAAGACTGCGACACCGGCGGCGAGTCGCAGACCTGCAACGCCAACTGCACCAACCGGGTGTGCGGCGACGGCATCGTCAACGCCACGGCGGGCGAGCAGTGCGACACCGTGGGCGTCACCGACGGCGGCACGTCGGCCTGCAACTTCAACTGCACCATCGCCTTCTGTGGCGACGGCGTGGTGAACACGCGTCGGGGCGAGGTGTGCGACGGCGCCGGAGCCAACACCGCGACGTGTGACCGCGACTGCACGGCCCCCGTGTGTGGAGACACGTTGCTCAACCCGCTCGCCGGCGAGCAGTGCGACGAAGGCATGGCGGCGACGGCGCGGTGCAACGGAGCGCCGAGCTGCACGGTGAGCCGCTGCGGTGACGGCATCGCCAACGCGAACGCCAACGAGCAGTGCGACGACGGCAACGCGAGCAACACCGACGCGTGCCTCACCACCTGCCGCACCGCCTCGTGCGGCGACGGCCTGGTGCGCGCCGGCACCGAGACGTGCGACGACGCCAACACCACCAACGAGACGGTGTGCCCCTATGGGCAGGCGACGTGCCAGACGTGCAACGCCACCTGCTCGGCCGTGCTCAGCCTGACCGGCCCCTACTGCGGCGACGGCGCCACGCAATTGTCGCAGGGGGAGATCTGCGACGACGGCAACACCACCACCGAGAGCGGCCCGTGTCCCTACGGCCAGACGAGCTGCCCGGCCTGCAACGCCACCTGCACCGCCACCATCACCCGGCCCAGCGGCGGGACCTGCGGCGACGGCACGCGGCAGGCGGCGAACGAGCAGTGCGACGACGGCAACACCACCACCGAGACGTCGTGCCCCTACGGCCAGGCCTCGTGCACCATCTGCGACTCGTCCTGCCGCAACGTGACGGTGTCGGGCAACGTCTGCGGCGACGGCGTGCGCTCCGTGGGCAACGAGGCCTGCGACGATGGGAACACCACCACCGAGGCGTCGACGTGCCCCTACGGCCAGGCGACCTGCGCGCCGGCCTGCTCGGCGAACTGCCAGACGGTCATCAACCGCACCAGCGGCGGCACCTGCGGCGACGGCACGCGCCAGATGGCCAACGAGGCCTGTGACGACGGGAACACCACCACCGAGACGTCGTGCGCCTACGGCACCGCCTCGTGCACCATCTGCGACTCGTCCTGTCAGAACGTCACGGTGACGGGGAACGTCTGTGGCGACGGCGTGCGCTCGACGGGCAACGAGGCCTGCGACGATGGCAACGTCGTATCGGAGCCTGCGAGCTGCCCCTACGGGCAGACCTCGTGCGCCCCCGGCTGCTCGGCGACGTGTCAGGCCGTCATCAACCGCACCAGCGGCGGCACGTGTGGTGACGGCACCCAGCAGATGCCGGAGCAGTGTGACGACGGCAACACCGTCACCGAAATCAGCTGCGCGTACGGCCTTCAGAACTGCTCCATCTGCGACGCGGCCTGCCGCACCGTCTCGGGCGTCACCGGCAACGTCTGCGGCGACGGCGTGCGCGACACGTCGAACGAGACCTGCGACGACGGCAACACCGAGACGTGCGGGACGTGCGGCGGCGCGATGAGCCAGCGGTGCTCGACCAGCCAGGGGCTGGCCGCGGCGACCGGCTCGATCTCGTGCCCGGTGCTGACCAACCTCGACGACGGCGACACCTTCACCCTCAACGACGGCGTCACCACCGTCACCTTCGAGTTCGACACCGACGCCATGCCGGCGGTGGGCGCGGGCAACCGGCGGGTCGACGTCTCGACGGGCGGCGGGAGCGCAGCCGACGTCTGCGACGCGATTCGTGGCGCCTTCACGGGGCTGACGGGCTTCACCATCACCGCGGCCGGGAGCGGCTCGACGGTGAGCCTCACCAACACCGTCTCGGGCAGCCGTGGCAACACCTCGAGCACGTCGAGCGACGGCGATCTCGTGGTGTCGAACATGTCGGGCGGGCGCGCGCGTGACTGCCTCGCCGGCGTGGGCTGTGCCTCGACGAATGACTGCGCCCCGGGGCTCACCTGCCAGCCGTCGATGAGCGGCCGGCTCACCTGCCAGTGATCACGAGCGCTTGGAGGCACGTGCGGGCGCGGGGGATCGATTCCTCGCGCCGCGCGTTCCTCCCGGTACCGTGCGCTGGGTGCTGACGCTGCCGCTCAAGCTCTTCTGGAAGCTCTCCTTCGGGAAGAAGCTCGTGGTGCTCACCTGCGCGCCGCTCCTGGCCATCAACGGCGCGGTGGCCTTCTTCGGCAGCTCGGTGGTGTTTCCCCTCTCGCCGTTCTTCCTGTCCGAGAAGGTCGAGGCGCTCGAGACGTACGCGCGGCACCGCCCGGGCTGTGTCTTGACTGGCCACGGCGACCTCGAGGCGCTGGCCGCGAAGGCCGAGCGGCGGCACGGGTTGCCGAGGGGCCTGTTGTGGGCCGTGGTGCAGACGGAGTCGAACGCGAAGGCCCACCGCATCTCGTTCGCGGGCGCGATGGGGCCGGCGCAGCTCATGCCGGGCACCGCGAGCCTCCTGGGCGTGGTGGACCCGTTCGATCCCCACGAGGCGCTCGACGCCGGGGCCCGCTACCTCAAGGCCCAGCTCGATCGGTTCCACGACGTGCGGCTGGCGGTCGCGGCCTACAACGCGGGCCCGGGGGCAGTGCGAGGCGCGGTGCCCCACAACGGCGAGACCGAGCACTACGTCGCCAGGGTGATGCGCCACTATTCCGCCACGCGGTGAGGCCGGGCTTTTGCCCCGGAGCACACCTCATGCGACGGTGTGGGTGTGATCCGCTCCGCCATTCAGGATCTCAACCGGGTGCGGCAGATCGCGGTGATCGCCGCGAGGTACGGCTTCGCCGATCTGCTCGACCGCAGCGGGCTGCGCAAGCAGGTGCCCGAGGCGCCCACCGAGGCCGACGCAGCGACGCGCACCTTCTCGGTCGCGCGGCGCTTTCGCCTCATGCTGGCCGAGCTCGGGCCCACCTTCGTCAAGCTGGGCCAGGTGCTGTCGACGCGCAGCGATCTGCTGCCCGCCGACTTCATCGAGGAGCTGTCGACGCTGCAGGACCAGGTGCCGCCCTTCGGCATGGACGAGGTGCGCGCCCAGGTGAAGGCCGCCTTCGGCAAGCCCCTCGAAGCGCTCTACGCCGAGTTCGACCCCACCCCGCTGGCGGCGGCGTCGATGGCGCAGGTGCACCGGGCGAAGACGCGCGAGGGCGTCGAGGTGGTGGTGAAGGTGCAGCGGCCCGGCATCACCGAGCAGATCCGCGCCGATCTCTCGGTGCTGCACACCCTGGCCCGGGCCCTCGAGGCCGTCGTCGAAGAGGTGAGCGTCTCGTCGCCGACCGGCATCATCGAAGAGTTCGACCGGGCGGTGCACGACGAGCTCGACTTCCTGAACGAGGCGGCCAACATCCGCGCGTTCGTGCGCAGCCACGAAGGCCGGCCGAACGTGCGCATTCCGAAGGTGTACGACGAGCTGACGGGCCGCACGGTGCTGACGCTCGAGTTCCTGCGCGCGCCGAAGCTGTCGAGCGCGCAGCTCGACGCCGACGCGAAGCAGCGGCTGGCCGGCATCATCCTCGAGGAGGCCTTCAAGGAGCTCTTCGAAGACGGGCTGTTCCACGGCGACCCGCACCCCGGCAACCTGCTCGTCTTCGAAGACGGCCCGGTGTTGGCGATCATCGACTTCGGGCTGGTGGGGCGCGTCACCCGCCAGATGCAGGACGCGCTCATTCAGCTGATCCTCTCGATCGCGCTGCGGGACTCGGAGTCGCTCGCCCGGCAGCTCTACCGCCTCGGCACGCCCGACAGCCGCGCGAACCTGCTGCAGTTCAAGACCGACATCGACGGCATCTTGAACGCCTACCTGCCCACGGCCATCAAGGACGTGAACGCCAAGCTGCTCTTGCGCGATCTGCTCAACCTCGCGGTGAAGTACCGGGTCAAGGTGCCGCGCGAGTACGCGATTCTCGCGCGCGCCGCGGTGGCCATCGAGGGCATCTTGCGCACGCTGTACCCCGAGATGCCCATCGGCGAGATCTTCATGCCGTACGCGAAGAAGATGCTCGCCGAGCGGTACGATCCCACCCAGCTGCAGGGCAACGCGATGAAGACGCTGCTGCGCCTGCAGAGCGCGGCGAGCGAGCTGCCGCTCCAGCTCCAGCAGATCATGCTCGACCTCGAGTCGGGCCGGTTCACCGTCACCCTGCGGCCCGATCAGATCGAGTCGGTCAACAACAACCTCCGGGCGCTGGCGGTGGTGGCCTTCGCGGGCCTGTGCGCGTGCGGCTTCATCATCGGCACCTTCATCGCGTTCGCGCCCAAGCAGTGGGAAATCGCCGGCATTCCCGTGCTCGGGCTGCTCGGCATCGGCGCGTCGGTGTTCCTCTTCTCGACGGCGGTGGTGCGCCAGGTGCTCGGCGGCTTCCGCAAGGTGTCGATCAAGCGCTTCTTCGGGAAGAAGTGAGCGCTCGCCCGCGCGGCTTCGCCGTGGGTCAGCGCGCGAAGACGAGCCGCTGGGTCGACGAACCGATCAGCACGAGCCCGGGTGGGGCGGCGAGCAGCTGGCTGCTCCCCTCGAGGCCCGAGAGCGTCACGCCCCGGGCGGTGTCGCGAACGAAGAACGAACGGCCCGTGGGCTCGACCACGAGGGGGTGCAGCGACCCGGCCCAGCGGCGCACGCCCACCGTCGACCAGCCAGTGGGCAGCTGCACCGAGGCCGACGCCGCTCGCCCCCGCACGCGGGTGAGCGTCTGCCCTTCCGTCACCCACAGGCCCTCGTCGTCGGCGCCGACCAGCCGGCCGCGCACCTCGAAGCAGGCGTCAGGGGTGGGCTCGAACGCCTGGCAGAAGCGCGCGAAGCCGGGCCGCGACGTGCAGGCGAGCCGGAACCCTGCCGGCCCACCGGGCACCAGCCGGGGCGCCTCGAGGCAGAGCCCCGGTGGCAGCGTGACGACGGCCAGCGGCGTCAAGCTGGCGCTCGCGATCGAGAAGGTGAAGACCTGCCCGGCCGAGGCGACGAGCAGGCGCTCCTCGTCCACCGCCACCACCGCGTCGAGCGGCAGCAGCGAGGCGTCGAAGGCGAGCGGAGCGTCGGGCACCCGGCGGAGGAACGACGCCCCCGTGTCGACGAAGCGCTCGACCTGGCCTGCGCCCAGCACGAAGACGCTGTTCCCGCGCACGTCGATGCCCAGGCCGGGCACGGCCTGCAGCTGCTGGCCGTCACGCCAGAACGACACCTGCGCCCCCTGGGGAGCCAGACACACCACCGTGCCAGAGGCCGTGAGCCCCTCGGTGGCGCAGCGCTGCTCATCGGGAATGGCGCCCAGGCGCATCGTCGGCTCGAACGCGTCGACGGCCCACACCTCGTTCAGCGCCCGCCCGAGCGCCGGCTCGAACACGGCGTCGATGCGCCACGGCCCCGGCACCGTGGGCGTGAAGCGCACCTCGACGCCGTGGAACTGCCCGCGCGCGAAGGGGCCCTCGATCTCGGCGCCGACGAGCGCGAGGTTGGGGTCCGTCACGCGCACCTGGGCCGTCACCCCCTCTTCTGGCGGGCAGGTGGGCGCGCGCCGCGAGGCGACGACGGTGGTGGGCCGGCCCACGAAGACCGCCCGGCCCGAGGGCGTCGAGATGCCACCGTCGAAGACGTCGCACCGGGGCGGCGGCTCGAGATCGATCGTCGGCAGGCAGCCGGCCAGCACCACCACCAGGAGTGACACGAACGACCGCACGGCCCTCTCATGTTCGACGGTCTGGTCGCCGTCAACCCGGGCTGCAGCCACGCACGAGACAGCGCGGCGTGAAGGGGTACAGTGGACCGCCGCCGTGTCGCCCTCGAGCCGTCAGCCGCCCATTCGCCTTCGCACCGACGGCCTCGGGGTTCGATTCGGGGCGGTGGTGGCGCTCGAGGGCGTCACCATCGACGTG
>JALOQF010000305.1 GCA_025459425.1 Myxococcaceae bacterium | reverse complement strand
CCGGGTGACCACCTTCACGGCGGGCGACACCATCGAGGTGGTGTGGGACGAGACCATCAACCACCCGGGCCACTACCGCATCAGCTTCGACGTCGACGGGCAGGACTTCTACCTGCCGCGCTCGTTCACCGACGCCGATGGTGGGCTCAACGTGCTCATCGACGCCATCCCCGACGCGCCCCGGCCGAACCAGCGCTACACCGTTCGGGTGCGGCTCCCCGACACGCCGTGCACGAACTGCACGCTCCAGGTCATTCAGATGATGACCGACAAGCCGCCGTACGGAGACGGCAATGACATCTATTTCCAGTGCGCCGACCTCGTGCTGCTCCCGAGAGATGCGGGCCAGGTCGTCGATGCAGGCGTCGATGCGGGCCCCACGCCCGACGCGGGTCAGCCCTCGGCAGACGCCGGCCTCGAGCCGACCGACGGAGGCGTCACCTTCACGCCCATTCCTGACGGCGGGGCCGAGCCACACGACCACGACGAGTCCCAGCCGCCCATGGGCTGTGGGTGCTCTGGCGGCGCCGGGTCGCTCGCGCTGCTCGGACTCTGCGCGGCCTGGCGTGCGCGACGTCGCGGTTGATTCACTCGCCGCCGAGCTGAACCTGTCGCGACCCGGAGCGCCGACCTCCCGCACAGCTGGGGCGTTCACCGGCCTGACGCCCGTCCCTCGGGGCGCGGCGCCAACCGAGGTCGTGGAAGCGCCCGCAGCGCGAGTCGGGTGGCGTCGGACCGCGCCTCAGCGCCTGGAGAAGAACGTGGCGACGGCCTCGGCCGAGGCGTGCGGCGCCTCGAAGAACGGGAAGTGGCCGATGGCCGGCCCCACCTCGACGATGTCGGGCGACGGAATCAGCTCGCGGTAGCGGTCCATCAGGTGCCGGCCAGAGTTGGGGTCGGCTGGCCCGTTCACCAGCCGCAGTGGCACCGAGGCCCGCTGCATGGCAGGCACCCACCGGTCGCGGTGCACGCGGCGCGAGAAGATGAGGCGGTTCAGCGCATGCGTCGAGCGCGCGCCGCCGTCGAAGCGGTGCAGCTGCCAGAAACACTCGAGGTCGTCGGGCGACGGCTGCGTGCGTGGCCCGAAGACCGACGAGAGGGCGCGGGTGAAGGCGCTGCGCGGCACCCAGGGCCCGAGGAGCGCGCCCGCCGGCGACGCGAGCACCCGCTGAATCGGCCTCGGCCGGTACACCTCGGGAAAGAGGCTGCCGTTGAGGAAACACACCGCTCGCACGCGCAGCCCGGTCGACCCATCGAGCTGCCGGGCAAGGAGCTCTTGCGCGAGCGCCGTACCGAGGTCGACCGCGAGCACCCGCACCTCGCCGTACCCAAGCCTCAGGACGAGGCGCTCGACGAGCGTCGTCAGCCCGGGAATCGTCGCCTCTGGTGACAGCGGCTTCGCCGAGAACCCCAGCCCCGGCAGGTCGGGCGCGACGAGGGTGAAGGACTCGGCCAGAAGGCTCCACACGGGCGAGAAGTCGAACGAACCGAGCGGGTAGCCATGGAGGGCCAACACCACCGGGCCGCGCCCTCCGGCGCGAACGAAGAGCCGTGTCCCGTCCACGTCGACGAACCGCCCACCCCTGCGCCAGACCTCGAGTCGTTCATGCATGAGCCACGAGACGGTGCACCCTGAAGTACGGTGCAGGGTCAACCATGCTCATCCACGACCTGGCTCGCGAGACGGGGTTCTCGGTCGAGACGATTCGCTACTACGAGCGCCTCGGGTTGATCCGCCCACCGACGCGGCGGGCGAACGGGTACCGCGACTACGCCCCGTCGGTCGTGCCGTGCCTGCACCTGTGCCGCTACGCGAAGGAGCTCGGCTTCTCGCTCCGCGAGATTCGGGCGCTCGGCGAGCGGCTCGACGCGGGCGCGTTGTCGAGGGCAGACGCGCGGCAGGCCGTCGTCGGGAAGCTGGCCGAAGTCGAGCGGCGGTTGGTCGAGCTGCGGGCCCTGCGTGCGTCGCTGCGGTCGGCGCTCACGCACGACGACGTGTTTCGTGGCAGCTCGGCTGGCCCGGCGTCGTCGCGTCGCCGACTCGGCTTTGGGCGCGAGGTCGTCCCTTCAGCCGCTGGCCGGCGTCACGGCCGTGGTGCAGGCCTCGGTCGTGAAGCGACCCGCTTCCCAGGCGCCACCTCGGGAGCCCGCCGCGCACGCCGGTGACGAGGCCTCGCCTCGGACGCGCTGGGCTGCCCGAGCTCCTCGCGGGCCCGGGCCCAGGACGGCGAAGTGGCGAACCGGTGGGGGCGCGTGCAAGACCGCCTCCATGCGCACGCACTGGCTGGGACTCCTCGGGGTGGTGGAACTCGCCTGTTCGATGCCGATGCCGACGGCCCGGGTCGTCGACGCGGCGAGGTCGACCGTCACGGCCTCGAAGACGACGGCCCTCGCGGACGGTGCAGACACGGTGACGGTGCTGGTGACGGCGCTCGACGCCGCGGGCGCGCCGGTGGCTGGCGTCTCCATCGCGGCGCTCGCGTCGGGAGAAGCCAACGCGCTCGAGGCGCCGCCGCAGGCCAACGATGACGGGCAGGTGATGCTCTCGCTGCGGTCGACGCGCGCCGAAGCCAAGCGCCTCACCGTGACGGCCCAGGGTGTGACGCTCGAGGCCCAGCCCACCGTGCGCTTCGTGCCCGGCCCGGTGGCGACGCTCCGGTGGGACGTACAGCCGGCGAACGGTCGGCTCGGGGTGGCGCTGACGCCCGCGCCCACCCTGTCGGCCACCGACGCCGCTGGAAACACCGTCGACATGACCGACGTCACGGTGTCGCTTCGACTGGTGCGGAGCCAGAACGGAACCCTCATGGGCGGCGCCGCCCGGAGCTTCACGCAGGGTGTGGCCCGCTTCGACCAGCTCGTGGTGACGGGCCTGCCACAGACCGGCTGCGCGCTGCGGGCCGAGGCCTCGAACGGCACGGCCGCCGAGAGCGTGCGCTTCGACGTCACCCCCTGAATTGGGCGCCGGCCAAGGCCGGGGTCGTCGGTGACCGCGCCAGATGGGTGGCCCGCTGGAACCCGAGGGAGACGTCACCGCCTCGATGCACACGCGCCTGAAGAGGTGTGGTTAATAGGGAGGCGAGTGGGGGCAGTTGGAGGCGCGCCGATGTCCGATGGCCACTTCGAAGTCCACGTCCACGAGCGCGAGCGCGTCGTCGAGGTGCGCTACCCGAAACGCCTGACGCCCGAGGCCCTCGAGGTCTACCGCAGCTCGCTCCAGACGGCCGTCCAGCAGGTGGGCCCGTCGTGGCGGTGCCTCGTCGACCAGACGCGGCTCGACGTCATTCCGCCCCACCTCACCGACGTCATCACCGAGCTCAACCGCTGGGCCGCCGCGCATGGCCTGGTGGCCGCCGTGCGCGTGGTGAAGAAGACCGCCGTCGGCGAGCTGCAGTCGCGCCGCATCTTGCGCGAGAGCGGCCTGGGCGACAGCGCGCAGGTCTTCTTCGACCGCGACGAAGCCTGGCAGCGCCTCACCGGGTGATGTGGCCGTTGGTCACATTCGGTGCTGTCTCATGTTTCCGTTGGTCACATGGGGCGCCAGGCCAGCTCGTCGTCTCGGGCGTCCGCGCGTGTCACCCGGTGGCGGCCGAGGCTCTCATGTTTCCAGTGGTCACATTCGTGGTGCGATGAAGTGACCGCTGGTCACACTGCGCGCTGCGGCGAGGCACCCTCGAGGCCGGTGGAAACGCGTGCCCGGCCGTGTGATGGAGCGGCCGTGCGCCTCTGTGCTCTCGTCCTCGTGTTCGCGCTGACCGCCTGCCGTGCACCCACCACCGCGCCCCGGCGCCCTGCGCTGGACTTCGACGCGCTGCCCGGCCCCACCACCTTCAGCCCCGAAGCGACGCTGCTCGAGCGCTGGGCGGGCCCGCTGAAGGCGGCGCACGATGCGGGCGAACGGGGCTCCTTCAAGGGCGTCGCCGACGTCGACATCGCGTACCTCGTGCACCGCGTACCGAACGAGAAGGCAGCGGTGGTGCTCCTCACCGGGCGCACCGAGCCGATTCGCAAGTACGCCGAGCTGCTCGACGACCTGCAGCGGGCGGGCTTCTCGACCTTCGCGATGGACCACCGGGGCCAGGGCGCGTCGGGGCGCCTCTTGCCCAACCCCCAGCGGGGCTACGTGGTGAGCTTCGACGACTACGTCACCGACCTGCACACGTTCATCACCACCGTGGTGCGGCCCGCGACGAGCAAGAAGGTCTTCGTGGTGGCGCACTCGATGGGCGGCGCCGTCGCGGTGCTGGCGAACGACCTCTACCCGGCTGACGCCGACGGGCTGGTGCTGTCGTCGCCGATGCTGGAAATCAACACCGGCGCCTTCCCCGCGCCCATCGCGTCGACGCTCGGAGCCGCGGCCTGTGGCGCCTCCGACGGCGCCGCCTACGCCATCGGCTCGTCCGACTTTCGCGAAGAGACGGACTTCGAGAAGTCGACCGTCACGAAGAGCCTGCCGCGCTTCGAGTGGAAGCGGCTGCTGTTCAACGAGGCTCCCGAGCTTCGGCTGGGTGGCATCACCTGGCGCTGGCTGTGCGAGTCGCTCACCGCGTCGTCGTACGCGGAGCAGCTGGGCCGGTACTCCGCGACGCCGACACTCATCCTCCAGGCCGGCCAGGACTCCATCGTGAAGCCCGGTGGACAGAAGCGGTACTGCGACGCAGCCCCGGCCTGTCAGCTCACCGTCATCGACGAGGCGCTGCACGAGCACTTCGCCGAGCGCGACGCGCTGCGGAACCGGGCGGTCGAACGCACCTTGAAGTTCCTCGAGGCGGAGGTGGCCCGATGAGCCCGCTGCTCGCCCTCGCCGTCGTCCTCTCGCAGGCGCCGGTCGGCACGCTCCGCAGCCCGGGCCTCGAAGGTGAGGCGCAGACGCCCGCGCCTGCGCCCACGCCCCCACCGGCGCTGCCGGCCTTTCGGCTGCACGTCGGCGCCCACCTCGGCGTGCCCATTCTGCTCGGCGTCGGCACCACCGGGACGTTCTTCGTCGACGGACGCCCGCGCTTCGACGTCGACGCGTGGTGGGAGCCCTCGGGCTTCATTCAGTCGTACTCGGTGGGCGGCGCCTGGCACCCCGGAGACTCACTCTTCTTCGTCGGCCCACGCGTGCGCCTGCTCCAGTTCCAGCCGCCGTGGACGGCCGGCTTTCGCGGCGCGCAGGACCATCACCTGGGCCTGTCGCTCGAGGGTGGGGTGCGGCTCCGGGTCGCGGGTGGCGCTGCGCCGGCCGAGCGTCCGGGCGTCATCTCCATCGCCCTCTCGGGCACCTTCGTGCCGACGCAGTCGGTGAACCTGCAGTGGCTCATCGGGCTGACGGCCGGCTTCTCGTGGAGCGTCTTCTCGCGCTGACGCACGGCGGGCAGCGCGCCCCCGTCAGAAGAAGGCCACGAGGAGCCACGGCCTGGCGCCCTGCTTCACCTGCTCGGCGGCCTGCCAGAGAAAGGCAGAGAGGCCGTCGTACTGCTGAAGAACCCACGTCCGGTCACGCTCGTCGAGGGGTCGGCCGTGAAAGGGGTACACCTGCCGAAGCGCCGGTGCGCGTGAGCGTCGCTCGACCTCTTCGTCTGAAATCGCGTCCATCGCAGCCTTCAGCTGGGTGATGAATGAAGACGGAAACAACCGACCGGGCCCGTAGGTGAACTCGTGAAGGGTCTTCTCTCCGAGCGCCTCGTCGTCGAGGAAGCTCAGCAGCGGGTGCTGCTCGCCGCCATGCAGCAGGTAACTCACGGCCGCCGTCGCCTTGCCCAGTTCGTAGAAGAGCTGCCCTGGAGCGCCCAGCACCTCGCGGTCGTCGGGGTCGTTCGCCACGTCGGGGCCCCACTGTTTGACGTGACGACGGAGCCACGCCGCGTCGTCGTCGGTCACCAACTGGACAGCGCCCTGAACGCCCACGCGCGCGGGCCATAGCACTGCCAGCCACCAGGCGGTGCGGGCGCGTCAGCGAAACCGGAACGGGCGTGGCACGGCGAGGCCTTCGTTCGTCACGTGGAAGCTGAAGAAGAACTGAA
Organism: Myxococcaceae bacterium; assembly: GCA_025459425.1. Classification (GTDB taxonomy): domain Bacteria; phylum Myxococcota; class Myxococcia; order Myxococcales; family Myxococcaceae; genus Xiheimicrobium. The sequence goes on along the minus strand of JALOQF010000305.1, from coordinate 2,656 downwards.
TGAAGCCCCGCTCGACCAGCGCTGGCGGTGGGTTGGCGAACGGCGCGGCCTTCTCGAACGCGCTCATCGCCTCGGCGTCCAGCACGTCGACGCCGCTGCTCTGCGCCACGTAGAGGTCGGCCAGCGTGCCGTCGGGGCGCAGGGTGACGTGCATCACCGTCAACCGCGAGAGCCCTCCGAGGCCTTCGCTGCGGTGTCGCAGGCGGCCGTTCGGGTCCCACTTCGCGCTCACGGCCTGCTTCACGCGGTTGAAGAACGCGGCGTACTTCCACTCGCGGGTGTTGAGGAACGTGCCGTCGCCTTCCGGCACGTCGAGGTGGTCGTTCGGCGCGCCGCCACCCTCGGCCTGGCCCTCGGTGGAGCCGTTCTCGGTGCCCGACGCGTCTCCGGCCGGCGACGTCGACGCCTCGGTGCCCGTGGCGCCGCCGACGGTGTCTGGCAACAACAGGCTGGGCGCGGTGCGGCGCCCCAGGAAGCTCTCGGCCAGCGACACCGCCGACGGCTGGGGCGCGGCTGGCGCTTCTCCCTTCGCAGCCGGCATCGCTTCGGGCTTCTGCTGCGTCTTCGGCGTCGCGCGGCTCCAGGTGTTGGTCTGCTCCCTGGCGCGCGTCTCTTTCATGACGCGGTTGTCGGTGGTGGCGACGTATTTCGCCTCGTCGGGCCGCACGTCGTTGCCGGGCGCCACGTCGACGACCTGTCCTTCGGGCCGCGTCGGCGCGGGGCGCTCGGGCAGCTGCGCGGACCGGGCGCTCCGGTTGGCGGCCCACTGGCGCGAGTCGATGCGGCGCAGGGTGACGGGCCTGCGCTCGGCCGGCTTCACCGGGCGCGGCGGCGAGGTGGCCCACGAGAGGAACAGAAACGCCGCCACGCCGAGCGCGTGCCCGAGGAGCGACAACGGCACCGCGAGCCATGGCCAACGTTCGGTTCGCTCGGGACGGGTGGGGGTGAGCAACGAGGGCACGACGCCGCCCCTCTACACTGGAACCGGGCCGACAGCGCACGGGCAGGGCCGGCTGCGGCTAGAGCGGACGGCAACGTGTGCTTGCACCATCGTGGCGGGGCGTGAGCGCGTAAGGTGTCGACTCCGATGCCCGCTCCCACCTCGATTCCCCACGTCGTCGACGTCCTCACCTTTCGTGGCGCCCAGGCGGGCCCGACGCCGAACCTGCTCATCGAGATTCCCCACGGCGCCACGCGCACGGCCGACTTCGACGACGTCGCGCAGCGCCTCACCAGCCGGCTGCCCGAGGGCCTCGTCGACTTCTTCCACGTCAACACCGACGCCGGCGCGCCCGAGCTCGGCGTCGCCCTCGCGCATCGGCTCATCAAGGACGACCCGACGAAGTCGGTGGCGATGCTGCGCTGCCGCGTGCCGCGCACCTTCATCGACTGCAACCGGCGCGTCGACGCCAGCCCCGAAGACTTCAAGGCCGGCAAGGTGACGCCGGGCCTGATGCCGTGGGTGACGTCGGAGGACGACCGCGCGCTGTTGCTCCAGCGCTACCGTGCCTACGTCAACGCGGTGGACGAGGCGGCGGCCCTGGTGATGCCGAACGGCGGCGCGATGCTGTTGCTCCACACCTACGCGCCGCGCACGGTGGGCGTCGAGGTCGACCTCGACATCGTGAAGTCGCTCCACGCGGCCTACGCGCCCGACAAGGAGCCCACATGGCCCCTGCGCCCCGAGGTCGACGTCATCGGCACCACCGTCGAAGGCCAGTCGCTCGCGCCCGCGGCCGTGGTGGAGCGCCTCGCAGCTGCGCTCGGTCCGCTCAAGCTCACCCTCGCCAGGGGCGAGAGCTACCCGCTCCACCCCAGCACGCTGGCCCACGGGCACGCGGTGAGGTGGCCGGGCCGGACGTTGTGCGTCGAGGTGCGGCGCGACCTGCTCGCCGACCCGTGGGCGCCGTTTCAGCAACAGCGCATCAGCGACGAGGCGTGCGCACGGCTGGCGGGGCCCTTCGTCGAGGCGCTCCGCGCGTTCTGGTGAGGCACGCGCCCCTGCGCACGATGGCGGCCTCATCGACCTCTGCGACGTCGCGCTGAGCGGCAGGGTGGTGGTCGGCGTCGACGTGCACCGCTGGCCTGATGGTGGCTTCGTCCAGCGACGGCTCGCGCCCGGGCGCCACGACCTCGACGTCGAGCACCACACGCTCACCTTCGACGTGACGCCCTCACCTCGGGCGTCACCTGGGGGTGTGGGTGAAGTCCCTCGACGAGGGGTTTCTCCTCCGGCCGTAACTGGAGGGCGAGCGGGCGCGACTCGGGGCTCCGCTCGCGCCGGGCGACGAAGTGCCGACGACCGACCTGGTGCTCCATCGAATCGGCGTCGGGAGCGTGCCACCGACGTGGGCCGTTCGTCTGCGCTCCACGCGCCAGCTCGACGCCGGGCTCACCGCACCTCGATGAACACCGGCTCGTCCGCCAGCACCGGCACGCGGCTGGTGCCGAGGCGGTCCGTCGCCGAGTCGATGGGCCACGCGCGCTCCACGCGCCAGCCCGACGCCGGGCTCACCGCACCTCGATGAACACCGGCTCGTCTGCCAGCACCGGCACGCGGCTGGTGCCGAGGCGGCCCGTCGCCGGGTCGATGGGCCACGCGCGCACCTCGCTCACCACGTTGGTGCCCACCAGCAGCCACCGGCCATCGGGCGTC
>JALOQF010000304.1 GCA_025459425.1 Myxococcaceae bacterium | reverse complement strand
TGTCGCACCCTGGCGCCCACGTTCGAGAAGGCCGCCCAGCAGTATGGCGAGCGGCTCACCTTCGCGAAGGTCGACATCGACGAAGCGCCGGAGCTGGCCCAGGCGCTCCACATTCACAGCATTCCGACGCTCGTCGCCTTCGAGAATGGCAACGAGGTGGGCCGGCTGTCGGGCGCCCTGCCCGCCCCGCTCTTGCGCGTGGCCATCGACCGCTTCCTCGACGGGCGCGGCTTCGGTGAGGCGCACCGCCACGCGCCCTGAGTGACGAAGCTCCGGCGAAGGCGGCGGTCGGTGCTATGGGGCGCGCGCCATGCGCCCATTGCTCTGTCTGTGCGCCCTGCTGGGCGCCTCGTGCCTCGACCGCATCATCCTCGACGGCACGGTGAAGTCGACCCGTGACGCCGCGAGCGCCTTCGACACCTTGTCCGACCTCGAGGTGGCGCGCACCGCGGCCGCCTCGAGCCTCGTGCAGCTCGAGGGCATGCAGAAGCTCGCGCCCGACAACGAAGACGCGCTGTACCTGCTGACGCAGTCCTGGGCGGGGTTCGCCGGGGCCTTCATCGAGGACGAGTGGGAAGCCGCCGTCGACCGGGGAGACGACGAGGCCGAGGCGTTTCAGGCGCGGCGGGCCCGCGACGCCTACGAGCGCTCGCTGCGCTTCGGCACGCTGTTGCTCGAGCAGAAGCGGCCCGGCTTCGTCGCCGCGCAGCGCAACGCCGACACGATGAAGACGTACCTCGCCGGCTACAGCGCGAAGGCCGACGCGGAGTCGCTGCTGTGGGTGGGCGCGGCCTGGCTGTCGCGGGGCTCGGTGGCGTCCGATGACCCGGCCGTGGTGGCCGACCTCTTCGTGGGCGTGGCGCTGCTGGAGCGCGCGGTCGAGCTCGACGAGGGCATCGCCTACGGCACGGCGCTCGCGGCGTTGGGGGCGTACCATGCGCGGTCTCCCGACGCGGAGCTGCCCGAGGCGAAGCGCCTCTTCGAGCGGGCGTTGACGCTCACCAACCGCGGCGCCCTCACCGTCCAGCTCCTCTACGCGCAGAACTGGGCCTGCAACGCGCACGACCAGGCGACCTACGAGACGCTGCTGAAAGAGGTGCTGGCCGCGGGCGACGTGCTGCCGGCGCAGCGCCTCGAGAACACCGTCGCGAAGAAGAAGGCGGCCCGGTATCTCGGCCCCGCGCGGCTCCAGCGGTGCGGCTTCTCAAGGACTCCCTGACATGACTCGACTCGTGAATGCCCTCGTCGTCCTCTCGGCCTCGGTCGCCCTCGCCGCCGAGCCCGTCACGCTGAAGCTCGGCTCGCTCGCGCCGCGCGAGTCGCCGTGGGGCCAGGTGCTGCGCGCGTGGGTGAAGGCCGTGAAGGAGAAGACGCAGGGCGGCGTCGTCATCGAGGTGTACTGGAACGCGAGCCAGGGCGACGAAGCCGCGCAGATGAGCAAGCTGAAGACCGGCCAGCTCGACGGCGCGGTGGTGACGGGCGTGGGCCTTTCGCTCGTCGACCCCACCGTCAACGTGCTCCAGGTGCCGGGCCTGTACGCCGACTGGGCGCAGCTCGACCGGGTGCGCACCGCGCTCTCGCCGCGCTTCGAGGCGAACTTCGACAAGCAGGGCTACGTCCTCGTCGGTTGGGGCGACGTCGGGCTCGACCGGTGGATGTCGAAGGGCTTCGCGCTGGCCGCGCCGTCGGACTTCAAGGGCAGGCGGCCGTGGGTGTGGCGGGAAGAGGCGCTCTTGCCGGCGGTCTACCAGGCGGCGACGGTGGTGCCGGTGGCCACGGGCGTGCCCGAGGTGCTGCCCGAGCTCTCGACCGGCAACGTCAACGCGCTCAGCATCTCGGCGCTGGGCGCAGAGCAGCTCCAGTGGGCGAGCCGCCTCGACCACGTCTCGTCCACCATCGTGGCGCCCAACATCGGCGGCCTGGTGCTGTCGAAGGCGAAGCTCGACGCTCTGTCGAAGGAGCACCGCGCCATCGTGCTCGAGACGGGCAAGCTGACGTGTCAGGCCCTCACCACGCGCATCCGCACCGAAGACGAGAAGGCCTTCGAGCGCCTGAAGGGAAAGATGACGGTGGTGACGCCGACGCCCGAGCAGGCGGCCCAGTGGAAGGCCCTGTACGCCGAGGCGCGCGCGCGGCTGGCGAAGGGCACGCTGCCGGCGGCGCTGCTGCAGGAAGTCGAGACGCTCCTCAAGTGAAGCAGGGCCTCGCGCGGCTCGACGCGGCGTGGACGCGGCTCGAAGTGGGCCTGGCGTGTCTCGTCGGCGGCGCGCTGGTGGCCTCGCTGCTCGCGTGGGTGTTGCTCAAGGGGCTGGCGGCGCAGACGAGCGGGCCCTTCGTGGCTGGCGCGGTGCTGCGGGTGGTGGCGCTCGCGGCGCTCTGCGGGGCGCTGGCCCATCGACTGGTGAAGCGCCACGCCGTGACGGCGGGCGCGGTGCTGGCGGGCGCGCTGGGCGGCGTGCTGCTCCGCGACGTCGGGGTGGCGTGGGCGAACAACGTGCTGGGCTGGGCGCAAGATGGCTCGAGCCTCACGCTGGTGGGTGGGCTGCGCGGGCTGTCGACGCGGCTGACGCTCTGGCTCGTCTTCCTCGGAGCGTCGCTCGCGACGGCGCACGGCCGGCACCTGGCCATCGACGGGCTCGCGCGGCTGCTCGGGCCGTGGCGCCGGGGCGCGTCGATGCTCGGTGGGGTGGCGACGGTCGCGGCGTGCGCCGTGGCCGCGTGGGGCTTCTTCGACTTCCTCGCCATCGATGCGTTCGGCGCGCCTGCGGGTGCGACGGCGCGCGAGAAGTCGGCCACGACGTGGCGCGCGCTCGGCGCCGACCTGCACCTCGTTCGCCGGCAGCTCGCGCTCGACCTCACCGTCGCGCCGCGGGTGGTGGCTGGAGCCCGATGGGACACGGCGCTCACCTCGGCCGAGTGGAACGCCTGGCTCGACGCGAGTGACTTCGGGCCCAGCGTCGACGTGGCGGCGCTCCGCGATGACTCTGGAGGAACGCACGTGCCGCTCGCGAGCGTGGGAGCGACGTCGCCGCGTGGCCTGCTCGTCAAACCCTTCGCGCTCATCGTGCCGTTTGGCCTCGTCATGCTGTGCCTGCGGCTGGTGCTGTGGCTGCTGCGTGGAGCCCACGTCGACGAGGGCCACGGCACGGCGGAGGCGGCGACATGATGGGCCACCGCGACCCCTCGAACGAACGAGGGCGCTTCGTCTCGGCGCCGTCGACCGAGCGCTGCGTCGGCGCGCGTCGCCCCGTCGCGACCTCGACCGCGGCGAGCGTCGCTCCCGGAGGGGCAGCACCGGCGCCGTCGCCCAAGCGCGCGCCTCGGCCCGTGCCGACCTCGACCGCAGCGAGCGTCACTCCCGGAGGGGCAGCACCGGCGCCGTCGACCAAGCGCGCGCCTCGGTCCGTGCCGACCTCGACCGCGGCGAGCGCCGCCCTCAAAGCGGCAGCACCGTCGATGCCCCATGAGTGTGGTCGCAGCGAGGCCGGTCGCCTCGTTCGTGCGACGGCGCCGAGGCCACCCCAGTGAAGTCACCACGCGCCCTGGTGCTCGGCGGTGGAGTCGGCCTCGTCTCCGTGACGGGCCTCGTGTCGGGTTGGCTCGGTGCCCTCGTCGCGTTCTTCGCGGCCATCGGAACACCGCTGTTCGCGTTGATGGCGGGCGGCACCGCGCTGGCCTGGTGGCTCGACGACGCCCCCGTGAACCGCCTCGCGCCGCGCGTGCTGGACGAGACCTTCGCAGGCTCGCCGGTGCTGGTGACGATTCCGCTCTTCACGGCGCTCGGGTACCTGCTCGCGGAGTCGAAAGCGCCGCAGCGGCTGGTGGAGGCCTCCCGGCGGCTCATGGGCTGGCTCCCCGGCGGCCTGGCCATCGTCTGTCTCGGCGCCTCGGCCTTCTTCACCACGCTCACCGGCGGCAGCGGCGTCACCATCGTGGCCATCGGTGGGCTGTTGCTGCCGACGCTGGAAGCACAGGGCTGGTCGAAGCGCTTCTCGCTGGGCCTCGTCACCACGGGCGGCTCGCTCGGGCTGCTGTTCCCTCCGTCGCTGCCCATTCTCGTCTACGCGCTGGTGGCCGGTCTCGACTTCGAGCTCGCGTTCCGCGCGGGGCTTCTGCCGGGCGTGCTGGTGCTGGTGGCCCTCGCCGCCTGGGCGGCCCTCGTCGGCACGAAGGAGCGCATTCCCCGCGAGCGTGTCTCGTGGCGTGAAGCCCTGGGCGGCCTGTGGCTCGTGCGCTGGGAATTGGGGCTCCCCGTCGTCATCCTGGGCGGCCTGGGGACCGGGCTCACCTCGCTCGACGAGAGCGCGGCGGTGGGCGTCGCGTGGACGCTCCTCGTCGTGGTGGGCGTGCACGAGGACCTGACGTGGAAGCAGGTGCCGCGCGTGCTGCACCAGGCGCTCTCGCTCGCCGGTGCGGTGGTGCTGATTCTGATGATGGCGAACGCGCTGATGAACCTCGTCATCGACCGGCAGGTGCCCGCGAAGGTGCTCGAGGCGATGTCGGCGGTGGGGCTCGAGTCACGCTGGCAGTTCCTGCTCGCGCTCAACCTCTTCCTGCTCGTCATCGGCATGGTGATGGACGGGGTGTCGGCGCTCATCGTGGCGGTGCCGCTGGTGCTGCCGCTCGCCGCGCGCTTTGGCCTGTCTCCGTTTCACCTGGCGATGATGGTGATTCTGAACCTCGAGCTGGCGTTCTGCCTGCCACCGCTCGGCCTCAACCTCTTCATCTCGAGCTTCCGCTTCCGGGTGCCGGTGACGCAGGTGTACCGGTCGGTGGTGCCGTTCCTCGGCGTGCTGGCCGCGTGCCTCGCGGTGGTGACGGCGGCGCCCTCGTTGTCGACGGTGCTCGTGCAGCCCACCATCGACGCGCAGCGGCGCGAGGCGGAAGCAGCCGGGAGACCGCCGCGCGAGGCGTGGGCGCTCGAGTGTGTGCAGGCCGACGCGCTCGACCCGAAGCCGTGCAACGACGCCGACCGGGCCCGATACGCCACCCCAGACGCCGGCGCCGAGGAAGAGGAAGACGACGCGCTCATGCGGCAGTTGATGGGCGTGCCCTAGCCGCTGCGCCGGACGACGTGCCGGACCAATGGACGAGCAGACCGACGCGCGACGGCCGGGTGCTCGGCGCTGCTGGCTGCGTCACGTTTCGTGACGAGGTGTCACACGACGTGACACCGGCCAGCGCCCGACACCATCGAACGCGGGGACGGAACGGCGCTGGCATGGGCGTCGTCCCACCATGCCGATGCTCGCGCTCCTCCTTGCCGCCGCGCCCACGCTCCAGCTCGAGGTGCCCTTCGTGCAGCAGCGTCCGGACTTCTGCGGAGAAGCCGTCGCCGAGATGGCGCTGCGCCGCCTCGGCCTCGACGTCACCCAGGACGAGGTCTTCGAGGCGAGCGGGCTCGACCCGGCGTTGGGCCGTGGCGTGTGGACGAACGAACTGGCGCACGCGCTCGAGGCCTTCGGCATCGAGCCCGGTCGAACGTGGTACCGCATCGACCCGCGCCAGGCCGACACGCAACTGGAAGCGCAGTGGCGCGCGGTGCAGCGAGACCTCGAGGCCGGCCAGCCCAGCATCGTGTGCATGCACTTCGACGCGCAGCCGCGCACCACCGAGCACTTCCGGCTCGTCACCGGGTACGACGCGGCGAGCGACGAGATCGTCTTCCACGAGCCCGCCGAGGCCACTGGCGCGAACCGTCGCATGCCGCGCAGCGAGTTCCTGAAGCTGTGGACCTTCAAGCCCGCCCGAGACCGGTGGATGGTGATTCGCCTCCGCGTGACGCCCCCTGGCACACCGCCTCGGCTCCGTGCCCCGCCGCCCGCACCACGACCTGCCGACGTCTCGCAGCACGTGCAGTCACTCCGCGCGACCGTGCCCGCTGACATGACCGTCGTGTGGGAGCCGCCCTTCCTCGTCATCGGCGACGAAGCGCCCGACGTCGTACGTCGCCGCGCGAAGGACGTGGTGCGCTGGTGCCGCGACCTGCTGCTGGCGGACTTCTTCGAGCGGCCCCCGTCAGCGCTCCACGAGGTGTGGGTCCTCAAGGACGCCGCGAGCTACCAGCACGTCTCACGCACGCGCTTCGGCATCACCCCGACGACGCCGTACGGCTACTTCCTCGAGTCCCGCCGCGCGCTCGTCATGAACATCAAGCCCGGCTACGGCACGCTCACGCACGAGCTGGTGCACCCGTTCATGCACGAAGCCTTTCCCAGAACGCCGGCGTGGCTCAACGAAGGCCTCGCGTCGCTCTTCGAGTTTCCCTTCGAAGACGGGGGCCACCTGAAGGGGCGTGTCAACTGGCGGCTCCCGGCGCTCCAGCGCGGCCTCGCCGCGGGCGTCGTGCCGTCGTTCGAGGCGCTCACGCAACAGACCGACGCCGAGTTCTACGGGGACCGGCACGGCGTCAGCTACGCGGCGGCGCGCTATCTCTGCTTCTGGCTGCAGGAGCGCGGGCTGCTGGTGCGCCTCGTTCGCCGCGCCATCGAGCTCCAACACGACGACCCGACCGGGCTGCGCGCGCTCACCGAGGTGCTGGGCGGGCCGCCAGATGCGCAGCGCGCAGCGTGGGAGCGCTTCGTTCGTCGCCTGTCGCTGGCGCGTCGATGAAGCGAGACGTGCCGTGGATGAGCAGGTGATGAAGCAGCGCCTCGTCGGGGCGACCGACCTCGGCGCGCAAAGCGATGTGTTCGGGCCATCACACCGAACGAGGCCACGCTCGGAAGGGCCGGGCCACGAGGCCGTCTCGGCCGTCGCCACAGGCCGAACGGAATCTGCCAGTCGTCTCGCGCCTCGGCGCCCGGCTCGAACGTCCAGCCGTGGCGTCGAGCGGTACTTCGGACACCGCGCTGGCGGCCTGCACCTCAATCACCAGTCGCCCAGAGCGCCACCGTGCCTCGGGCGCGGTACGCCGGGCTCTTCCGACTCTGAAGTTGCGTTCTCCCGCCTGACTGGAATATTCCGCCCGAGCTGAACGCCCGGTTCCAGGGCCTCGAGGACTCTCCACCATGCGGTCCCTGCTTCGTCTCGTTGCGGCGCTCCTGGCGCTGACCTCCAGCTTCTCTCTTGCACAGGCGCCCACCACCGCCTTCCCCGTCGAGCGGCTGCGCCTCACGCCCGACCGTTCGGGCCTCATCGACGTCGAGTGGGGCCGGGTGCTGCCGCACCTCAGCTGGGACGTGGGGGTGTACGGCGGCTACGCGCACAACCCGTTGGTGGTGTACCGGAGATCCGACGGAGAGCGGCTGGGCGCGCTCGTCAGTTCTCGCGTCGGGGGCGGCGTCGTCTTCGGCATCGGCCTCTTCGACTGGGTGCAGCTGTCGGCCGAGCTGCCCTTCGTCTTCTACCAGGCGGGCGCCACCGAGATTCCAGGCGCGACGGCGACGACGCTGCCCACCCTGCGCACCCTCGGCGCTGGAGACCTGCGGCTCATTCCCAAGGTGCGCCTGCTTCGGAGCGACGCCCACTTCATCGACCTCGCGCTGCAGCTCAACCTCTTCGTCCCGCTGAGTGGCGGCACCCAGTACTTCGGTGACCGGAGCGTCGTCCTCTCGCCCGAGCTCGCCGTGTCACGCGCCTTCGGCGGCGCGCGCTTCGCTGCGAACGTCGCCCTCTCGGCGCTGCGGCCTTCCCAGACGTTGGGCGACCTCACCATCGGCAACGAGTTTCTCTGGCGGTTGGGCGCAGGCTTCCGCTTCCACGAGCACGACGCGAGCTGGGTGCCGCTCGAGCTCGACGCGACGCTCTCTTCCGCGACGGCCCTGGGCGCTCCCTATGCGCGCGCCAATCAGCATGCGCTCGAGGGCCGACTGCAAGCGGGCTGGCACTTCGAGAACGGCCTGCTCCCCTTCCTCGGCGGAGGCGTCGGCCTGCAGCCCGGCTGGGGCACGCCCGACTGGCGGCTCTACGCCGGCCTGCGCTTCGCGCTCCCGAAGCCCAAAGCCGCGCCAGCGCCCGTCGACACCGACCGTGACGGCCTGCTCGACCCCGATGACGCCTGCCCGACCCAGCCCGGCCCCGTCGCGCAGCGCGGCTGCCCCGACGTCGACACCGACGGTGATGGGCTCGTCGACCGGCTCGACCGCTGCCCGAAGGAGCCCGAAGACCAGGACGGCTTCAAGGACGACGACGGCTGCCGCGACCCCGACGACGACGGCGACGGTGTGCTCGACGTGAAGGACCGCTGCCGGCTCGAGCCCGAAGACACGGATGGCTTCCAGGACGACGACGGCTGCCCCGACCCGGACAACGACGCCGACGGCCTCGTCGACGCGGCCGACGCGTGCCCGCTCGAGAAGGGCGTGCCCGAGAACAAGGGCTGCCCCGACAAGGACACCGACGGCGACGGCGTCGTCGATCGCCTCGACAACTGCCCCGCCGAGAAGGGCGTGAAAGAGAACGCCGGCTGCGCGCAGAAGCAGCTCGTCATTCTCACCGCCGAGAAGCTCGAGATCCTCGACAGCGTCTACTTCAAGCTGAACAAGGCCATCATCGAGGCGCGCAGCTTCCCGCTGCTCGACAACGTCGCCTCGATTCTGAAGAGCCACCCCGAGCTGAAGGCCGTGCGCATCGAAGGCCACACCGACAACCAGGGCGACGACACCAGCAACCTGAAGCTCTCGCAGGCGCGCGCCGAAGCGGTGAAGGCGTACCTCGTGAAGAAGGGCATCGAGGC
>JALOQF010000303.1 GCA_025459425.1 Myxococcaceae bacterium | reverse complement strand
GCCGGTCGAGGCGAAGCCCGCCGAGAACAAGCCGGCCGAGCTCCCGAAGCTCAAGGGGCAGGTGGTGATGGTCACCACCCAGAACGTCTTCGCGGGCACCGACGCGACGGTGCGGCTGATGATCAGCTTCGACTCGCCGGTGGGGAATTCGTGCGACGTGCACCTGCCCAACGGCATGCACAAGCTCTTCTTCGCGCTGCGCCCCGGAGACAACTCGCTCTCGAACCTCAAGCAGTGGGCGAAGGACCCGAACCCCGACCCCAGCAAGGACCCGCGGGCGAAGAACTACGTGCTCATCGAGTGCCGCGACGCCGCGGCCTACCTGCCGTTCACCGTCACCCGGCGGTGAGCCGTCGTCAGTGGAGCTGCCCGATGCGGCCGCGCACGGCCTCGATGGCGCGGGTGAGGCCGGCCTCGTCGCCCGCATCCTTCGCGAGCTTCAGGCAGTGCTCGAGATCGGCCAGCGCCGCCACGAAGGCGCCGAGATCGACCAGCAGGCTCGCGCGCAGCCGCAGCTCGGCCGGGTGATTGGGCTCCAACGCCAGCAGCAGGTCGACGGCCTGCAGCGCGCGCTCGTTCTCGGCCTGTTGGAGCCACGTGCCCTTGAGGTTGTTGATCATCCGCCAGGCGATGGCGCGCACGGGCACCGGCTCGAGCTGCTTCGGTGAGAACGCCACCTGGGCACGCGCCACGAGGGCCTCGAGCTCGTCTCGCGACAGCCGCCGGCCTCCGCCGAAGGGGTCGAAGTACACGCCGCCCAGCCGCGCGATGAAGTGGCCCGGCAGCCCCACGCCCTCGACCGCGAGGCCCGCGCGCCGGCCCACCTCGGCGTAGAGCACCGAGAGGGTGATCGGCAGCCCGCGCCTGCGCTCGAGCACGCGGGGCAGGCTGCTGTTGTCGGGCGAGTGGTACGTGTGCGCGTCGCCCGAGAAGCCCTCTTCGTCGGCGAGCACCGAGACGAGCGCGTCGAGGCCGTCCTTCGCGGCGAGCGGGCCGGACTCGGGGCCGAGCGACCGGCGGCGCTCCACCCTCGCGCCGAGCGCGTCGAGCGTCTCGAGCACCGCCGCGTCGTCCACCTCGGGCGAGACCAGGCGCGCGATGGCGAGCGCACAGAGATCGAGCCTTGGCTCACCCCGCCCGAGCGCATCGAGCAGCTGCGCCTTACCCGGCGGCTGGCCGAGCTCGTAGGCCTTCACTTCTGGGCGACGTCCCACTTGAGGCGCTGGGCCGAGGCCTTGAAGGCCTTCTCGTCGGCGAGGAACACCGTGTCCTTCGCTTCGAGCGCGTCGACGAAGAGCACGAAGTCGAACTGCCGCCCCGGCCCATCGCCCTCGGCGGCCGCGCGCTTCACGATGTCGTTCGCCGGCAGCGTCTTGCGGCCCGCCACGTCGACGAGGGGCAGGTCGAGGCCCTTCATGTCGCCGTCGGCCTGGTAGGCCTTGTAGACGAGCTCGGTGCACACCAGCGTCGCGTCGGAGAAGAAGTCGAAGTCGAAGTCGTAGGGCCGCCCCTGGTAGCGGAAGGCGCGCTCGATGGCCCGGGCCTTCTCGACGCGTGGCAGCCGCGGCCGCAGCGCGCCCAGGTAGTCGACGCCGAAGGCGTGCTCGATGGCCGTGAAGCTGACGCCCTCGCTGATCGACTCGATCACCCGAATCGGCCCGTGCCCCTGGAAGTCGGTGCCCTCGGCATACACCTTCCACTTCTGGGGGTAGCGTTTCTCGAGCAGCCCCGCGAGCGTGGTGGCCTTCTCGGGCTGCTGCGAGAGCCACGCCTGCACGCCGGGGTCGAGCTCGAGGGCGGCCCACTCCGTCGGGCGACCCACGTACAGCTCGGCGTGAGGCCAGAAGCCGGGCAGGCCGATGTTCGAGAGGAACCAGTTTTGCCGCGTGACGATCACGTCGCCGGGCTCGAGCTTCGGGAGCACCTCTTTCTCGACGAACGACGTCGTCACCAGCGGCTTGCCGTTGCGCGCCACCCGGGTGTCGCCCATCCACTCCGCGAAGGTCTTCTGCACCGGGAAGACGGTGTGCAGCGTCGTGTCCTTGACGATGTCGGTGGCGTTGCCCGCGAAGAGCTTCACGCCCTTCCTCGTCAGCGACGCCTTCGCCAGCTTCGAGTCGGCCTTCATCTCGTCCCACGCCCACGTCACGTTCGCGTCGTCGAAGGCCTTCAGCTTCTTCAGCACCGGCTTCACGGTGCGCGACCACGCGTCGCCCGTCACCAGCTGCGTCGAGGTGGCCACGTGAATCGCCTTGAGCTTGAAGGCGGCGAAGGCGCCCGCTGGCACGCCAAACTCGTCGTTGCGCTCGTCGAGCAGCGTCTCGAGCTGCTTGTTGCCCAGCGTGAGGTCGGCGAAGGCCATGCCGTACGCGAGCAGGGCCGTCAGCGCGGTGTGCGTGATGACGTAGCCCCACGCATGGCGCGTGTCGGTGGGGAGCAGGGTGACGAAGCTCCAGTACTTCTGGCGGAGCCCCTCGATCGACGCGAAGTACGCGAAGAGCGCGCCCCAGGTCGACAGCACCGTGCGCTTCTGTTCCGGCGTGAGCACCGTGTCGGCCTTCGTCGCGAAGAGCGCCTGGTTCTGGTGGACCCGCGCGTGCACGCGCTTGAGGCCGTCGACGAACTGGCGCAGCGTCGTGAGATCGCCGCGCGCCGCCTCGAGGAACGCCTGGCCCTCGAGCGTGTAGATCGACGCCTGGGGCGTGGTGGGGCTGGCAGCCAGCAGAGCGGTCAGGATCAGGTGCATGGAGGCCTCGCGGCCGAGTAAAGCCCAGAAACCATGGCGAGGCTCATCGACGATGAAGCAGGCATCGAAGCGCTGGTGAACCGGTCGCGGCGCATCGCCGTGCTGGGCATCAAGACCGAAGCGCAGGCGGGCCAGCCGGCGTTCGACGTGCCCGCGTACCTCGACGACGAGGGGCTCGAGGTGATCCCCGTGCCCGTCTACTACCCGCAGGTCACGACGATTCTCGGCAAGCCGGTCTTCCGCACGGTGGCCGCGATTCCGCAAGGCCCGGTCGACCTCGTCGACGTCTTCCGGCGGCCGGTCGACCTGCTGCCGCACCTCGACGATCTGCTCGCCGCGCGGCCGAAGGCGGTGTGGTTGCAGCTGGGCATTCGCCACGACGACTTCGCCCGGCGGCTCGTCGAGGCGGGCATCGACGTGGTGCAGGACCGCTGCCTGCTGGTCGACCACCAGCGGTACGCGCGCCGTCAGGGCTGAGGGCGCGGGGGCGTCCAACGCGCTTGCGGGAGCGCCACCTCGCGTGTAGAGACCGCGCCCGCTTCACCAGCAGTCACGGCCAGGTAGCTCATCTGGTTAGAGCGGCGGTCTCATAATCCGCAGGTAGACGGTTCGAGTCCGTCCCTGGCCACTTCGAACGAACGCCCCGATTCGCACCTGCGAGTCGGGGCTGTTTTTTTGACCACCTGCCAAACGCGGCGTCTCATCTGCCTTCACAGGGCTGTAGCGCCTTGTCGCTTTCCGCCACAGGGAGATGACCGATGCACGAAGCACCGCTGGGAGCCGCTGCAACCGCCGCCGAGACCCTCGTCGAGCGTGGGGAGTCGATCGATCGCCAGGAGCGCGAGGTCGTGAGCACCCACGTGCTCGTCGAGCAGGAGAAGGTCGAGAAGCTGCGCGAGCTGTCGAAGCGCACCCGCATCGCCCAGTCCGAGTACCTGCGCGAGGCGGTCGACGATCTGCTGACGAAGTACGACAAGAAGCCGGAGCAGGACTGAGATGCAGCGCCGCTCCGAGCCGTTGTCGCGTCCGTCGGTCGGCCTGCACCCCCAGGCTCGCTTCGATCGCCCCGCCGCCGTCTACGACTTCACGGGCCGCCGCCTGCGCCTGCCGACGCCGAACGAGGCCCAGGCCGCGCCCGAGGAGCCGTCTCCGATGATGGAGGCGATTCGCCGCTACCTCGACTCGTTGCCGTGAAGAGCCTGGGGTTCCACCACCTCGCGCTGCAGGTGCGCGACGTGGATCGCGTCGCCTCCTTCTACCGGGACGTGCTGGGCCTCGTGGAAGTGAAGCGCTGGTCGCGCGACGACGGCAGCCTGCGCAGCGTCTGGCTCGCCGTCGACGGCAGCGACGCCTTCGCCGGGTTCCTCGCCATCGAGCACCTTCCAGGCGCCTCGCCGTCGTCGAACGGGCTGGGGCCGTCGATGATCGCCCTGCGCATCGGGCCCGACGCGCGCGCGCCGGTGATCGCCGAGCTGAGCGCGCGCGGCGTGCAGATCGAGAAGCAGACCGGGTGGACGCTCTACGTGCGCGACCCCGAAGGGACGCTGGTCGGGCTGTCGCATCACCCGTTCGACGCCCCGCCGTGACCTGCGCGGGTGTAGGGTTCTTTCCCGTGCCACGACTTGGAAGTCTGCTGCTGGAAGAGAAGCTGTTGTCCCAGGCCCAGCTCGAAGAAGGGCTCGAGGCGCAGGTCGTCTATGGCGGCCGCCTGGGGACCAACCTCGTCGAGCTCGGCTTCGTGAAGGAGCCCGACCTCGCGCGCGTGCTGGGCCGCCAGCACAACATCCCCTTCGCCTCCGGCGAGATGGTGCCCGACCCGAGCGCGCTCGCGGTGGCCGACGTCGACTTCTACGACGACAAGGACGTCATGCCGATGCGGGTCGACGCGACGAAGCTCACCGTCGCCGTCGTGCACCCCAGCCAGATCGAGGCGATCGATCAGCTCGGGTTCAAGTCGGGCAAGCGCGTCGTGCAGGTGGTGATCCCCGAGTTCCGCATGGCGCAGCTGCTGCGCAAGTACGCGCGGGCCTTCCGGCCGATGCGGCCCATCGACATGAACACGCTGCGCCCGTCGAAGGCGCAGAACGCCGGCGACCCGAAGCTGGCCGACGTGGCCGATCTCATCAACGAGGGTGACTTCGCGGCGCTCTACGCCCAGGCGACCGCCCAGGTGGACGAAGAGCCGGTGCTCGAAGGCACGGTGGTGGAAGACGAGGTGCCGGTCATCACCGGCGCCACCGTCGAGCCGACGCCGCAGGTGACCGCGCCCCCGCCGCCGCTCGTGGTGCCGAAGCCCGAGCCGAAGCCCATCACCTTCGCCGAGGCCCAGAAGCTGCTCCAGCAGAGCCAGGGCCGCGACGACATCGCCCAGACGGTGCTCCGCTTCGCCCGCGGCAAGTTCAAGCGAGCGCTGTTGCTGTCGGTGCGTGGCGATCTCGTCACCGGCTGGCAGGGCCTGGGGCAGGGCGTGACGCTGCAGGGCGTACAGCGCATCGGCCTGTCGCTGCGTGAAGACAACTCGGTGAAGATGGTGCGCGATCTGCGCTCGCACTTCATCGGGCCCATGAAGCGCACGCCGGGCATGGCGATCTTCTACAAGATGCTCGGCGGCAGCTACCCGACGACGGCGGTGATGATGCCGCTGCTCGTGCGCGGCAAGCCCGTGCACATTCTCTACGTCGACAACGGGCCCGATCAGCTGACGCCGCCGGACATCGGCGAGCTGCTCATCGTCAGCCAGGGGGTGTCGCGCAGCTACGACTCGCTCATCAAGGCGCGCCAGGCGGCGAAGGCCGGCTGAGCACGAGGCCTCAGGGCACGAGCACCTTCGCGTCTTCGAGCCAGCGCGGCGCGGGGAGGGTGAGCGGCAGGCGCTCCCACGCGGTACCGCCGTCGAGCTGGAGCGAGAAGATGCGCGCCGTGTCGTCGGCCATGGCCGCGCCTCGCGCCCCGAAGAGCGTCAGCCGCCCGCGCACGAGCACCATCGCGCCGCCGTACATCGAGTAGGGCAATGGTGGCAGGTCGACGAACGGGCCCACCTCACCCGTCTCGGCCTCGACCGGCGCGCTCACGCAGCGGTCGATGAACTGGCGTGCGTCACGGCGGCCGCGGGAGCCACCACACACCACCAGCCGGTCAGGCGCGAGCGCCACGGCGGGCTCGCTGGTGGCCATCGGGAGCGGCGTCGTCTGCCTGAAGCTGGGCAGGTCGGTGCCGTCGAGACGGCCGACTTCGATGAGGCCCGTGACGACGTCGACTGGCGCCTCGCCGCCGATCAGCCAGACGAAGCGCCCATCGGTGAGGATTCGCGGGTCCCGCCGTTGGGCCGACGTGGTGGCGGGCTGCTGCTCCCAGTCCGACAGGCCTGCCTCGGTGATCGCCGCCGTCCACACGTATTCGGCCCCCTGACCCATCGAGGCGACGGCGACACCACGGCCGACGACGATGCTGCCCTCGTTGTCCGGCCGGCCGCGGCTGGGGCGCCTCGTCCATGGCACCGGCGGCCCGCCGTCCCAGGGCGCGCGCAGCACCTCGTCGTTGTTCACCACCACGATCTCACCGTCGACGAAGGCGGCGCCCGACCAGGGGGCCGACACCGGGTTCATCGCCGTGAAGCCGACGAGCTGACCGCGCGCGTCGAAGTTGGCGATCAGCGTCTCGGTGCCGTTCTCGCCGCCGAAGATCAACACGCGCGGATCGGGACTCGGCGAGCCGGGGGCTCCACCGTCGGGGCGGCTGGCGCCACCGTCGAGGCTGCCCATCGACTCGGCCCCTCGAACGAACTCGTCGAGCGAGACGAGCGAGCAGCCGGCCGCCAGCAGCACCAGAGACACGGGGAACGCCGCGGCTCTCATGGCACCACCACCGCACGATCGACGCCGAACGGCAGCCGGGTCGTCTGGCGCTGCCATGACGCCGGGCTCGCTGCGCGGTCGAGGGAATAGACGAGCTCCTCGCTGTTGCTCACGCCCGGGATCTCGAGGCCGAAGAGGTGCAGGTGGTCGCGCACGCGTACGAGCACGCCACGTGAGGCCTGCATGGGCAACCGCGCCAGCTCGGAGAACGGGCCCACGGTGCCGTCGGGCCCGACGGACGCTTCGACGCAGCGGTCGCTGCGGTTGTTGTCGAACGATTCTCCGTACCCGCCGCAGACGATGAGCTTCCCGTCGGAGACGAGCACCGCAGGCCCGGTGACAGCCGCGGGCAGCGCCGTGGTGAGGCGGAAGGGACCGGGAACGCCGTCGACGAGCGGGGCGACCTCGATGCTCGCGAGCCGCACCTGGTTCTCCGTCGAGCCGCCCACCGCCATCACGAAGCCGGGCTCGGCGAGGAAGCCACACTCGCGCCGCTCGACGGTGAAGCTCGAGACGACCGAGAAGTCCGACAGGCCGGCGTCGGGCGAGCCGATCCGCGCCAGCTCGACGTCCGCCTCGAGGCCGAAGGGCGCGCACGCGCGGAGCGCCCCCGCGGTGGTGAAGGCGAGGGCGCGCGCGTCGAGGTTCGCCGTCGACGGGGTGGTGAACCACGTCCGCGACAGATCGACCGGAGTGCGCGCCAGCTGCCCGTCGGTGCCCACCAGCACCGCGCCGTCGCGCAGGCCCACGCCGCCCCGCGCGTTGCGCTCGAGACGAAAGAAGGGTTCGACCGAGAGCAGCGCGCCCCGTTCGTCGAAGCGCAGCACCACCACGTCGGACCGGCCGGTCGCCACGGCGAGCACCTTCGGGACCGGGCTCGTCACGCCGGCGTCCGCGTCGCCAGTCGATGCAGGCGTGCTGTACCCCTCGCCGGTGAACCCCAATGAGCACCCGGCCAACCAGACGAAGGCGAGGAGCGCCGCGCGCATGTCAGAAGGCTCCGGAGACCGAGACGCTGCCGCCGCCAACGGTCGGGACGAGCGCGAGCCCCACTGGCACCTCGGGCCGGGTGAAGAAGATGACCGCCGAGGCGGCCGCCGCCACCGCCCCCCCGATGAGCAGGCCGTCTGCGAAAGCCAGGGTACGCCCGACCGTCACCACCTCGGTCGCCGTGCACATCGGGCGGCACATCTCGAGCCGGGCGCGCCCGTTCAGGCCGACGAGCCCCGTGAGCCCTGCCGCCGAGAACAGCGCCGCACCGAGCCCCGCGAAGACCCACGTCGCGATCGGAACCGGACGCCCCATCTTCAGCATGGGGGTGTCGAGTGTGGTGCTGACGGCCTGCTCCGGGCTCTTGAGCACCACCTGCACCTTGCGCGCGCGGTCACCCTCGAGCGCGACGATCTTCGTCGTCACCGGAGGGAACTCGCGCGTGGTGAAGACGAGCGTGTGCTCTCCCGGATCGACGGGCACCGCCTTGCCATCGACGCGCTCGAGGAGCGGCTTGCCGTCCATCGTCACCAGCACTTCGGTGAGGTTCGAGCCGTCGGCGAGGCGCACGTCGAAGACGAGGCCGGGAATGAGCGCCTGGAGCTCGCCCACCCACTTCACGCAGTCGCGGCTCAGGGTGCGCGGGCAGGCGTCGGCCGAACAGATGATCGCGGCGTCCTTCGCTTCGATCAGCCGCCCGTCCCGGCGCGCGCCCTGGGTCTTCTCGAAGGCGTCGAAGCAGGCCTGGGTCTGCGCCTTGTCGGTCTTCTGGCCGCTCTGCGCGAGGGCAGCGCTCGCGAGCAGCGGAACGAGGAGCGTCAGTCGAAACATTCTGGGCGGGGCCTCTTGATGCCCCGGGCGTCGACGGTGAAGGGGTTGTCGCAGTCGTTCGCGGTGCGTTGCTTCAGCGGTGGCTTGACGACCGCGGCGGGCGTCGCCGGGGCGCTCGGGGCCGGCGCGGCGGGCGGGGCCGGGGTGGGGGCCGCGGCGACGATGGGCGCGGGCGGCGCGCTGGGGGCTGGCGGGGCGACAGGCGCCGGCGTGGCGCTGCCCGGAGTGGCAGGCGCCGCAGCCTGGGGCGCGGGGCGGGC
>JALOQF010000302.1 GCA_025459425.1 Myxococcaceae bacterium | reverse complement strand
GGTGCCGCCCAGTGCCTCGACCCCAGGACGGTGCCCGCCGACGATCGCGAGTTCATCGAGGTGATCGTCGAAGAGGTGAACCGCCTCAACGGCGTGGTGACGGCCTTCCTCGACTACGCGCGCCCGCTCAAGCAGAGCTTCGGCCCGACCGACGTGAACGAGGTGGTGACCCGCACGCTGCGGCTCATCCAGAACGATCTGCCGCGGAACGTCACCATCACCGAGCAGCTGTCGGCCGAGCTGCCGCGCGTCGACGGTGACGCCGAGCAGCTCAAGCAGGTGCTCATCAACCTCATCCAGAACGCGGCCCAGGCCATCGGAGCGGCGCCGGGAGAGATCGTCATCAAGACGTCCCGCCCGGATCGGTTCGGCGACTTCCGGCAGCCCGAGCTCGTCGAGCTGCAGGTCACCGACAACGGGCCGGGTATTCCAACCGATCAACAGCTCAACATCTTCGTGCCCTTCTTCACGACGAAACAGAAGGGCACGGGCCTGGGCCTCGCGATCTGCCAGCGCATCGTCAAGAGCCACAACGGCAGCATCAGCGTGCAGAGCCGCGTGGGCGAAGGTTCGACGTTCATCATCCGCCTGCCGTCGCTGCCCGTGGAGCAGCCCGCGGTCGAGACGCCGCTGCCCGAAGGCACGCCGATGCCGGGTGCGCTCGCCCCGCCGCCCGACGTGGTGCGCGTCGAGCCGAAGTTGAGCCGTCGCGAGCGGAAGAAGAAGCAGCGGGCCTGAGGCGCGTCACCAGGCGGTGATCAGCAGCGACTTCCGCCGCATCACCACCTCGAAGGCACGGCCGTTTCGCTCGAAGCCGATGCGCACGGGCGTGCCGGCGGGCCCCCGAATGCGGTTGACGACGGCTGGCAGATCGGGCCCCGCCGGTGCGCCGTCGACGGTCATGATCACGTCGCCTGCCAGCACGCCGGCGCGCTCCGCAGGGCTGCCCTCGTTGACGAGCTGCACGATGACGCGACCAGTCCGGCCGTCGAGCGTCATGCCGACGCCTTCGAAGCGCGGCGTCTCGTCCTGCCAGGTACGGTTGGGCGAAGGGGCGAGCTCGACGGTGAGGTTCGACGCATCGGGCCGGCTCGGCAGCCAGAAGCCCTGCGGCTCGTAGCCATCACGACCGACGATGACCGTCACCTGCGATGGCTGCGGGGGCAGCGTGAAGGCGCCACGGGCGTCGGTGAGCACGCTCACCCGCCCCATCGAAGACTCGGCCCGCACGCGCGCGCCCTGGAGCGGCTGGCGGCTCGCCTTGTCGAGCACCCGCCCCGAGACGGGGTTGGTGGCGGTCAGCGAGAGCGTCACCTCGACGGGAGCTCCGGCGACCGTCACCACCTGGCCCGCGGTGCGGCCGCGCCCCTGCACCTCGGCGAGCACCACCCAGCGGCCCCGCGGGAGCTCGAGCTGGAACACGCCGTCGGGCGCCATCAGCACGTACTTGCGCACCGCGCCGGTCTCGTCGCTCCGAGCGAGCACCACCGCGTCGGCGACCGGGGCTCCGCTCTGATCGACGACGCGCACCACCACCGCGCCGCGCGCCAGGCGCAGCACCACGGGATCGCCCGCCTTCGCGGTCGCCGTCGCTGCACCCTCGAGGCCCTCGGCGTCGAGGAGCAGCGCGCCGGCAGGCACGCCTTCGAAACGAAAGGTGCCGTCTGCTGCGGTCGTCGTCTGGGTCGCGGGGCCGGCCCAATCGCCCGTCCGCCAGCGCACGGCCACGCCCGCAGCTGGAGGTTCCACCCGCCCCTCGAGCACCTGCCCTTCGGCGACGTCGATGGTCCATGGCTGCCCGTCGTCGCGGTGATCGAACGGGCCGACAATCGTCGAGAACGCCCCCGCGCGCACCTGCACGAGGTAGCGCCCGACCGGCACCGCCTGGAGCGAGAACCGGCCGTCGAACAGCGTGCTCGTCGAGGCTACGGCGTCTTCGTTGAAGGCGTTGACGAGGGTGAGGCTGGCGCTCGCGAGCGGCTGACCAGCGCGGCGAACGATCCCCGACACTCCGCCGAGATCGCCGAGCTCGATGACGAGGTCCTTCCTCGCTTCGCCCACGGCGACCCGCACCTCGGGCCCTGCGACGGTGACTCCGGCGGGCGTGACGGCCACCAACCGGCGCAGCCCCTCGCTGCACTCGAGCCTGAACTGGCCCTTCGCGTCGGTGAGGCCCACGGCCGTGCGCTCGCCGCGCCGGAGCCCTTCGGTGAACTCGGCCCACACCGACACGCCAGAGCGCGGGGTGCCCTGTTCGACCACCGTGCCCTCGAGCGTCGAGACCGGAGACAAGGCGAGATCGAGGCGCCCGCCGGCACGCGCCAGCTCGAGCGAGAGCCACTCGGTGCGTGGGAGGTAACCCCTGGCCAGCACCTCGAGCCACACCTGGCTGGTGGGCGCTGGCAGCTGGAACGTGCCGGCCTCGGTCGTCTGCGTCGTGCCTCCCGACCATGAGACGACGGCGCGGGAGATCGGCGCGCGCGTCACCAGATCGCGCACCGTGCCCTCGAGCGAGATGGTGGGCCCCAGCTCGAGCACGATCCCCTCGAGCGTCTGCCCGGGCTCCACCACGAGGGGGCCCACGACGCCCGACGCGAGGTTCGCGCTCGCCGCCGCCAGGAACACGGGCTCGCGCGGAAGCCCATCGATTCGAAACGCACCGTCGTCGAGCGTGTCGACCGTGAGCGGCGCCGTGGCCTTCACCGAGACCCGCGCGCGCGCGACGCCGCGCCCCTCGTGACGCACCACGCCGGTGATCGAGCCCGGTCGAACGGGCGCGGGCCGCGGCGACTGGCCCGGGTCGGCCTCGGGAGTCGCCTCGGCCGCCCTCGCCTCCGCAGCCCGCTCGTCGCGCTCGTCATCACCCGACCCGACGAGCCACGCGAGGGCGAGCACGAGCAGACCGACGACGCTGGCGACGACGACCCTTCGAAACACGCCGACGTCTTACTTCTTCTGGCCCCCGTTGGAGCCGTTCTCACCCACCTCTTCGTCGAGGAGCACGATCTCTTCCGCGACGCCCTCGTCCTCGTCGACGTCGAGCTCGAACACCTCGGGCTCGGCCCCGGGGACTGGCGGCGGGGGCGGCGGCGAGCTGGGCGGCGGCGGAGGAGCCTTCTGGGTCGAGGCCGGCGCGGGGCGGCTGGCACGCTTGAGGGCCTCGAGGTCGGGGACGGCGGTGATGCCAGTGGGCGACTCGTCCTCGGGCAGGCTCGCCTGCCGCAGCACCGCGAGGTCTGGCAGACGCGTCACCGCCGTCGGCGTCTCTTCGTCGAAGTCGCTCGGGCCGGCGGTGCGTGCACGGGCGGCGTCGAGGTCGGAGCGGGCGCGATCGAGCAGCGTGCGGGTGAGCGCCAGCTCGGTCTCGAGCTTGAGCTGGCGATCCTTGAGCTGATCCTGCTCCTTGAGCCGCCGCTCGAGCACGTCGACGGCCTCGGCCAGCCGCTCCCGCTCGGACTCGATGAGCTCGTTCTCGGCCCGCAGCTCGGCGAGCTCTTCCTTGAGATCGGGCGCTCCCACGCGGGCCTGCTCGAGCTGATCGGTCGCGCGGGTGAGCTCGTGCTGCAGATCGCCATACTTCACGCGCAGGGCCAGCAGCAGCTCTTCGGCCTGTTTCCGCCCGGCCGCGGCCGCCTCGACGTCGTTGCGAGCGTTGACGCGGGCGATCTCGAGTTCGGCCTCGAGCTCGGGCACCCGGCGGCGGAGCGCGTCGACCTCGGGGTCGGTGACGGGCGCCGCGCGCTGGGCCTCGGCAAGCCGCCGCTCCGCCACGTTGGCGCGCAGACGCAGCTCGGTGAGCTCGGTCTCGAGCGCTGGCCGCTCGTCCTGGTAGTGCGAGAGCTGTTCACCGAGAGAGGCGGCGCGGGCCTCGGCGTCGATCAGCTGCTGCTGCAGCTCGCCGAGGCGCGCCTGGAGCTCACCCTGCCCGCTCTCGAGCGCCTCGGTGCGCGCGCGGACCTCGATCAACTCGGCCTCTGCGGCGGCGCCACGCGCGACGAGCGTCGCACGCGCTTCTTCGGCCAACTCGGCGCGCTGGGTCACCTCTGCCAGCGACGCCTCGAGCGTGGGGACCCGTTCGCGCAGGCCCGCCAGCTCGGGCTGCGACGCGCGCAGCTGCTCGAGCTCGCCTTCGAGCACCGGGACGCGCTGCCGGAGCCGCTCGACCTCGGCCTCGAGCTGGGCGCGCGCCTCGGCGATGGCGCGGCTCTCACCGCCGGCCTGCGCCAGCGACGTGCGGAGCTGGTCGAGCTCGACCCGGGCCCGATCGAGGTCCTGCTGGAGCGCCTGCTTGCCAGCCTGATGGCCGCGGGCCTCGGAGTGGGCCTTGTCGACGATCGACTGCACCTTCGCGAGCTCGGTCTGGACGCCCTCGAGCCGTGCCTGGGCCTCGGCGCGCTCCTTCGCGGCCGCCTCGCGGGCCTGCTCGAGATCGACGCGGAGCCCTTCACGCTGACGCTCGAGCTCGTTGCCCTTCGCCTCGGCGCTGGCGACCCGCTGGAGGAGCTCGTCCTCACGCGCGGCCAGCGCCTTCGCGGCGTCCGAAGACTTCTGCTCGAGGTTCTGCCGATAGGCGGTCGCCTGCTGCTCGAGGGACGCGGCGTGCTCGGCGCGCATCGCCTCGAGCTGGGCCTCGAGCTCGGCCTGGCGGGCATCGAGCGCGCGCGTGGCGGCCTGGGTGGTCGCGTCGAGCTCTCCGCGGTGGGCTTCGACGAGGGTGGCGCGCGCCTGCTCCCACTCGGCGGCGCGGGTCTCGAGGAGCTGCCGCGCCGCTTCCAGCTCGGCCCGGCTCGTCTCGGTGAGCGTGACGCGAGTCGTTTCCCACTCGGTGGTGCGCGCCTCGAGCGAGGCTCGCGCTGCGTCCAGCGCGGCGGTGCGGTCGGCCAGCGAGGCCTCGAGCGCGGACTTCGCCGCCTCCGTCGCGGCCAAGGCCTCGAGCTTCATCGCCAGCTCGGCCGCCAGCCGTGCCTGCTCGGCGTCGGCCTTCTCGCGGAGGTGGCGCTCGGCAGCGCGGGCGAGCGCCCCTTCCTCGAGCTCGGCCTGAAGGTGCTGAACCTCGCCCGACAGCCGCTGGGCCTCGGCGCGCTGGGTGTCGAGCTCCGCCGAGAGGCGTTCGTTCGAGGCACGGCTCTCGGTGCGCAGCCGCTCGAGTTCGCGATCGCGCTCGGCCAGCGTGGCCTCGAGGCCGGTGGCCTTCTCTCCGAGCGTGTCGAGGAGCCCCTGCCGCTGCGCGAGTTCGATGCCGAGGCGCTGCAGCTCGGTGTTGAGTTCGGCCGAGGTACCGGTCAGCCGCTGCTCGGCGTCCGCCAGGAGCCGCTCCAGCTCGCGGACCCGATCGTCCTGCAGCGAGAGTCGGCGGGACAGCTCGGCCGCCCGTTCTTGCTCCGCACTTCCGCTGGTGGCGAGGGCGTCACGTTCCTGCGTGAGCGCCGCGAGCTGCCGGGCCTGCTCGTCGACGGTGGCGGTCTGCCGTGAGAGTTCCTCGCGCGTCGTGGCCAGCGTCGCCTGGAGCTCATTGAAGCTCGCGGTGCGTCGCTCGACGGTGGCCTGGGCCTCACGCAGGGCGGCCTCGAGCACCTCGCCCTGAGCCTTCGAATCGCGCAGCGCCGCCGCGTCGGCCTCGCGGTGCGCCGTCAGCGCGGTGAGTTGCTCGTCTCTGGTGGCGAGGGCGGTCGCCTGCTCCGACGTCGTCTGCTGCAACGCGACGAGCTGCGCACGCTCGGCCGCGGCACGTTGGGCCGTCTCCTGGAGCTGCCGCGAGACGTCGGCCAGGCGCGCTTCCAGCTCGGCCCCCCGACTGGTGGATGCGCCGAGCTCTCGCTCGAGGCCACTCACGCGCTCGGAGACCTGCTTCCGCTCGACCTCGGTCGACTCACGAAGCGCGCGAAGCTCACGCTCGAAGGCGTTGCGCTGCGACTTGGCGGCCGCCAGCGCCTCGTCGGCGGCCATGGTGATGCGCTGGAGGTTCTGCACCTGCTCGGTGAGGCCGGCCGCCCGGGCCGTCGCCTCGTCGACGCGCGCCTGCAGCGCCACCTTCTCGGCGCGGTTGGCCTCGAGCGTGGCCGCAGAGTCCTCGAGGGCCTCGGTGGCGCGCGCCAGGGTGGTCTCGAGCTTCTCGGTGCGTTGCCGGAGCTGCGCGTTCGCGGCCTGCTCGGCTTCGAGGTCTCCGGTGCGCGCGTCGAGCGAGGCCCGCGTCTCGTCGAGAATGCGCTGGCCATCACGGAGCATTCCGCCGAAGCGCGAGAGCTCGGCGTCGAGCCCGACGACCTGTTGCCTGAGCGCATCGTTGGTCGCGCGCGCCGTCGCGAGCTCCCGATCACGATCGGCCAGGGTGGCTTCGAGGGTGCGCTGCTGCTGGGCTGCCGCGCGCGCCTGCTCGGCCAGCTCGTGACGGACCGCCGCGACGTCGCCCTCGAGGCGGAGCTTCTCGGCCGTGAGGGCCACGGCGCCCTGCTCGAGCTCGGCCACGCGCGCCTGCTCGGCCTGCCGCGCCTTGCGCAGATCGTCGACCGCACCGCGGAGATCGTTCCGCTCCTCGATCAACCGATCGCGGTCCTGTGAGAGCTCGTCGATCTGCCGTCTGAGCTCGGCGCCCAGCACGTCGGCCTGCTCGCGGGAGGTGCGCTCGGCCGTGATCGCGGTCTCGAGGTCGCGCTCGAGCCGCCGGCCCCGGGCGACCTCGGCGTCCTTTTCGGCGGTGAGCTGCGCGAGCTGATCGCTGAGCTGCTGAACGTTGAGGTTCGTCTCGGAGAGGCGCTGTTCGTACTGGCCAGCGAGCTCCCGCCAGGTGCGCTCCGAGTTGGACAGCGTCTCGATGTCACGCAGGGCGCGCGCGTGCGCCGAGGCAGCAGCCTGGAGCTCGGTCTCGAGCCCAGTGACGGCGCCCTGCTTCGTCGACAGCTCCTCGGTCAGCGCGGCGACCTGCGCGCCGAGGCGTTGGACCTCTCGCTCGAGGTGCCGGCGGGACTCGGACTCGACCTCGAACGAGCGGGCCAGCGACAACCGGTCGGCCTCACGCTGGCCGGCCTCGTCGCGCAGCGCCTGCATCTGCGTGCGCGCCTCGGTGAGGGAGCGCTCGAGGCCCTCGATGGCCTGCAGGGACTGGGTGCGCGCGTCGGCGAGGGCGAGCTCACGCTGGTGGGCGGCTGCGAGCTCGTTCTCCTTCGTGCCGAGGGCCTCTCGAATCCGATCGGCCTGAGAGAGGGCGCGCTCTCGTTCGAGGCGCTCGGCGACGGCGTCTTCCTGGGCGGTCTTGAGCGCCTCGTACGCGCGGGCGAGCCGTGTCCGGGCGTCTTCGAGCTGGGTGGCCACCTCTTCGCGGCGGGCGCGTTCGAGGCGAATCTGCTCCTGCGCGGCGAGGGCGCCGATGGCGGCGTCCTTCTGGGCGCGGTCGAGGGCGTCGCGCTCGTTGCGCGCGGCGGTGGCGCGGCCTTCCGCGTCGATGGCGCGCTCGCGGAGCACGGTGAGCTCGGCCTCGAGCCGACGCACGCGCTGGGCGAGCTCTTCACGGTCGCGCAGCGTCTCGGGCTTTTCCCGCTGGGTCTCGAGCTGCGCGGTGAGGCGGGCAACGGCCTCCCTGGTGGCCTCGAGCTGCTCCTTCGTCTCGCGGAGATCGGCCTGGCGCGTCTCGAGCTCGGCGGTCTTCTTCTGGAGCGCGTCTTTGAGGCGGTCTGCGCGCTCACGCCAGTCGCGCGCCCGCGTCGAGAAGTCTTCGAGCTTGCCGCCCGTGAAGGCGAGCGGCTCGGGCGGGAGCTGCACCCAGGTGGGGTCGAAGCTGCGCGCGGGCTCCTGGCCGGCGACGACGATGAAGTACGCAGCCTCGCTGCTGCCGGCGAGCGACCCGTCGACCTGCAGGCCGTCACCGCGCTCGAACGCGAGCTGGTAGCCCAGCACCGGCGACTGGGTGGCCACCTCGACCGAGGCGAAGTGCGACGAGAGCGCATCGAGGAGCTGCCCGTACGTCGGGGGAACGTCGGCCTCCTCGGGGTCGATGACGTTCGAGAGCGCGAGGCCGGCGGGGTTGCGCAGGCCGCCCATGAGGTAGCCGCTCTTCGCGACGAGGCGCGCGAGATCCTTCAGCAGCTCGGGCGCACGGACGTACGGTGCGAGGTCGGCCACCATGACGAGGTCGAAGCTGCCCGCCTCGAAGTCGTCGAAGACGGGCGGGCGGAAGCGCAGGTTCGGGCCGGCGAGCTTCGCCTGCGCCTCTTGAATCGCCTGCAGGTCGGAGTCCGCCGCGACGACGACGCGCGCGCCACGGGTCGACAGGAACCGCGCCGACTGGCCGAGCGTCGAGGCGACCGCGCCGATCTCGAGCACCCGCCGACGGGCGTAGAGGCTCTCCGCGAAGATGTATCGCGGGAGCAGCTCGCTCTGGCCGAGGCGCTTGAAGGAAGTCGACACGTCAGCGACAGTTTACCCACCCTGCAGGGCCCCCCAAGGAAACCACCCGGCAATCGGCGGGTGTTCCACCTCGTACGAGCCTGTTGCACGCCACCATGCCCACCGACCTCGACTCATCGCAGGGCCCGTCCTTCCTGACCCGTCTGGGCCGTGCGTTCCGCAACCTCGTGATCTTCAGCGGCGTGGTGGCCGCGACGACGGGCGGGCTGTACGCGCTGTCGCTGCTCAACGCGAAGACGTGGAGCCTCGAGGTGGTGGGCGGCCAACTGGTGGTGATGAAGGGCCGCAT
>JALOQF010000301.1 GCA_025459425.1 Myxococcaceae bacterium | reverse complement strand
GCCTGAACTGATCGGCGAAAGCTGATCAGCGCGACGCCATGTTTCGAGAACGCGGGAGTCCAAAACAGACCTCAGCACCGCTTTTTCAACGCCCTGCTAACGTACTTCCGTCGGTGGCGCAAAACGGGGCCGCTGACGTCCCCGACGTGTAGACGCCGAGTCCTCACTGGAGCCGCGCGGCGCGCTTCCGCGGGGCCCTCCCACCACCGGTAAGCCGTTGATCGCGTGGCCTCAGGCCGTTGGTCCCGACCTTGAAATGGAGCCGGGACACACCCGCAGCCCTGAGGAGCCCCCCATGCGCATCGCCAACCTGCCCCAGACCCGAACGAACGCCGCCACCGCCAACCAGACGCCGACCGCGCCTCCGGGCACGGGCGGGCTGGCGAACCCTCCGGCCACGTCCAACACGACGAACACCACGGCCACGGCGAACGCGCGCAGCGTCTCGGCGAAGTTCAGCTTCGAGTTCTCGATGAGCTTCGACCTGAACTCGCTCAAGAAGCTCGACGGCAACGTCAGCCACTCGAACCCGGGCAGCGGCGTGCTGGCCGACCCGACGAACCCCTCGTCGTCGAACTCGGCGGCGACCGGCGGCCTGGTGAAGGACCCGGCCGGCTTCCCCGCGGGCTCGGTGCGCACGCCCGGTGGCTACACCGTCGTGCCCCGCGGCAAGGACGCCCAGTGGGACGTCTTCAAGCCCGGCCAGAAGGCCGACGAGAAGCCGATGACGAAGGTGTGGGGTGACCCGCACGTGCACGAGTCCGACGGCACCAAGTGGGACTTCACCAAGACGTCGACCTTCCGCCTGCCCGACGGCACCGCCATCGGCGTCAACACCACCAGCGAGACTGGCCAGTCGGTGAGCCGCAAGCTCGACATCGTCAACGGCGACGACCACGTCACCATCGACGGCATCAACACCGACAAGCCCACCACGAGCGCAGTCACCCCGGGCGGCGAGCGCGTGATGGAAGAGCTCGGCCAGCGGCAGGACCAGTTCGTGCTCGGCAACTCGACCGCCGACCAGGACGTGCGCTGGCTGCGCGCCCGCAACGGTGAAATCGAGGGCCTCATCACCGGCGCCACCCAGGACGCCGAGAAGACCTACGACCAGACGATTCAGAGGACCGACGAGTCGGGCATGCCCTTCCAGGTGCAGAACGGCCAGACGGCCCAGCCGGGCAGCGACGCGTTCTCGGAGCAGCTCAAGCAGATGCTGACGCAGCTCTTCGAGGGCCTCTTCGGCAAGCTCCTCGGCGGCCAGGGCGCCAACGACGCGCCGGCGGCGGAGCAGACGGTCGACGCCGCGCCGGTCAACAACACCCGCCCCGGCACCGCGCCCACTGGCACCAACGCCACCAACGCGGCCGACGACGCGCTCAACCCGCTGCCGGACAACGCCAACCAGACCGACGCCGCCGCCACCGCGCAGCAGCCCGACGTCAACACCGACATGATGCAGACCATCGAGGGCCTGCAGCAGCTCCTCGACGCGGTGAAGAGCCTCTTCCAGCTCTTCGACCAGCTCGGCGCGCTCTCGCAGCCCCGCCGCCAGTCGATGGCGGTCTGACGAACGCCCTCGCTCCGCCGCGTCACCCGCGCGGCGGAGCCCCCCTTCCGCTTCTTCCTTCCCCTCTCTCTCTCGGAGCCTTCCATGTCGAACCACACCGCTGCCCCGTTCGTCGTCGTCCCGTACCACCCCGCGCACCTCGCCGAGTTCGTGAAGGGCGACCGCACGCTGGCCGAGCTCATCAAGATGCCGCGCGCGAAGCTCAAGGCGCTGGCCGCGAAGGGCTACCAGCTGCTCGCCGCCGACCAGGTGGACCGCGCCGTCGAGTTCTTCCGCGGCCTCGTCGCGCTCGACCCCTACAGCGCGTGGAACCACACCGCCCTGGGCGTGGCGCTGCTCCGGAGCGACGCGAAGGCCGACGCCGAGAAGCACCTGCGCCGCGCGCTCGTCATCAACCCGCGCGCCGTCGACACCCGCGTGACGCTGGCCGAGCTGCTCCTGGGCTCGAAGGGCCGTGAGGCCGAGGGCGTGGCCGAGCTCGAGCACGTCGTGCGCGAGAACATCGGCTCGAACGACTCCCTCGTGGTGCGGGCACGCATGTTGCTCAGCACCCGGAAGTAATCGCCCACGCCGCTCCGGGAGCCAACCGCCATGCGCTGCCTGCCCCTCACCCTCAGCCTGCTGACGACGACGGCCGCTGCGGCCCCGACGCTGGGCGTGCGGGCGCAGGCGGGCGCGGCGCTCTCGCTGTCGAAGCCCCAGGCCGAGCAGTTCGGCGCCGGCGCCGACCTCTGGGCCACGCCGTTCCTCCAGCTGCACCCGATGTTCGACGTGCACGCCACCGCGGGCCTCACGGTGCTGGCGGGCAACTCGATGCGCGTCGACGCGAAGGCCGGCGGCCTCTTCACGCTGCTTCTGGGCGCGCGGGTCAAGGGCCCGATGCGCGAGAAGCTCGTCTCGCCCTGGTTCGACCTGTCGGTGGGCCCCGGCTACTCGGGCACCGGGCACCTCGTGGTGGCGGGCGCCGCTGGCGTCTCGATGCGCGGCGACGAGGCCTGGCCGCTCTGGCTCGGTGTGTACGCGCGAGTGCAGTACCTCGCCCGCGGCGTCGAGCTGCCGGGCTTCCAGAGCGTCGACCTGGGCCTCTTGTCGCTGGGCGTCAGCGTCGAGTTCTTTCCGGGCTCGGTCGAAGACGACCACGACCACGACGGCGTGCTCGACGCGAACGACGCCTGCCCGCGGGAGTTCGCCGAGACGGCCGATGGCTGCCCCGCGCGGCCGGTGGTGGAAGCGCCGGCGCCGAAGCCCGAGCCGGTGGCCTGCGAGGGCGAGCTCGACGAGGCCGGGCGCTGCGTGCCGGCGCGGGTGCACGTGACGAAGGAGCGCCTCGAGCTCGACGAGAAGATTCTGTTCGCCTTCGGCACCACGCAGATTCTCCCGCGCTCCGAGCCGCTGCTGGCCGAGGTGGCGCGAACGCTGACCGCCCGCCCGGAGCTCTTCGTGCGCATCGAGGGCCACGCCGACGCCAAGGGCTCGAGCGCGTTCAACCTCGAGCTGTCCGAGGGCCGTGCGCGGGCCGTGCGCGACTTCCTGGTGAAGGAAGGCGTGGCGGCGAGCCGGCTCTCGACGAAGGGCTACGGCGCGCAGCTGCCCCGTGACGACAACCGCTCGGCCGATGGCCGCGACCACAACCGGCGCGTCGAGTTCGTGCTGGTCGATGGCGGAGGTGCTCTGTGAACCGCCTCATCTTCCCCGTGCTCGTCGTGCTGACGGGCTGCCTCGACTCGCTCACGCTGCTGCCCTCGCCGGAGCCGGTGGTGGAGCCACGCCGCGAAGAAGCGCCTTCCACCGTGCGTGACGCGGGCCTGCCCATCGCGCTGAGCGACGTCGACGCAGGCGTGCTGCCGGTCGAGCCGGAAGACGCGGGCGCCGTCATCGAGCAGCCCGTGCAGGTGGTGGACGCGGGCGCTGCGGTCGACGCTGGCGCTCCCGACGCGGGCTGCAGCTGCCCGGCGGTGCCGAACGCCGTCGCCGTGTGCCTCGAGGGCGTGTGCGGCCGCGGGCCGTGTGCGCCGGGCTTCTTCGACCTCGACCCCAACGCGCCCGGCTGCGAGTCGACCTGCCAGGGCGCCGTGTGCACCGGCCCGTCGGGCCCCATCACCCTCACCGCGCCGCCGGTGGCCGAGCGCGCCCACGGCGACCTCTCGACGACGGGCGTTCGCCTCGACTCGAGCCGCGGCGACCTTGGCATGCCGGGTGCTGTGTCTTCCGGCGCCAGCACCACCCACCGCCCCTTCCTGCACTGACTTTCCCCGGAGAGCCGCCATGTCCACGTCCACCCGCGCCACGCTGTTCACCTGCTGCCTCGTCGCCGCGAGCGCCCTCGCGAGCGTGCCCTCGACGCTGGCCTACTCGGGCCGGGTGCTGCGGCCCAACGGCACGCCTGAGACGGGCGTCACGCAGCTGCGCTTCTCGCTCTTCTCCGTCGCGACGGGCGGCACCGCGCTGTGGAGCGAGACGCAGACGCTCGCGCTCAACGCCGACGGGCTGTACCAGACGAAGCTGGGCGCGGTGACGTCGCTGGAAGCCGTGGTGACGGCGAACGACCGGCTCTTCCTCGAGGTGCAGGTGGGCCAGGTCGCGCCCTTGTCGCCCCGGCAGGAGCTCTCGTCGGTGGCCACCGCGCTGGTGGCGAAGTCGGTGCAGGGCGGCGAGGTCGACGCGTCGAGCCTCAAGGTGAACGGCGTGGCGGTGGTGCCGGGCTTCTCGACGGTACGCGGCCTGTCGGCGAGCGGCACGGTGACGCTGCCGGCGGGCGTGACGCGCGTGTACGTGAAGGCGTGGGGCGCAGGCGGCGCCGGCGGAACGACGTGGCAGGCGAACGGCACCATCACGCCGGGCGGTGGTGGCGGCGCCGGTGGCTACGCCGAAGACGTGCTGACGGTGCCCGCGGGCGCGACGCTGACGGTGACGGTGGGCGCGGCGGGCCGGTCGGTCATCAACTGCTCGGCGACGTCGGGCGGCGACTCATCGGTGCGCGTGGGCGGCATGACGGTGGTGGAAGCGCGCGGCGGTGGCGCGGGTGGGCACGCGAGCAACTGCTGCCCCGGCCAGGCGACGACGGCGGGCGCAGGCGGCCAGGCGACGGGCAGCGTGGCGGTACCCGGAGAGAGTGGCCTGTCGGGCAGCAACGGCGGTGACGGCGGGAAGAACGCGATGAGCCCCGTCTTCGGCCGCGGCGCCAGCGCGGTGCTGCGCTCGTCGACGTGCAGCCTCGGCGACAGCGGCGGCGCCGGCTTCGTGTGGCTGGCCTGGTGAGTGCAATCACCGGGTGAAGACGACCCGAAAGGTGACGCCATGGCGACCGGAGCCCAGCAGCAGCAGCGACAGCAGCCCCCGCGCCAGGCGCCGCAGTCGAGCCAGACGCCGACGGTGCTGATGCCGGCGACGGGCCAGACGAACGGGGCGGCGGTGCCCCGTGCGGCTGGAGTTCCCTCCTCGACTGGCGCGGCGAGTCCTCGCACGGCGACGGGCTCCGTGCCCCTCGCGGCGGGGCTTCCCGCCACCGCGACGAACGGCGCAGCGATTCCCCGCACGGCGACGAACTCCGTGCCGCTCGCGGCGGGACTTCACGCCACCGCGACGAACGGCGCAGCGATGCCGCGCACGGCGATGGGCTCCGTGCCCGTCGCTGGTGGTAATCCCGCCACGAACGGCGCGGCGCCTCCCCGCACGGCGACGGGCTCCGTGCCCCTCGCGGCGGGGCTTCCTGCCACCGCGACGAACGGCGCGGCGCTTCCCCGCACGGCGACGAGCTCCGTTCCCCTCGCGGCGGGACTTCCCGCCACCGCGACGAACGGCGCGGCGATTCCCCGAACGGCGACGCCCGCCGCGCTGCCCCGCACGGCCACGCCCGCCCCGGTGCCCCAGCCGCGCGCCGTCACGCAGGCCCGACCGCTCGCGCCACGCCCTGCGCCCCGCGCGGTTCCGCCCCGGCCCGCGGCCCGGCAGCGCGCCGCGCCCATCGCCATTCCGCGCGTCGACCGCGCCTTCGCCGAGCGCG
This sequence comes from Myxococcaceae bacterium, assembly GCA_025459425.1. Classification (GTDB taxonomy): domain Bacteria; phylum Myxococcota; class Myxococcia; order Myxococcales; family Myxococcaceae; genus Xiheimicrobium. The sequence goes on along the minus strand of JALOQF010000301.1, from coordinate 3,159 downwards.
CGAAGGTGCGCCTGGCCGGCGTCGCCGAGAAGCCGCAGCCGCCGTACCGCCGCCCGACGCCGCAAGAACTCGAGGCCGTGGTGAAGACGTGGACGGGAGAAATCCCCCGCCCCGAGGCCGTCATGACGGGCAGCCGCATGACGCCGCTCAACACGGTGATGGTGTGCCGCCGCAACGAGCGCAGCGCGCTGGCGCTCAAGGCGGTGCTGCAGCAATTCGCCCCGGCGGTGAACCCCCGCTACGCGAAGGGCGAGCGCGGGCAGCTCTTCGTCTGGGACGTGGCGACGGCCATGGAGTGCACGGTGCCGCGCTTCTCGAAGTACGGCGAGCGCACGCTGCACCAGGTGGCCTCGTGGTTCCGCACCGCGTCCTTGAGCGAGGGGTGGATTCGGGTGTCGACGGAGCGCGCGCAGGCGCTGGCCGACCAGGGCTTCCTCGTGGTGGCGCTGCCGAAGACGCGCGCGTGGGAAGCCCTCGCCATCGTGCAGCCCGGGCCCGGCCTGAAGGTGGCCAGCGCGTGCCAACGGCAGCGGGGCATGCACCTCGAGGTGCGCGACGCGCTGGGCGTCGGCATCGCCGACTTCTTCTTCCACGAGTGAGGAGCCTCGCCATGCACGTCGCCGAACCGCTCTTTCTGCGCAGCCCGCTGTGGCACACTGGAAGCTCCATGACGTCCATCACCGGCACGCGGCCGATGTCCGCCGAGTACGCGAAGCTGCCGAACACCATTCGCCTCGTGGCGCGCGCCGACGGCGTCACCCTGGCGCGGCACGAGTTCTCACGCGGCACCCTGGCCATCGGCAGCGCCGACACCAACGACATCATCGTCAAGCACGAGACGGTGTCGCGGAAGCACGTCGAGCTGCACGCCGACGGCGACACGCTCTACGTGAAGGACCTGCAGTCGCGGAACGGCACGCGCCTGGCGGGCTCGCGCATCGGCGAGGCCTTCGTGACGGTGGGGCACGTGCTGCTGCTGGGCGGCGTCGAGCTGCGCATCGAGAACGGCGACGAGCCCGAGGCGGCGAAGCTGGGCCAGCTCGAGGGCGTGTCGAAGTCGATGCGGCAGGCCATCGAGGCGCTGCGCAAGGTGGCGCCGTCCGAGGCGACGGTGCTGCTCGAGGCCGAGACAGGCTCGGGCAAGGACGTCACCGCGCGCGCGATTCACCTCGCCAGCCAGCGGGCCGAGAAGCCGTTCGAGACGCTCGACTGCAGCGCGCTCCCGAAGGACCTGGCGGCGGCGCAGCTGTTCGGCCACGTGAAGGGCGCCTTCACCAGCGCCGACAAGGACCGCGCGGGCGCCTTCGAGCGGGCCAACGGCGGCACCCTGTTCCTCGACGAGATTGGAGAGCTGCCGCTCGAGCTGCAGCCGCTGCTCTTGCGCGCGCTCGAGAGCCGCGAGGTGCGGCGCGTCGGAGACGAGAAGGTGGTGAAGGTCGACGTGCGCGTCATCGCGGCGACCAACCGCGACCTCGACGCCGAGGTGGCGGCCGGGCGCTTTCGCCGCGACCTGCTGCACCGGCTTGCGGTGGTGCGTGTGCGCATTCCGCCCCTGCGTGAGCGCCTGGAAGACCTGCCGATTCTGGTGCGCAGCATCCTCGACCAGCTGGGCCCGCGGGCGCGCGGCTTCACGCTGTCTCCGAACGCGCTCAAGCGGCTGGGCGAGCACCACTGGCCGGGCAACGTGCGTGAGCTGCGTAACTTCATCGAGCGCGCGCTCGCGCTGGGCACCGCGATGCCGGGCGAGACGTTGACCGACGACGAGCCGGCCGAAGAGAGCGGCCCCACCATCGACTACAAGCAGGCGCGCGAAGAGGCGCTCGCGTCGTTCGAGAAGGAGTTCGTCGCCCACCTGTTGCGCGTGTTCGACGGGAACGTCTCGCGCGCCTCGCGCGAAGCAGGGCTCGACCGCGCGTACCTGCACCGGCTCATCAAGAAGCACAACGTCGAGACGAAGTAGCGCGGGTCGTACGGCGGTGAAGCCGTGAGGAACGGCGACCCTGAAGGGGCTGAAGCCTCGACCGCGGAGACGCTCGGCCTCAGCCGAGGCATACTTGGGCGATGCGAACGCTTGGGGGAGTCTTCGTCGTTGGTGCACTGTCTGCGTGTCTCGACGTCAACCTGCCAGCTCGTACACCGCTCCCGCCCGGGAGCCTGCGCGCGACGCTCGTCACTGCGTTTCCCAATCGCGCTGAACTGGCACCGGCAGCCGGAGCCACCCTGACGCTCGTCGGAACAAGCCTCTCAGCCACTGCCGATGAAGACGGCAACGTCACCCTGATGGGCATCACCAGGCGCACGGGCCGTGTCCTCGTCTCGCTCGACGTCAACGGCGACGGGGTCGCCGACCGAAGCCGACTGCTGGCGCTCGAGGCGGTCGGCGCTGGGCTGGGCCGAGACGTCAACCTCGGCACCCTCGTGCTGGCGCGAAACGCGACCGTCATCGGTTCGGTGAAGCGCGGAGACCGGCAAGCGCTCGCCTCTGGGCACGGCGGCATCAGCGTCTTTCTGCCGCAGCTCCCCCAGCTCACCACGACGGGAGACGACGGCTCCTTCGTCCTCGGCGGCGTGCCCGAGGGCAGTCTGGTGCTCAATACCTTTGCGAACGGGTATGCGCCCGAGGCGACCCCGCTCGAGGTGCCAGCCGGCGCGGAGTTGCGCGTGGGGACCATCGTCCTCGAGGCAGCGCCAGGGGGCCCGTCGGTCGGGAGCCTTCGCGGTCGGGTGGAACAGCTCGACGGCACCCCCATTGCCGCGGTCACGGTGCTGGCGGCCAGCGGTGGCACCGAAGCGCGCACCGAGACGAACGCCGAGGGACGCTTCGCCTTCGAGGTGCTTCCCGTTGGGGTCTACGCGCTGGGCCTGTCGAAGCAGAGCTTCACGTCACTGCGCATTCCGACCGCGCTCGTCACCGCAACCACGACGGACCTCGGTGTGCTGGTGTTGGCAGCGGGTTCGAGCACGCCGATCGTGCTCGATGGAGGCCCGCCGGTGCCCGACGCTGGGAGCGCAGGTGGTGGCAGCGCAGGTGGTGCGGCCGGCGGGAGCGCAGGTGGCGCTGCCGGTGGGAGCGCAGGTGGCGCCGCCGGTGGGAGCGCAGGTGGCGCCGCCGGTGGGAGCGCAGGTGGCGCCGCCGGTGGGAGCGCAGGTGGCGCCGCC
>JALOQF010000300.1 GCA_025459425.1 Myxococcaceae bacterium | reverse complement strand
GGCCGGCGCGTGTGCTTCCAGGCCGGCGTGGCGCTGTCACCGAAGTCCGTGCTCTTCGAGCCGTGGCGCTGTGTGCCGCTGTCGGCCGCCGCGCCGTGGGAGCCACCTGAGCCGTCGCAGAACGAGCCCGCGGTGCAGGACGTCGATGGCGGTGTGCCCAACGACGAGTGAGGTCGCGGCGACGCGCTCAGCGGGCCACGCGGGTGTCGATGACCCTGGTGCCGGCCCAGCGATCGCCCAGCCGGGGGAGCCCCTTGTCGACCCGCGACGCCTCGTAGAAGGCCAGCGCGAGGAGCGCGACGTCAATCGCCAGGGTGACGCCCCGTGGCAGCTCCGCCCACTTGATGCCGAACATCAGCAGCACGCCGGTGAGCAGCGGCCGAACACCGAAGGTGGTGTTCCTTGTCCACGACTGGTTGAGCGTGCAGGGCGCTCCGGTCGTGGCGTCGACCACCGCGAGCCCCATCACCCGCTTCCCGATGGGGAAACGATCGGAGGCCAGGTACCAGAGGTTGATGGCCGTGGTCAGCACCGCGAACACCACAGGAGAGAGCGCCTGCAGGAAGACTCCTGCGAGGAGCGCCGGCAGCAGGACCAGGCCCAGGCCCACGTCGATGGCGCGCGCCCCAGCACGCCTCCATCGGAGCGAAGAGACGGAAGGAGACGGCAGCGGGTCATTGGCCACGGAGCTCATCGGCGCCTCTCGATGTCACGAGGGTGAAGGTCGAACCAGCCGGCGCACGCGAGCCAGGCCGAAAGCCCACGCGAAAGAAGCGGGAAACCGAGGTCGAGGCTCGAGTGGAAGGGCCCTCGCGGCCCGGGGCGCAGCGCCTCCAGGCACGGGGTGTCTTCGTCGGCGAGGTCCTTCACTGGAGTCGCTCGAGCGGGTTCCCCCGAATGAAGGACAGGAACCCGGCCTGCATCCACCGGGCGACGCGTGAGGTGGGGTGCCGCGCCGACTCTTCACGGAACGTACGCGCGAGAACGTCGACGAGGTCGAGCCGCGGGTGACGCCGCAGGACCTCGGCCTTCAGCGCGGGGCTCAGCTCGTTCGCGCGGCGGCCCACCACGTCGACGCCGGCGCCGGCGTGCACGAGGTGCGCTTCGACGCCCAGGCTGACCGGCACCTCGACGCGCAGGTGAAGGCAGATGGCGTCGGCGACGGTGTGTTGGCGCTCGGCCGGCAGTGCGCTCACGACCGAGAGGGCCTGCTCGGCGCCATCGTGAGCGAAGCAGGTGAACTCGTGGCGACGCCTGGCCAACGCGATGTCATGGAGCAGCGCGGCCGCGGCGAACGTCTCCCGGTCCCACGTCAGCCCGTCGCGCAGGCCCAGGAGCGTGCCCCAGACGTACGTGCGCACGGCGTGGCCCACCAGCGCCGGGGGACCGAGTGACTCGACCAGCGTGAAGCAGGCGGCGACGACGGGCGTGTCAGGGAGTGTCGTCTCGTCCAGCGCGCGGCCGAGCTCCATCGGCTCGAGCCCCGGCACCGGAGCGAGGCTCGACCGGACCTGGAAGACCACCGACGCCCACAGCTGTCGAAGGCGCTCGAGGCCCGTCAGGTGGCCCTTCGTCGTGCGCGCCCAGGCAAGGCTTCCAGAGTGCATGCCTCAGTCTGCCGCTGGTAGCGCCCGGTCGACGAGTGGCAGATTCGACAAAGAATGGGCCGAATTCGCCAGAAGCCTCCCCTCCGTCGTTCCGGTCCGCTGCGCGTCGGGGTGCTGGTGCTCGACCGGGTGACGGACTCGGGGGTGAGCGTCGCGCTCGACGTCCTGCGCGCCGCGAACGCGCTGGTGACGCGCGCGGGCCAGAAGCCGCCCTTCGTGGTCGAGGCGCATGCCTGGCGTGGGCGCTCCGTGACGACGGCGGCGGGTCTGCGCCTGCGCGTGCACGCAGACTTCGAGCAGGCCGAGCGCTGTGACGTCTTGCTCGTGCCCGGCTGCTGGCTCGAGCAGCCAGCCGACGTGACACGCTTTCTCGACCGGGCCGACGTCGAGGCCTGCGGGGCGCTGCTGGCTCGCGCCCACCGCCGCGGCGCCGTGGTGGGAAGCTCGTGCTCGGGCGCTTTCGTGGTGGCCCATGCCGGCCTCCTCGATGGGCGCCACGCCACCACGACCTGGTGGTTGGGGCCCGAGTTCCGTCGGCGGTTCCCCGCCGTGACGCTCGACGAGACGCGCTCCCTGGTGCGCGAGGGCCGGCTGCTGAGCGCAGGCACGGTGTTCGCCATGGCCGACCTCTCGCTCGCGCTCGTCGCCCAGGCGGCGGGCCCCACGGTGGCGCGGCAGGTGATGCGGGTGCTGCTCCTCGACGCGCACGCTTCCCAGGGCCCCTACATGGCCCTCACCCAGCTCGCGGCCGACGACCCCCGCGTCCGCGCCGTCGAGGCCTGGGTGCGCCGGCACCTGTCCGAGCCGTTCTCCATCGCGCAGGTGGCGCGCGCCGTCGGCCTCAGCCCTCGCACGCTCGCGCGGCGGCTCGACGAGTCGCTCGGGCTCAGCCCCATCGCCTTCGTGCAGCGGCTGCGCGTCGAGCAGGCCACGCAGTTGCTCGAGACGACGCGCCTGCCCTTCGAGCAGGTCGCGCTCCGAGTGGGGTACGGCGACGCGGGCACGCTGCGCCGGTTGCTGCGCCGGGCTGGAGTCCAGGTGCGCAGGCCCACGCTCACGTCCACGCCGAGGCCTCGCGCGGCCAGCCGGAGCGGCGCGGCTCTGGAGCACGAGGCGCGTGCCCGACTCAGTACGAGAGGGTGACCTCGTCGTGGCCCTTCGCCGCGCCCGCGAGCACGAGGCTCAAGCGCTGCAGGTGGCCCTGGTTCGCCTGGGGGCAGGTCGACCACTGCAGGCTCATCACGCCGATGAAGACCTTGTTCTCGAGGCCGCTCGCCTTCAGCACCTGGGCGACCTCGGGCGTCACCTCGGGGTCGCGCTCGCGCAGGCGCACCCAGGCGAGGTTCTTCACGCGCGTCATGGTGCACGTGGGCTTCGAGTCGATGCGCAGGGAGAAGTCCCAGAAGCGTTGGTTGGGGTCGACGTCGGTGGTGACGACCACCATCGTCACGGTGCGACGGTCTTGCTGCCACTGCGCCTTGACGAGGAGCACCCCGAAGTCCGGGTCGAGCTTCGGGCCTGGTGCGTCGAGGCCACCTCGCCCTGGCGCCGGCCCGGGTTCGGCTTCGGCCTTCGCGCGCAGCGCCTTCCACGCCGCCGTCTCGAAGAGCGGCTCGCTCACGGGAATCACCTTCGGCAGGTAGTTGATGGGCAGGGCGAAGCCGATGCCGTCGGCGTTGGCGATCCGCGCGGTGACGATGCCGATGACCTTGCCCTCGGCGTCGAGCAGTGGGCCTCCGCTGTTGCCGGGGTTCACCGCGATGTCGACCTGCAGGTACGCGACGCCGCCGATACCGCGGCCCACGTACGAGAGGGTTCCCCGATTGACGGTGAAGTCGAGGCCCCGGGGGCTGCCAATCATCACCACCGCGCTCCCCACCTCGGCGGTGGCCGCGTCGCCCAGGGGCAGGGGCGGGGCCGTGAGCTGTGGGACCTCGAGGACGGCGAGGTCGTTGGGCCGGTCGTGGGCCCAGCTCGTCGCCACCGTTCGTGTCCCGTCGGCGAGCACGACTTCCGGAGCGCCCTGGTCGCAGAGCACGTGGGCGTTGGTGACGACCTTCCCCGTCGCCACGAAGAAGCCGGAGCCCACCGAGTCCTTGCAGCGAACCGAGACGACCGAGCGCAGCGCCGCTTTGATGGAGGGGCCAGCGCGCCCTTCGGCCGGCGGAGGGGGTGGCGTCGGCGCGGGCAGCACGGTGGTCGGTGCCGGGACGTTGACGTCGGACGGCGCACTTCGGCTGCGGCTCGACACCAGCAGGGCCGCGCCCACGACGAGGGTGAGCGCTGCGGCGGCCGCACCTGCTCGCGCCAGTACCACCCGCCGCCGAACCGCGACGGGCCGCAGCTCGGCGTCGAGCAGGTGGGCCGACAGCACGGCGACGACGGGGCCGGCTTCGGCACGCGTGACGCCCTCGAGGAGCAGGGGCTGGGGCCGCGTCAGCTGCGCCTTGACGAGGGGGTACCGGGGGCCGAGCGCTCGACCCAGCTCGTAGCGGGTGCGCGCGTCGACGACCGGGCCGCGGAGCGTGAGGTTCACCCGCAGGTCGGCCCTGCACGCGGTGCAGGTGGCCGCGCCGAGGGGCGCGGGCTGCGAGCACTGCCAGCAAGGAAACGAGTCGTCCGCCGCGCGCCCCACCATGCCGCGAGTCTAGGTGAGGCTGGCGGTCGCGCGCACGTGCCCGGGCCGTCAGCGCGGCTTCTGCACGTGCACGATGACCTCGCCGGTGAGCCATGGCCAGCGCGAGCCCACCCAGCGTGAGAGCCGGTAGAACCACTCGGCGTCTTCCAGCGGCAACCACTTGCGCGCCGAGACGACCCGGAAGCCCCAGATGCGCCGCACCGGTACGCCCGCGAAGAACGCCCGCAGCGTGCGCATCGAGAAGAAGACACAGTGCTGCCGGGGCCGCCGGCCGAACAGGCGGTACTTGAGCCGCGCGAGCGCCGCCAGCCAGCCGAAGTGCATCGGCACGCCGATGAGCAGGTGGCCTCCGGGCCGCACGACGCGCAGCCAGTCCTTCAGCGCGTCGGGCGCGTTCTCGAGGTGCTCGAGCACGTGGCTGGCGATGACGACGTCGTACGAGGCGTCGGGGAGGGGCAGCGCGTCTCGTTCGAGGTCCACGCCATCGACGATGCGCTCGTAGCCCAGCGCCCGGCAGGCCTCGATGTAGCGGGGAGACACCTCGACGGCGGTCCACCGCGCCGGCCCCGCCAGCGCGTCGACGAACTTCTTCGAGTCGCCGTTGCCCGGGCCGATGTCGAGCACCTCGAGCCCGGCGCCCTTCTCGGCCAGCGCCTCGGCCACCACCGGCACGAGCTCGGCGTAGCGCGCCTGGTAGAGCTCGAAGCGCCGGTAGGCCGGCACGACGCCAAAGGCGAGCTCGGTGGGGGCAGTGCGAATCACTCCGCGCGCCTTAGCCCCGGGGGGAACGCACGGTAAAGCAGCACCCTGCCTCGTGCTGAGCGTGAGGCTGGTTCGCGCCGTGGTGCTGGTGCGGAGCCCCGTCGCCTGCGCGGCGCTCGCTGAGGGCCTCACCCCTGGCTCAGCTCGAGGCCCTCTCCCGGCAGGGCAGTCGTCCAGGGTGTTGGCGCGGGCGCGGTCGAGCCACCGAGAACACCCGCTGACGCAGCCTCAGGGCTCGGCCAGCACCGCCTCGAGCGCGCGCGGGCCCGGCAGCACGCGCGTCAGCGCGCCCTTGCGGTACACCAGGAGAATCGGCAGCGGCAGCGAGCCCGCCGTCGACAGGGCATCGGCCGCGGGCGCTGGGAGGGCGCTCACGGCCCACGTGATGCCGAGAGACGCCGCCGCCTCGGTGAGCGCAGCGCCTTCGTGCAGGCCGAGGCTGACGAGCTGCACACGCTTCTCGACCGCGCGCAGCGCCGGCACCTCGGCCGCGCAGGGTGCGCACCCTTTCAGGAAGAGCTGCACCACGGTGGTGTCGGCGCTCGCCGTCAGGCCCAGCGCGCCGAGGCTCGCAGGGAAGGGTGGAGCGGCCTCGGCGGGCTTGTCGACGAAGGGGCGGCTCGCCGTCACGCCCTGGCCCTCGCTGACGCGCACGCGTTGGCCGGCGGGCACCTCGACCTGCTCGACGGCCCCGGAGCGCCAGCGCACCTCGAGCGAGGCCTTTGCGCGCTGGCCCAGCCCGACGTGCACCACCGGGTCGACGCTCGTCGCATAGCCCCGCGCCAACACCACCGGAAAGGCGCGGCCCGACTCGAACACGCGCGCACCCTCACCGAAGGGGCTCCCGCCATCGGGCACCAGCTCGACCTCGACGGCCCGCCCCGAAGGGCCTTCGTTCTCGAAGAGCTGCAGCTTCGGCGCGGCGCGGTTGCGCATCAGCAGGTCGAGGTCTCCGTCACCGTCGAGGTCGGCGGCGACGAGGCTGCGGCCGTCGGCGCGTGAGTCGAAGCCCTCGGTGAAGGCGCACTCGGTCGACTGGCCGCCGTCGGGTGGCGTGAGCCACAGCTTCTTGGGTTCCCAGCCCGAGAACGACATGGTGGCGTCGTCCGAGCCCTCGACGGGCGCCGTGCGGGGAATGCTGCCCCGCTTCTGCTCACCCGCCGTTGCCTGCGCCACGACCTGGCGCCAGTAGACGCTTCATAAGTCTTTGCGGTTGGGCTTGCTCAAGAAGCCGTTCGCCACGGCGACGTCGAGCCGCCCGTCGTCGTTCACGTCGGCCAGCACGGTGCCGAAGGCCCACAGCCCGCGATTCACGCCCTGCGCCGCCGCCACCTCGGTGAAGCCGCCATCACGCGCGAGGTAGAGCGTGTTGCCGCGCGCGAACTTCTCGAGCCGCGCCTTGAGGGCGGCCGACACCTGCGCTGCGCCCACCACGCGCGTGCCGGCCTTCGAGAACATGTTCGCCACCGCGACGTCGAGCCGCCCGTCACCGTCGAAGTCGCCGACGTCGGCGCTCATGCCGTTGCCCGGGTCGTCGAGGCCGAGCGCCAGCGCCTGGTTGGTGACGCCGCCATCGGCAGTGAAGACGTAGAGGTCGTTCGAGCCGAAGTCGTTGGCGACGTAGAGCTGCGGCCGGTTCAGCCCGAGCAGGTCGGCGGACACGGCGGCGAGCGTCCACCGGCCGGGGACCACCCTGGGGTCGAGCCGCCAGGGCGTGAAGGTGACGCCGGGGCCACCGCGCAGCAGGCGAAGGCGCTCTCCGTCGGGGGCTTCGAGCATGTCCCACGGGAAGCCGGCGCCGAGGTCGTAGGGCAGCAGCGCGACGTCGAGGTCGCCGTCGTCGTCGAGGTCTGACAGGACGGCGCTGACGAAGCCTCCGCGGGCCGCTGGCGGCAGCGGCGTGGGGGTGAACGAGGCGCCGTCGTTGCGCAACACGACGGGCACGACGGCGGGGTAGCCGGTGACGAGCAGGTCGACGTCTCCATCGCGGTCGAGGTCGCCGCCGGCGAGCCCCGTCGCCAGGGTGGCCTTCGGCAGGGAGAAGAGCACCGAGCGCTGGTAGCGCAGGGGCGCCGCGCTGATGCGGTCGAACCGGTAGACGACGTTCGCGTCGAGGGCGAAGAGCTCGGGCACGCCGTCTCGGGTGACGTCGAGGGCCGCCAGCCCGCCGCTGTACGACTCGGCCTCGGTGCGGCGCACCACGTCGAGCCGTGGGAGCACCACGCCAGCCGCCTCGGCGCGCTCGACGAAGCGTGGGCGCTCGCGGCGCACCGTCTCGCGCCAGGTGTCCGCCCAGCTCGTCACCACGACGCCCGTGGTGCGCGCGAGCGTGACGTCGGCCTCGCCTCGCTCCGAGGTCCGTTCGCCGGAGGGGCCACGGCCCTCGACTTCCCACAGCACGTGCGCGGTCTGGGTGCCCCGCGTGATCGGCCCGAGGGTGAGCGCGCGGAGCGAGCACGACGTCACCCACGGCAGCCCCTGCACCGGGAAGGGCCCGTCTCGACGGCCGTCCTTGAGGGCGCCGCAGAGCGCGTCGAAGGCGGCCTCGACGCGGTCGTTGTCGGCCTCGAGCGTGTTGAGCGCCGGAATCGGGTTGGCGGCCAGCGCGAGGGCGAGGAGGACGCTCATCGGAGAGAACCGAGACCTTACCCGATGGTGACGCGCCGGAGGGTGTGGCATCGCAGGCCACACCTCACGTCGAAGGCTGACAGAAACGGCCCGCACCAGGCCTGCGGCGCCCGCGACAATGTCAGTGTCCCTTTTCTCGTGAGGAGCCCCACATGCCCGCCGGTTTCGACATGGACCACTCGAAGACGATGGACGAAGACACCCAGTCCTTCGTCGACGAGCTCTTCGGCGACCCGGAGTTCGACAAGCCGACGCTGCGGCTGCCAGCCATCGAGCCGCTGGTCGAGGACCTGTTGTCGGAAGACGTCTCGCTCGACAGCCTCTTCGACCGCGACTGACGTCACATGCGCGTGAGCGAGAAGGTGATGGACGTCGTCTGACCGACGGGTCCGCGCATCAGCGTGGGTGAGGTGAAGTCCGACGCCGTCAGGCGCACCGTCGTCTTCGAGGTGATGGTGTCGTGGAATACTCCGTCGCGGTCTTCGAGCGAGAACGCGAAGCCGGCCATCTGGAGCGCGCTGGCCGTCATCACGCAGCTGCCGGTGGTCCACATGGGCGTGAAGGAATTGTCGACCGTCGGGGTGTCGATGCCTGAGCCCGCCGTTGCCGGGCAGAAGAGCGTGAGCGCGACGTCGGGGTCGCCGCCGCCGGGGTCCCACGCATCGCCGTTGGCCTTGCGCATCGCAATCTGCGCGGACGTCGGTTGAATGCGCCACATCGAGGTCGGGTCGACGCGGCACTGCTGCTGCTGACACGTCGTGCCCGTCATGCACGTGGTGCAGGCGTCGCCGTTGGTGCCGCAGGCGAGCGGCTGGGTGCCTGGCTGACACGTTCCGTTGAGGCAGCAGCCCGAGGCGCAGGTGGCCGCCGAGCACCCCGGGGTGCCTCCCGCCGCACCGCCGCCTGCCGAGCCGCCTGCGCTGCCACCGCCCGAGGTCCCGCCGGCGCTCCCGCCAGCCGCTGCGCCTCCAGCGTCACCGCCGCCGAACCCACCCGCCGCGCCACCGGCAGCTCCGCCAGCCGCCCCGCCACCGCTGGCGCCGCCCGCTGCGCCACCGCCCGTGCCCCCGCTCGTTCCGCCCGCGGCGCCGCCGTCGGCCGT
>JALOQF010000046.1 GCA_025459425.1 Myxococcaceae bacterium | reverse complement strand
CCTATTCGTCGCCCGGCACCTGCATGGGCGGCGCCTGCACGACGTACCCGTCGCAGACGTTCCCCTGTGACTCGCCGCCGCCGGCCACGTGCATCGGCAGTACGCGAAGGACATTCTCTCCCACGGGCTCGTGCAGCGGCGGCGTGTGCAGCTACACCCCGACGGACACGGCGTGCTCCTTCGGCTGCAGCGGCGGCACCTGCAACGCCGACCCCTGTGCAACCGTCACCTGCAACTCGCCGCCAGCCGCGGTCTGTGTCAACGGCACCACCCGGCGGACTTTTGCGTCGACTGGCACCTGCAGCGGTGGAACGTGCAGCTACGCACCCACCGACACCACCTGCGCCTTCGGCTGCAGTGGGGGCAGCTGCAACGCCGATCCCTGCGCGAGCGTCACCTGCAACTCGCCGCCAGCCGCGGTCTGCGTCAACAGCACCACCCGGCGGACTTTCGCGTCGAGCGGCACCTGCAGCGGCGGCACCTGCAGCTACGCGCCCACCGACACCACCTGCGCCAACGGGTGCAGTGGCGGCAACTGCGTTGCGTGCGTCTCAGGCGTCACCTGCACCACCAACCCCGGCGCGCCGTGTTCGACGGGCATCACCGCTTGCCCGGGAGGCGCCAACAGCGTGGCGGTCTGTAACAACAACACCAACGCGGCCGATTTCACGCCGTGCCCCGGCGGCGCCTGCGCGGCGGGCGCGTGCTGCACCGGCTGCATCCTCGGAGGCGTGTGCAACGCGGGCAACACCCGGCTGCGCTGTGGCCTTGGCGGCTCGGTCTGTTCCTCGTGCGCCCTCGGCTCGTTGTGCGTCGGCGGCGCGTGCGAGGGTGGCGGGTGCGGCTGCGCGCAATGCAACCCGTCGTGCCCCAACGAGGCGTGTTCCGGGGTCGCCTGCCCGTGAGAGCGGCGCGTCACCGACCGGAGCTCGAGCGCTGGCTGGGGAGCTGCCTGCGTCGCGGCCCATGGTACGGTTCACCGTCATGAAGGTGCGCGCGCTCCTCTTGCTGTCGCTGCTCACGGTCCCGGCCACGGCGCAGTCTCCGTGCGAGTCGCGCTGCAACCAGCAGTCGTCCGAGTGCCTGCGCAGGTGCTCGGGCGACCCGAAGGACGCCTCGAAGCCCGAGAACGCGAAGAAGTTGATGGCGTGCCTGCAGCAGTGCGAGGCCGAGGTGAAGCCGTGCCGGGAGGCGTGCCGTAAATGAGCTCCGTGCGTGCATTGTTCTCGGCGCGGTCGGCGCGCCCGAAGGTGGAAGCGTCGATGCGGGCCCTCGTGCAGTCGGCCGTCTTCCTGGCCAGCGCCGATGGGCACGTCGAGGAGTCCGAGGTCGAAGCGCTCGTCGACGGGCTGCGCGCGGTGATGGCGCGCACCGTGGGCCCCGAGCTGCTCGACGACTACGCGAAGGTGCCGGTGCTGCTCGACGAGGCGCGGTCGGCGATGCGGCACCTGGCGACTCGCGGTGAGGCGCCCTACCTCGCCGGCATCGCCGCGGCGCTCGAGGGTGACTTCAAGAAGGACGCGGTCGAGGTCGCGCTCGCGGTGGTGTTCGCTGATGGGCGCACCTCGGACAAGGAGCAGGCCGCCCTCGACCGCCTCTCTCGCGCGCTGGGGCTGTCGTCACCCGACGTCGTGTGAGCTCGCGCGGACGCTTCGTTCTCTCCGCACGCAGCCCTCGACCAGACGGCGCGCACATCGGGCCCGGCCGATGGAACCGACCGCTGCGCGAGGGCACCCTGCCCTGACAGACCTGCCCTGTCACCGCTGTCACGGGCCCCGCTCACCAGGCTGCCAACGTGTCGAAATGCCGATGGAGCCGACCGTTGGCCGCGCGCTTGCTCACGGGGCCAGCCGTGCCGCGTGCTGGCCACGCGACCGCTGCTCGTCCGTCACGTCCTTGTGCAGAACATCCTCGGGGAGTCCTCACGACCATGTCAGCCCTTTCGAAGTGCCCATCGTGTGCTGGTGTCGTTCCACCTTCGGCTTCGCAGTGTCCCCACTGTGACGCCGCCGTGCCCCGCCCCTCCTCGCTGGGCAAGTTCGCGCTCGGCCTGCTCGGAGGTCTCCCGCCGTCGAGCTGCTACGAGACCATCACCCTGCCCGACGGTGGGCGTGAGACGGACTACGTCTGTGGCGAGCCGGCACGAGACGCGGGCTCCGCCGATGCCGGTCCGGCCGACGCGGGGCCGCGCACCGACGCAGGACAGACCGACGGCGGCGTCGACGCGGGGCCCTGAGACACCATGTCACGACGACAAGCGCTCAGCGCCGACTGGCACCCGGCCTACGTCGTGTGGGAGCTCACGCTCGCCTGCGACCAGCCCTGCACGCACTGCGGCTCGCGGGCCGGCACGGTGCGCGAAGGCGAGCTGTCGACCGAGAAGGCGCTCTCGGTCGTGGAGGAGCTGCGCGAGCTCGGCGCACGTGAAGTCGTCCTCATCGGCGGCGAGGCCTACCTGCACCCGGGCTTCCTCGAGGTGGTGGCGGCGCTCGAGCGCGCGGGCATTCGGCCCGTCCTCACCACGGGCGGTCGCGGCGTCGACCGCAAGCTCGCCTTCGCGATGGCGGGCGCCGGGCTCTTCCAGGCGTCGGTCTCCATCGACGGCCTCGAGGCGACGCACGACTTGATGCGCGCCTCACGCGGCAGCTTCGCCTCGGCCACCGCCGCCATGGGCTTCTTGCGCGAGGCCGGCGTGCGGGTGTCGGCCAACACCAACGTCAACCGACTCAACCTGGGCGACCTCGAAGGTCTGTACGAGCACCTCAGGGCCCAGGGCGTCACCGCGTGGCAGGTGCAAATCACTGCACCGCTGGGCCGCGCGGCCGACCGCCCGGCGATGCTGCTCCAGCCGTGGGACCTGCTCGAGCTCGTGCCGAGGCTGCTCGAGCTCAAGCGGCGGGCCTGGGCCGAGGCGAAGCTGGCCATCATGCCCGGCAACAACCTGGGCTACTTCCACCCCGAGGAGCCGCACCTTCGCTCCCTCGCTGGCGCGCCCGCCGACGATGCCTGGGGTGGGTGTCACGCCGGCCGCTTCGTCATGGGCATCGAGGCGCACGGCGCAGTGAAGGGCTGCCCGTCGTTGCAGCCGTCGTACGTGGGCGGCTCGCTGAAGGAGTCATCGCTGCGCTCGCTCTGGGAGACGTCGGAGCGCATCGGCTTCACCCGCGCCCGCACCGTCGAGTCGCTCTGGGGCTTCTGCCGCACCTGCCCCTTCGCCGAGCGCTGCCTCGCCGGCTGCACCTTCACGGCCCACGCGGTGCTGGGCCGGCCCGGCAACAACCCGTACTGCTACTTTCGCGCGAAGAGCCTCGAGAAGCGGGGCGTGCGCGAGCGGCTCGTGCTGCGCGAGGCAGCGCCAGGGACGCCGTTCGACCACGGCCGGTTCGACCTCGTCGAGGAGCCCTTCGACGCACCCGATGTGCGCGCGCCGACTCCGCGGGAGCTCGTGAAGCGACGCGCCCCCGAGGTGTGAAGCCCTCGCGGCGGTGGACGTCATCGTTCACACTCGAGCCGTCGTGCGAGACACCCCCTTCACCGTCGTCGCGCTCTGGTGCTGGTACGACGGCCGCGCCTTTCATGGGTACCAGGCGCAGCCCGGCGTGCGCACCGTGCAGGCCGAGCTGCTGCGCGCGTTCGCCGAGGCGCATCTGCCGCGCAACCCGGTGGTCGCCGGGAGGACGGACAAGGGCGTCAGCGCCCGCATGCAGGTGCTAAGCGCGAAGGTGCTGCGCGACGAGGTCGAGCCGTCGGCCGTCGCGGCCCGGCTCGCCCCGCACCTGCCGGAAGACGTGGGGCTGGTGATGTCTCGCCCGGCGCCACAGGGCTTCCACGCGGCCTTCAGCGCTACGTCGAAGACGTACCGGTACGAGCTGAGCCGCGACGAAGCCGGTGACGTGCCACTGCTGCGCCGCGCCGCCGCGCTGGTGCCGGGCACGCGTGACTTCCGCGTCTTTCACTTCAAGACGAGCGAAGTGCGCGCACGCACCGTTTCACGGGTCGAGGTGTTCGAGCACGCCCGAGGCGTCACCCTCGAGTTCGTGGGGGCCCAGTTCGCCCGGTACATGGTGCGAATGCTGACGGGCGCGCTGACGGCCGTCTCGACGGGCGCGCTGCCGCTCGAGGTGCTCGCGTCGGGGCTCGACGCGCAGGTGCCATTCCACTGCCCCCTGGCGGCGCCGGAGCCGCTGACGCTGTGGAGCGTGGACTACCCGCCCGAGGTCGACCCGTTCTCGTCTTCCGACCGCGCGACCGTCGTGCCGGTCGTTCGAGCGCATGAGTCGTGATGCCGTGCCGAGCGAGGGTCAGCGCAGCTTGATGGCGAGGAGCACCAACACGACGCCGACCGGCGCGATCCACCCCGAGAAGGTTCCCGACTTCGCGAACTCGACGGCATCGACGATGACGAGGGCGACGCCCCCGAGGCCGAAGACCGCGCGCGACAACGGGCCGAACTCGTCGGTGGTGACGGGGGCCTGCCGGTCCTCGTCGGAAGGCCCGATGATGACGCGGCCCTGGGCCTGGGGCCGCGGCTGCGTCGCGGGTGGGCCGTCATGGACTTTTTCACCCGCCTCGGCCTGTTGCTGCAGCCGGCACTCGGCCTCGAGCAACGTGAGGTGGGCGGTCGCGGCCTGCAGCTGGTCCTCGAGCGAACTTGCGCGCCGCCGCTCAGCTTCGGCAGCCCGTGCCGCAGACTCGGCCTCGAGGCGGCTCGCGTTCAGTGCGGCCGTCGCCCGACGTTCGGCCTCGGCCTTCGACGCCTCGAGCGCCTCGCGTTCGCGTTTGAGTCGCGCGAGCTCGGCCTGCGCCTGCTCGAGGGCTTCTCGCAGCTCCCGGTCCGCCATGGCCCCGGCCTACCCGAGGCTGGTTCGTAGCGCAGCCCCCACCCGGCCCTTCTTTCCGGGCCTCCTCGTGTCAGCGTCCCATGCGCTCGCGGCGCAGCAGGTCTCGCAGCTGGTCCAGGTCGGCCGGGTGCCGCAGGAAGCGCGCGTTCGGGTCGCCGGCGCGGCGAATGATGTCGGCCTCTGACAGGCCCGCCTGCCGCATCACCTCGATGGCGCGTGGGTTGCGCGCGAAGACTTCAGCGGCGCGCGGGTCGCCGAGCGCGTGGCCCAGGTGACGGGAGAGCCGGGCGGCGGCGTCATTCTCCTGCCCGGCGGCGCGACCGACGGTGGCAACGGCCGAGCCCGCCGCGCCCGCCATGCGCAGGAAACGCGAGGCCGGGTGCACGGCGGCGAGGCCCTGGGCCACTTCCCCCACGGCGGCGGCGGCGTACCGCCAGTCACCGCTCTGCATGAAGTCACTCAGGTTGTTGACGACGCCGATGCCTCCCGCGGCCACCCCCGCGGCGCGGAGCGCGCCCCGGTCGAGCGAACGCCCGAGCCGGTCGGCGAAGCCCTCGCCGAACCCGACGCGGTTGAGAATGTCACGCGTCGCCTCGGCGGCGTCGGCGAGGGACTTGAGGCCATCTTGTGCGGCTTCCTGAGCGCGCCCGGCGTTGGCGCCCTCGACCGCCTTGATGACGCTGTGCACGGCGTTGAGGCCCGACAGCGCCCCACGGAGGCCGCCTTGCGTCGCCTGGGGCCCACCGGCCCACTCGCGGCCGAAGTTCTGGGTCCGGTCGAGGTCGCGCGCGAGGCTGGTGCCGTGCAGCGAGCCGCGAAGCCCCTCGAGCGTCGCGTCGCGGGCGGCGTCTGGGCGCTCGCCGTTGCGCACGCGGTTCAGGTAGTCGTTCGGCACGGCGACGGTGACGACCTCGCGGAGGCGGTTGTCAGGCAGCAGCCCGTCGCGGTTGAGCCGCCCCGACAGCTCGATGGCGCTGCCCGGGTCGGACGAGCCGGCCAGGGTGGCGAGCGCGTGGTAGGCGACGTTGCCGCCGTGCGCACGCATGAGGCGCTCTTCGCTGCCTGCAGGCGCGTCAGGCCGTGACGGATACTCGGCGAGCAGCGCGCCGGCGTTCGTCCGAAGGTACTGAGACAGGTCCTGGGCAGCGGCGCGCTCCCGCTCGACGGCCTGCTGGTAGGCGGGGTCGCGCCGGAACGAGTCGCGGAAGCGATTTCGCAGCTCGTCGCTGGCGTTGGGGCCCAGGCGCTCGACGCCCTCGCCGAGGAGCCGGTTCTGCTCGTCGAGCGTCGCCCGCGCGGTGCGCAAGGTGTCGGTGCGCTCGCGCACGCCCGCGGTGATGGGCCGGTTGCCGGGCTGGTTGAGCCGGTCGAGCTCACGCGCACGTGCGAGCGCGTCGGCCTGGGCCTGGCGGGCCTCGGGCGTGGGGGCTCCGGCGATGCGGGCCTGCGCGGCGGTGCGGTCGCCGCGCTCGAAGCCGGTGCGCGTCTCGAGGGGCGCGCTCGGGGTCTGAACACGGGCAGCCCGGGCGGCGGCAGCCTCGGCATCGAGCGCCCGCGACTGCTCCATCATCCGCTCGACGGTTCCGACGCGGTCTTCGGAGCTCGGGGGGGCTTCGACGGGGTCGATGGGGTTCATGCGCACCTCGATGCAGGGTGTCGGCGAAGCGTGCACATCAGGGCCAACCGGTTGATCAGGCTCCTCTTTCGAGCTGCCACGCGGTCGAGGCGCACGCGTTGTCGAGAGGGCTGCAGGCCACCAGCCCTTCGCCGAACCGCGCCTGGCCGCCGACGCGAGACGCCAGCACACACCGCGCTGCCAGAGCGCGTCGAGGCGCTACGCTCCGTCCAACTCATGCACCGCGCTCTCTTGTGCTGTGGCCTGCTGTTCGTCGGCTCCGCGTTGGCCGCGTCTGGCTGGGACGTGCCACCGCCACCGACCGGGCGCTTCGTCGTCGACCAGACCGGCACTCTGCGAGCCGACACCGTCACCCAGCTCGAGGAGCTCGCGCGCTCTCTCGACGCGTCGGGGGCCGGCCAGCTCGGCGTGCTCGTGCTGCGCACCACCGGAGGAGAAGCGCCACGACGCTTCGCGACCGACGTGTTCAACGCGTGGGGCATCGGGCACGCGGGGCGTGACGACGGGGTGCTCCTCTTCCTGGCGCTCGACGACCGCAAGGCCGAGCTCGTCGTCGGCACGCGCGAGCCCCTCGTGAAGCAGCAGACCGACGCCATCATGGCGAACGACATCGTCGCGAACATGAAGCGCAAGGACCCCGATGGAGCGCTGCTGGCGGCGGCGCGCTCGGTGCTCCGCGAGCTGGGCGCGCAGGCCCCGGCCAGCGAGCCGACGGAACCGGACCAGCCAGCCAGCGCCCTGCCGCCGAGGCTCGACCCTGAGGCCGAACGCCTGGCCCGCTACGTTCGCCGCGAGGTCGCCTTCCCCGACTTGACGCCGCGCCGGTGGGTCATCGACCTGTCGGACTCGACGTCGGCGAGCGACCGGGCCGAGCTCGAGCTCATCTCGAACGAGCTCTACGCCGAGGGCAAGGGCCGCCTCGTGTTCCTCCTGCTCGACGTGAACGCGTCGTGGCCGTCGGTGAACGAACTGGTCGACGTGCTGGCGCAGCAGCTCGGGCCCACCTCGAAGCTGCCGCTGGCCGTGGTGGCGCACAACGCGTCGACGTGGGAAGCCCACCTCAGGCTGCCGACCGACCGGGTGTCGGGCGAGTGGGAAGCGGAGCAGCTCGCGCTCGCCAGCTCGCGGCTCCATCACCGGCGCGCGCAGGCACGCCTCGTCGAGGCAGGCCAGTTCGCGGCAGGGGCGCTCCGCACGGGCATTCCACCCCGGCCGATGGGGGACGTGCTGCGCGCGGCGGTGAGCGAGCACGCGACGGCGCTGTGGAGCGGCCTGCTGTCGGCGCTCGCGGGCGCGGCGTGGTGGGTGCGACGGTGGCTGCGCGTCCGCCCGCGCGACTGCGAGACCTGCCTCCAGCCGCGGGAGCGCCTCACCGAAGCCGACGACGACGCACACCTCTCGGACGGGCAACGGAGCGAGGAGCAGCTGCGCAGCGTGGACTACGACGTGTGGTTCTGCGGCCGCTGCAACGACGCGCTGGTGCTGCGCTACGGCGCGTGGTTCTCGCGCTACGGAGACTGCTCGAGCTGCGGCTTCAAGACGATGTCGACCTCGAGCACCACCCTGCGCGCCGCCACCCAGTACAGCACCGGGCTCGTGCGCGTCACCGAGACGTGCAAGCACTGCGGCAAGGTGTCGACGTACGAGCGCGTGACGGCGCGGCTGCCGAAGCCCTCGTCATCGTCATCGAGTTCGTGGAGCTCGGGCTCGTCTCGCAGCAGCGGCAGCTTCGGGGGCGGGCGCAGCTCGGGCGGCGGCAGCTCGGGGAGCTGGTGAGCCGTCAGCGATGACTGACGAGGGTGACCAGGCAAGGCGCCTGCGCTTGCTCGAGCAGGCGCGAGGTCCAGCAGGCCTCCGCGCGCCGCGACTCCAGACGGCACAGCCCACCCTCGCGCCCGACGAGGCTGGGTCGAGGCGGCGGAAACGAATCGACAGGCAGGAGTCGCAGGTGGAACCGCACGCGGGCGCGCGCCGACGAGCTCGCGCCGCTCGGCCTGCACGTCGCCTCGACGCCCGCCGAGGTGGCAGCGCTCGAGGGCTCTTCGGGAGCCGCTGCGTCGAAGAGGGCCACGAGCCCGGACAGCGTCGACCCCGCCCGCAGCCTGCGCACCGGCTCGGCCTGGCAGCTCAACTCGCTCACGAAGATGCGCGACCGCGGCACGCCCGGCGCCCCAGGTGGCGACGGTGGCCGCATCGAACGGTCGTTGAGTCCGAGAGCGCTGCCGCCCTCGCGCCGTCGGACGCCGTTGCTGAAGAGCCCCCTGAGAGCGAGGCTCGGCCCGATGCGCTCCCTGTTCGGTTCCTTCGGTGCGCTGGTGCTCGGCGCGTGCGCGACGGCCCCCGTCACCAACGACGCGGAGACGCGGGAGCGCTGCCTCCCGGCCTCCGAGGTCGAGCTGGTACGCCGGGTCGACGTCGGCCGGGTGCTCGTCGAGGCCGTGGTGACGCAGCGGGTCTGTCAGCAAGACGCCCCGCTCCCACCACCGGTGCGGCTGGCCGAGATTCGCCTGCGGCCCGAGCTGCCATCGTGTCCCATCGGTGAGCTCGGCGCGAGGCGATGGCCGGGCGGCTTGAGCCTCGAGCCCGCGCTCTCGGCGGCGCGTCCTTCACCTGAGCGCGCCCACCTCGAGCTGGCCTTCACCTCGTTCTCGAGCGACGCGAGGGCTTTCGTCATCGGCTGCCCAGACGGGCGCGCCTTCGAGTGGCTCTTCGTCGAGACGCCCAGGCCCGGACTGTCGCCGCGCGTGGCCTTCTACGACGGCGAGGCCGTGCGCTTTTCACCAGGTCACCAGAACGTGCTCTTTCCCACGCCGCCGCCCCCGCCCGTCACCGAGCCGGAGCCGCCGCTGCCGCAGCTCGAAGACGAACCCGAGGGTCCCGAAGCGCCCGAGCCCGTGGCACCCCGTGTGACGGCGAAAGGCTGCCCGGCCGAACGACTCGACGCGCAGTGGGCGGTGCGCCGCTTCGTCTCGAGCGCCAGGCCCCCGGGGGAGCGCTCGATGCCCGGCCCCGAGATGCTCGAGCGCTGGTTGCTGCACCTCGCGGGTGGCACGGCGACGCTGGTGGCAGAGGAGCAGAAGCGCCCGAAGTCTGGCCCTGGCGCGGCCGAGTGGACCTGCAGCGACGCCACCACGGTGCAGGGGACCATCGAACGTCGCGGAGCGGCCCTCACGCTCCGCTTCGGCAGTCTCGTGGCGACGTGCCGGGAGACGACGACGCTGGTGCAGCCCGCGCAGGCCCGGCGAAAACCGAAGCGACTGCCGCAGCGGCCCGATGAAGAGGGCTGCGACCGCTACCCGTGGGCGACGTCGAGCCCGGTGAAGACGAGGGCCCTCACGTGCACCGGCGAGCTGCCGCTCAACGCACTCCCGGTGTTCGCGCCGTCACCGGGCGTCGAGCGCCTGGTGCTGGAGAACGACTGCCAGGAGCCGAGCCAGCGCGACGCGCTTCGCCTCGTACCGGCAGATGGAAGCGTCACGCCGGCGTTGTGAACGCCCGCAGCGCGTCTCCGCGAGGTCACTCATCTGTTTCAAAGCACCCACCACCGAGTTGCGCGGGCCGTGGTGTCTCCTCCCAGAGGACAGGTGGAAGCGACCTGATGCTCCACCGCGCCCGTCGCCTCACCACAAGGCCACGACTTCACTGAAGGCACGCAACTGGAGTTCCACTTGCACTGTACAGACGACGTTCACCTGACGTCTCACCTCGCAGGAGGCCGCTCCGTGGCACCGATGACACCGCGCACCCCACCTCATGGCCAAACGTCTCCAACCGCGACGGCCGAGCGCGCCCGGGCGCTCCTCTCATCGGCGCTCGAGGACGAACGGCGCGGCAATCTGCAATCGGCCGAGACCAACCTTCGGCTGGCGACGGCGTTCGGCGCGTCGGGCGAAGTCACGAAGGCGCTCGAGCGGGTCGTCGAGGCGCGCGAGCGGGCCCGACGCAAGGCCGCCGGCGTTCGCTGAAGCGCGAGCCGAACTCGCGTCTGCGTCGACCGTTCGCACGGGGCCTTTGCGTCGGCGGCTCGAGCGCCGCCCTCACCCGGCGGCGAGCCGCTTCCAGGTATCGACCACCGTGTCCGGGTTGAGCGAGATGGAGCCGATGCCCTCGGCCACCAGCCACTTCGCGAAGTCGAGGTGGTCCGACGGGCCCTGCCCGCAGATGCCGATGTACTTGCCCTTCGCCAGGCAGGCGCGAATCGCCTGCGAGAGCAGCGCCTTCACCGCCGGGTCACGCTCGTCGAAGGCGTCGGCCACCAGGCCCGAGTCACGGTCGAGCCCCAGGGTGAGCTGGGTGAGGTCGTTCGAGCCGATGGAGAAGCCGTCGAAGTACTCGAGGAACTCGTTGGCCAGAATCGCGTTCGACGGCACCTCGCACATCATGATGAGCCGCAGGCCGTCGGTGCCGCGCGCGAGGCCGTGCCGCGCGAGCGCCTCGGTGACGCGGCGCGCCTCGGACAGCGTGCGCACGAAGGGCACCATCAGCTCGACGTTGGTGAGGCCGAGTTCGCCGCGCACCTTCCTGAGCGCCTCGCACTCGAGCGCGAAGCAGTCGGCGAAGTCGGCCGCCACGTAGCGAGACGCGCCGCGGAACCCAATCATCGGGTTCTCTTCGATGGGCTCGAAGCGCTCGCCGCCCAGCAGCTTGCGGTACTCGTTCGACTTGAAGTCCGACAGGCGCACGATGACGGGCCTGGGCCAGAAGGCCGCGGCGATGGTGGCGACGCCCTCAGCCAGCTTCTCGCGGAAGAAGACCCTGGGGCTCTCGTAGCCAACGCTGCGCTCGAGCACCTGGGCCTTGAGCGCGGGCTCGAGCCCATCGACGTGCAGCGCGGCCTTCGGGTGCACCCCGATGCCGTTCACCACGAACTCGATGCGCGCGAGGCCGACGCCCGCGTTGGGAATGGCGGCGAACTCGAAGGCGAGGTCGGGCGTGCCCACGTTCAGCATCAGCTTGGTGGCGAGCGGCGGCAGCGCGCCCCGCGTCGACTGCTCCACCTCGAAGGGCACCTTCCCCGCGTACACCTTGCCGGTGTCGCCTTCGGCGCACGACACCGTCACCTGCGCGCCATCGGAGAGCGTCGTCGTCGCCTCGCCACAGCCGACGATGGCGGGAATGCCGAGCTCGCGCGCGATGATGGCGGCGTGGCAGGTGCGGCCGCCGCGGTTGGTGACGATGGCCGAGGCGCGCTTCATCACCGGCTCCCAGTTGGGGTCGGTCATGTCGGTGACGAGCACGTCGCCCGGCTTCACGCGGTCGATGTCCTTCACCGAGGGCACCACCCGCACGGCGCCCACGCCCACCTTCTGGCCGATGGCCCTTCCGGTGACGAGCACGGGCCCGGTGCCGGTGACGCGGAAGCGCTCCACCACGTCGGCGCGCTCGCGCGACTTCACCGTCTCGGGCCGCGCCTGGAGGATGTACAGCTTGCCGTCGACGCCGTCTTTCCCCCACTCGATGTCCATGGGGCGGCCGGTGTGCTCTTCGATGGTGAGGGCGAAGCGTGACAGCTCGAGCACCTCGTCGTCGGTGAGCGAGAAGCGCCGCTGGTCGGCCTGCGGCACGTCGACCGTGCGCACCCGGGCGGCGCCCTCGGCGAACTCCATCTTCACCCGCTTGCTGCCCAGCGCGCGGCGCACGATGGCCCGCTTGCCCGCGCGCAGCGTCGGCTTGTGCACGGTGAACTCGTCGGGGTTGACGGCGCCCTGCACGACGGTCTCTCCGAGGCCGAAGCTCGAGGTGATGAAGACGACGTCGCGGAAGCCCGACTCGGTGTCGAGGGTGAAGAGCACGCCCGAGGCGCCGAGGTCGCTGCGCACCATGTGCTGCACGCCCACCGACAGCGCGACGTTCGAGTGCGCGAAGCCCTGGTGCACCCGGTACGCGATGGCGCGGTCGTTGTAGAGCGAGGCGAAGACGTGGCGCATGCGGTCGAGCACCGCGTCGATGCCGACGACGTTGAGGAACGTCTCCTGCTGGCCCGCGAACGAGGCGTCGGGCAGGTCTTCGGCGGTGGCGCTCGAGCGCACGGCGACGGACAGGGGCCGGCCCTTCGAGAGCGCCTCGTAGTGTGCGCGCACCTCGGCCTCGAGCCGCGCGGGGAGCTTCGCGTGCTCGACCCACGACCGAATCTCGGCGCCGGCCTTCGCGAGCGCGTTGACGTCGTCGACGTCGAGGCCCTCGAGGCGCGCGGCCACCTTCGCCTCGAGGTCGTTCTCCCGCAGCAGCGCGCGGAAGGCCTCGGCGGTGGTGGCGAAGCCGTCGGGCACCCGAATGCCCTTGCTCGACAGCTGGCTCAACATCTCGCCGAGCGCGGCGTTCTTCCCGCCGACGACCTCGACATCGGACAGCCGCAGGGCCTGAAAGGGCACCACGAAGGGGCTGGTGGACATGGCGGCACTTTTGACAGCGGGCCCGCTCGCGCGCACGGCCATTTGCCTTCGTCATGACGCGACGTAGCCCGTCGAGACCTCGGCTTTTCCGTGGTTCCCCGGGCTGCAGAGTGGGCTACGCAGCCCGCGTGGTGTCGGGGCCTCCGTTGAAACCCGTTCTCGAAGGGAACCACGCCGATGGCTGACGACGCGCGCCGCCGAACGGTCTTCTTCGTGTCCGACGGCACCGGCATCACCGCCGAGACGCTGGGCCACTCGGTGCTGGCGCGCTTCGCGGGCCTCAAGCTGCAGCAGGTGCGCGTTCCCTTCGTCACCGACGACGCAGCCATGCGCGAAGTCGTCGCCCGCATCGACGCCGCGGCGGTCGCCGATGGCGTGCGGCCCGTGGTGTTCGCGACGCTGGTGAACCCGGCGCTGACGGCGCTGGTGGCGAAGGCCAACGCGCTGGTGCTCGACGTCTTCTCGCCCTTCATCGCGCCGCTCGAGACCGAGCTGCAGCGCTTCGCGGGCAGCGACATCGGCGGCTTCCACGCGATGGGCGACGCCGACACCTACGCGCGCCGCATCGAGGCCATCAACTTCAGCCTCGCGCACGACGACGGCCAGTCGTCGACGGGCCTGTCGGAAGCCGACGTCATTCTCGTGGGCGTGTCGCGCTGCGGGAAGACGCCCACCAGCCTGTACCTGGCGATGCAGTACGGCGTGAAGGCGGCGAACTACCCGCTCATCCCCGAGGACTTCGAGCGCGACGCGTTGCCCGAGGCCCTGCCGGCGTTTCGCAGCAAGCTCTTCGGGCTCACCATTCTCCCCGAGCGCCTCGCGCAGGTGCGGCACGAGCGCCGGCCGAACAGCCGCTACGCCTCGCTCGACAACTGCCGCCGCGAGGTCCAGGACGCGGAGCGCCTGATGCAGCGCGAGTCGATTCGCTGGCTGTCGACGACGACGAAGTCCATCGAAGAGATTGCCGCCACCATCATGACCGAGGTGAAGCTCGACCGTCGGGGCTTCTGACTCACGCCATCGAGCTCAGGTGTGCGGTGACTTGGCGTCGGAGAGCCCGCGCTGCACCACCGGCAGACAGGGTGAAAGAGAGAAGCAACGCCCTCGAAATTTGTCCCCGGGGAGCCGCGCCAGACGACCCTGACGGGTGCTGTCCCGCCTCTCCGCCAGCCAGAAGACTTGGGCGCTGTCCGTCCCTGCGGGAGGATGTGCGCCGATGGCGGACGAGCGGACCCAACGCTTCAACGAGCTCTACCGCCGCTTCGCGCCCGCCGTCTTCCGTCGCGCCGCGGCGCTGCTGGGCGGAGACGAGGCCGCCGCGCAGGACATCACGCAAGAGGTCTTCCTCGCCTTCTTCAGGAACGAGGGCCGGCTGCGAGGTGAGGCGAGCCCCTTCACCGTGCTGTACCAGATGGCCACCTACCAGGCCGTCGACCGGCTGCGGCACCGGGCGCGGTGGCACGGCACGCTCAAGGCCCTGCCCGACGACGAGGCCGCGCTCGACGAGGTGGCGCAGCTCCCCGCGACGGAGTCGGCCACCGCCCGCGTCGACGCCATGCACGACCTGGCGCTGCTGACGAAGGGCGAAGACGAGCAGACGCTCACCTGCGCGGTGCTGTACTTCGTCGAGGGCTACACCACCGAAGAGGTGGCGCAGGCGCTCGACCTCTCTCGCAAGACGGTGGGCCGGGCGCTGGCGGCCTTCGCCGAGCGCGCCAACAAACGCGCCGAGCGCTTCACCGTGAAAGGCCCCCCATGAGCGCGCCCCGCCGCCCACCGCCCGACGCGCTGCTCGAGCGCTACCTGGCGAACGACCTGTCCCCCGAGGCCCGTGCGGCCATCGACGCCGCGCTGGCCGAGTCACCCGAGGTGCGGGCACGCCTCGAGGCCCTGCGCGCCGACAGCGCAGCCTTTCTCATCAAGCACCCGCCCGGCCCCGTCGCCGCTCGCCTCGAGCCGACGCGTCGACGATGGCTGGTGTGGTTCCCCCTCGTGCTCGCCTCGACCGCCGCGGCCGTGCTCGTCGTGCTGCGAACACCTGACGAAGACGAGTCGACGACGAAGGGCTCCATCACCCTGACGGCGTATCGCCAGACGGCCGACGGTGGTGTCGAGCCACTCCTGGCCGGCGCGCGCGTGGTGCCTGGAGACAAAGTGCGCTTCCGGGTGACGGCGCCCGACGGGTACGTCGCCGTCCTCTCGCGCGACGGCGCGGGCACCGTGTCGACCTACTTCCCGTATGGGGGAGCGACGGCGGCGGCGTTCGACTCGAAGCAGCCGCTCCTCCCCGTGGCCATCGCGCTCGACGGGGTCGAGGGCCGCGAGCTCGTCTGGGCCGTGCATGGGCCGACCGCGTTCTCGCTGGCGCCGCTGGTGAAGCAGCTCGAGGCCGGGAAGGACCCCTCGGGCCCCGGGCTCTCCGTCACCACCCTCGGCTGGGAGAAGCCCGCCGCACGCGCGCCCCGCGACGACACGAGCGCGGCCGAGTGAGCCCTTCCCCGTCACGCCGACGCCTCACGACCTGGCGCCGCTTTCGAGAGGCCTTCCCCTGGTGCTACGGCGGCGCGGTGCAGCAGTGTCTCCCCATCCTGCTGGCGCTCGCGTTCTGCGCCAGCACGGCGCGCGCCGAGGAGCGCTTCGCCCTCGTCATCGGCGCCAACACCGGCTGGGAGCTCGACAAGCCGCTCAAGCACGCGCAGTCCGACGCCGAGCGCATGGCCTCGGTGCTCGTCGAGCTCGGCCGCTTCCCGAAAGACCGCGTCACCGTGCTGCTCGACCCCGACACGAACGTGGTGCGAGCACGGCTCGACGCGCTCTCCACGCTCGCCGCGAGAACCACGGGCCCGACGCTCGTCTTCGTCTACTACTCGGGCCACTCCGACAGCCGCACGCTGCACCTGCGGGGAACGCCAGCGCTCGGGCTCGAGGAGCTCTCGACGCGCCTGCGCGACGTCCAGGCCACCGTCCGCGTCGGCGTCATCGACGCGTGCCAGGCCGGCGCGATTCTGGGCACGAAGGGTGGCACCCCGGTGGCGCCGTTCGACGTGAAGGTGGTCGACGAACTCACCGTCCGCGGCCTGGCGGTGCTGACGTCGAGCGGCGCCGACGAGCTCTCGCAAGAGACGCGCGCGCTCCAGGGCTCGGTCTTCACGCACCACTTCGTCTCGGGCCTGCGCGGCGCGGCGGACGCGGACCAGAACGGCCAGGTGACGCTCTCGGAGTCGTATCTCTATGCGCACGGGCGCACCGAGGCAGACACCGCGGCGACGCTCGTGCCGCAGAAGCCGGCGTTCCGGTACGAGCTCAAGGGCGAAGGCGAGCTGGTGATGAGCTGGCCCGCCGAAGCGAGCGCGAAGCTGGTGTTGCCGAAGGGCCCCGCGTCGCGCGTGGTGGTGGTGGACGAGGCCGAGAAGCTGGTGGTGGCCGAGGGCCGCTCCGACGAGGCGCGCGAGGTGACGGTGGCGCTGGTGCCGGGCCGCTACGTGGTGAAGCAGGTGCTGCCCGAGGCGCTCAACGTGGCCCCGGTGACGCTCGGCGCCGGCAGCCGGTTGAGCCTCGCCTCGCTCTCGTTCACCAGCACGCCCCGGCGCGGAGGCTTCGTGAAGGGCAGCGAGGTGGTGGGCACGGTGGTCGAACACCCGCGGCGGGCCTTCTGGTTCGTCGCCAGCGCCGCGGTGGTGGCCGGCGTGGCGTGGGCGGTGACGGGCGGCATGACGTTGAACACGCGCAACCAGTACGCGCAGCTCGGCCGGCCCTTCACGGTCGACGAGTCGCGCACCCTCACCGGCTGGGCGCTCGCCTCGGACATCACCATGGGCCTCACCGCCGCCCTGGCGCTCGGAGCGCTCTTCACATGGTGAAGTGGCTCCCACTGCTCGCGCTCGGCGCCTGCACGCTGTCGAACCCGTTCGGCGTCGAGTGCGTGTCAGACGTGAACTGCGGCTGCGCGAACTGCTGCATCGGCTACCGGTGCGTCGCGGTGGGGAACCAGGCGCTCGACGCAGGGACCGCGGCCGACGGTGGAGCGCTCGTGTGGCAGGTCTCGACGCTCGCCGGCGGCACCCGTGGGACGAGCGACGGCACCGGCGCCGAGGCCCAGTTCGATGCGCCCACGGCCCTCGCGCTCGACGAGACCGGCGTGCTGTTCGTGCTCGACTCGAACAACCACTGCATTCGCCGGGTCGACGCGCAGGGCGTGGTGACGACGGCGTTCCCCACGGTGTTTCCGTGCGGAGGCAGCGGCCTCGACGCGCCTGGCGGCCTCGCGCTCGGCTCCGACGGCACGCTCTACGTGAGCGACACCGGGCGAAACTGCGTCCGCGCCATCACCGCCAGCGGAACGGCGAGCGTGCTCGCGGGCTCGTGCTCCCGTGACTCGAGCGGCTGCTTCGCGTCACCTCCGCGCTTCGCGCAGCCTGCGGGCCTCGCGTGGTCGCCACCCTTCCTCTTCGTCACCGAGACGGCTGCGAACCGCGTGCGGTGGATTCGGCCCGAGACTGGCGCGGTGGGGACGCTGGCGGGCCAGGGCTTCGGCACCACGGTGCTCGCCGACGGCGTGTGCTCGTTCAACGCCTCGTGCACGGGCTCCGCGGCGGGCGCCACCTTCAACGGCCCGGCAGGCGTCGCCGTCGGCGCGCCCGGCGTGCTCTTCGTCACCGACGTGTACAACTGCGCGCTGCGCCGCCTCACCTGGGAGCCGGGCTGCACCGTGCAGTCCGTGGGGCGCTCGCGCTGCCCGATGTTCACGTCGGAGGACACGAGCAGCATCCTTCGCAACCCCTTCGCCGTCACCGCGGGCCTCGGCCCCCTCGCCGGGAGCGCCGTGGTGGCCGACACCGGCAACCACCGCATCGCCGCGGTGAGCGCGGCCGGCCTCATCTCCGTGCTGGCCGGAAGTCGCCAGCGCGGCGCCGTCGACGGCGTTGGCGCCGCGGCGCAGTTCAGCGCACCCGCGGGCCTCGTCATGGACGCGTCGGGGCGCATCTTCGTCGCCGACACCTCGAACAACCGCATTCGGGTGCTGACGCCGGTGACGCGATGAGGGCGCTCTGCGTCGCGCTGTTGGCCGGCTGCGTGCCGATGGGTGGTTTCGACGCGGGAATGCCCGCCCTCGACGCGAGCGCGCCGCCAGACGCGGGCGCGTTCGACGCCGGAACGACGGGGTGGCGGCTGCTCCCATTCGCCGGGGCTGGCACGGCGGGCAACGACGACGGGCCTGGCGCGATGGCGCGCTTCGACTCGCCCGCGGGCCTGGCGCTCGACGCCGACGGGTTCCTCTACGTCGCCGACACGGGGAACCGCGCCATCCGGCGAATCGACCCGCTGGGAAACGTCTCGACCGTCGTCTCCAGTGGGCTGGTCGACCCGACGGGCATCGCGGTCGGCCGCGGCGGCACGCTGTTCATCTCGGACACGAGCGAGCAGTGCGTCTTCTCCGTCACGCCGCCGGCAGCGCCGCGCGTCTTCGCGGGCACGTGTGTGATGGGGCAGATGGGCTTCACGCGCTGCTACGACTCCGGGCCGGGCACCTTCGGGCCGGGCGTCTTCGGTGGCCCCACCGGGCTGGTGGCCGACGTCGACGCGGGCGTGCTGTACGTGGCCGACGCCATCTACGAGACGATTCGGGTCGCGCCCTTCGGCCGGCGCGAGCTGGCGACCCTCGCGGGCACGGACGGCCTGATGGGCGCGCGCGACGGCGCGTGTGGCCGCAACTTTTGCTGCGGCACCAGCGCCAACGTCATGGGCTGCACCGCGGCGCAGGGCACGTCGTTTCGCCGGCCCGTCGACGTGGCGCTCGCCGACGACGGCTCGTTGCTGGTGGCCGACCGCGACAACTGCGCGGTGCGACGGCTGGCGGGGCCCGGCGCCGCTGCCACCTGCCGCAGCACGACGCTCTTCGGAGGCACCTGCACCTCGGGCGCACCGCTCGAGGCCACGCTGCGCAACCCGCTCGGCGTGGCCGCGGGGCGTGACGGCGTCGTCTTCGTCAGCGACACCGGGAACCAGCGCGTGGTGAAGGTCGACCCCTCGAAGCCGGCGTTCGAGCGCCTCGAAGAGCTTCCCGGCCGCGGTACGCTGGTGCCCCGCGGCCTCGTGGTGGACCCGGTGGGGCGGGTGTTCGTCGTCGACGCAGCGATGAACCGGGTGGTGGTGTTCGAACCTCCGCCGTGAAGCGCTCCGCTCAGCGCTTCTTCACGCGCGCGCGAAGCCACTCGGCGAACCCCGTCTCGTCCATCGAGCCGGAGGCGACCGCCAGCATCGTCAGCGTCGCATCGGCCTGAGAACAGACGAGGCGATGCCCGTTGCTGGAAAGGAAGAGGCCGACCGCGAGGAAGGCTTCAGGGCGGTCTTCCAACACGCTGCCAGAGGCCCTCGGCGCATGCCTCCTGGGCATCATCGGCTCGCGACGCGCCGGGGCATCGCGCACATCGCCACGCAGCTCGTGAACTCCCTGCCGCAGGCGGGGAACCCGGGCATCCGCATCAGGTTCTCGTCGAGCGGCAGGCCGGGAATGAACCGCTCCTCGGGCCAGAGCCAGTCGTACGCGAGAAGCTGGGCAGCGAGCGTGGCGGCGACGAAGGCGCGTTGGCGGCCCTGGCACTCCGGAACCTCGGAGGTGCACGAGCTCGTACAGGCCGAAAGGCGCTCGGCCTGCTGGGTCTCGCACCGCGCGACGGTGACGGGCGCCACCCGCTCGAGCGCCTCCGACGCGCGCACCGAGAGCCGATGAACGGCGAAGCACTGCTGCTCGGGGTGCTCCGCGTCACGCGCGACCTGCACCCACAACGACGCTGCGTCGCGCACGTTGCGTGCGAGGTCGTGGAAGTCCGCGCAGTCGAGCTTCTGCTCCGTGCTCATCGCCTCGGGGCAATAGTGGCGCTCGAGCCGCGCGGGCGATGACGCACGCTTCGGCATCGGCGTCATCGTCGACACCCGCTGCTGGCCCTCGTGCAGCTCTCCTTCGAACAGCGGCGTCGTGGCACAGGCGCTGAGGAGCAGGAACCCGAGCATTCGCATGCCCTCACCGTCTGAACGCCGCGGGCTCGAGCCAACCGGCACCCATGAGCGGCCGTGCTGACGCCTCGCGGCCGGGCCTCATGATTGAGTTTCTCGATGCCGCTTCGTTGGACTGCCGCGCCAGGTCGTTGAGTTGACTGGGCGTTCAGGACGTCTGGGGCGCGTGAAAGAAAATGTCCCCCCTTTCGGGGGTCGTCCGACACACGCGCCATGAAACTCTGGCTCGTGGTGCTTCTGGCAGTGGGTGGGCTCGTCGGCTGCGGTTTCGGCCTGGACGCGCCCCGGTGTTCCTGTACCGCCTCGACGTCGCAGGGGCCAAGGCCGCTCGACTGTGGCACGTCGGCCTGCATCGGGAGCGACTCGTTCGCCTGCAGCGCCGGCGGGCAGCTCGCCATCTCGCTCAACGCGTGCGGCGGGCCCTCGATGACCGGCCCCACCTGCACCCGGCGGACGTGTGATGGAGCGTGTGGCGCGGTGCCCGATGGGTGCGGAGGAATGCTCCAGTGCGCGGGCTGCAACGCTTCCGAGCGCTGCGGCGCCACCAACCGGTGCGAGCCGCTCTGCACGGGCGTCACCTGCGCGATGGGCCAGCGCTGTGAGCCCTCGACCGGTCGATGCATGGCCGACGCGTGCAGCCGGGCGAGCGCGGTGTGCGGCGTCGTCGACGGCCAGGCGTGCGGCGTATGCCCGGGCGGCTCGGTGTGCTCGACGTCGAAGACGGCCTGCATCGAGACGGTGGCCACGGTGCCCGCGCGCTTCGTCGACTCCACTGCGCTCGTCGGCACCACGCTGTACGTGACGGGCTTCGACTCGACCTCGGCGCAGGGCCGCGACCTCTACGCCGTCGACCTCACCACGAAGCAGGTGCAGCGCGTGGCGTCGGGCACGGTGCTCTCGCCGGTGCGCGCGAGCGGCCAGACGGTGTTGTGGGCCGAGCTCAACGGGCTGCGGCGGCTCCAGGCCGGCAGCACCACGCCCACCACCATCACCGGCACCACCGGCCAGTGCACCGACCTCCTCGAGGCGGGCGGCTTCATCTACTGCTCCATCGGCGGAGACCCGCGCTTCGGCGTCTCGAGCTTCGGCATTCGCCGCATCCCCTCGGCGGGCGGGCCCTTCACCTGGACGAAGCAGTTCCTCAACCGCGCGCGGCTCGCGTTCGTCGCGCCGTTCATCTTCTACGTGGGCACCACCGACAACTTCTCGTCGTTCTCGCACCTCGGCGCGGTCGACCCGACGGACGGCCTGGACCAGGTCGTCGTGAGCGGGGGCTCGCTGCAGAGCGACTTCGTGCTGGCGAGCCGCGAGGGCTACTTCTTCGTCGAGCGCGGAGCACAGTCGACGTTGACGCAGGTGCCGTTCGACTCGGAGACGGCGCGCGCGGTGCTCACCGGTGACGGGTTCGACCGAGCCTCGACGGTGCTCCAGGGCGGAGACGTCTTCACGGTAACGAAGGTGGGCCCGACGCTCGGGCTGTGGCGGGTGCCGCTGTCGAACCCCACCTCGCGCACGCTGACGCTGACCGCCGCGGACCTCTCGGCCACCGACCTGGAGCGCCCCACCGGCCTTCACCCCGTCGGCTCGGGCTGGCTGTTCGTCACCGACTCCGTCGTGTACCGCACCGTGGGAGCCGCCCAGTGAAGACCTCCATCCTGTCGTTCTTCGCAGTGGCTGCAGTGCTGGTGTCGTGCGGGGTCGCGCCGGCCCCGACGACGTGTGACGTGCGCACCTGCGCCGGGTGTTGTGACGCGACGGGCACGTGCCGGGCGGGCAGTGAGACGTCGGCGTGTGGCTCGGGCGGGCTCTCGTGTTCGGCGTGCGGGAGCGGCCAGACGTGTGAGCTCCAGGCGTGCCGGTTCAGCGCCGGGGCTGGTGGCGGCGCGGCAGGTGGGCAGGCGGGCGGGGCGTCGGCCGGTGGGCAGGCCGGAGGCTCCCTTGGAGGTGGCGCGGCGGGTGGCGCAGCGGCCGGTGGACAAGCCGGAGGCTCCCTCGGTGGTGGCGCGGCGGGTGGCGCAGCGGCCGGTGGACAGGCCGGAGGCTCCCTCGGTGGTGGCGCAGCGGCCGGTGGACAGGCCGGAGGCTCCGTCGGTGGCGGCGCTGCAGGAGGCGCGATGGGCGGTGGCAGCGCTGGTGGCTCAAGCTGCACCTGTGACACCTCATCGACCTGTACCGGCTCGTGCCCGTGCGACGCCGACTGCGCCCAGACGGTGAGCTGCACGCCTGCGCGAGTCGAAGCGCCGGTGCCGATGGTGTCGCAGGCCCTCAACGCGGTCTCAGCGGTGAACGGCGTCGCCGTTGCCGTGGGAG
This sequence comes from Myxococcaceae bacterium, assembly GCA_025459425.1. Taxonomy (GTDB): domain Bacteria; phylum Myxococcota; class Myxococcia; order Myxococcales; family Myxococcaceae; genus Xiheimicrobium. The sequence goes on along the minus strand of JALOQF010000046.1, from coordinate 8,816 downwards.
ACGGTCAAACGATTGTGCGCTTCGAGAACGGGACGTGGACGCGCGTCACCGCGCCGACGGGCTCGCACCCCTACCGCTTGCGTGACGTGCACCTCGTCGACGCGCAGAACGGCTGGGCCATCGGCGCGTGGGACGTCTCGGTGCAGGGCACGACGTACACCTACGGCATGGGCCTCAGGCTCACCAACGGCACGTGGACGCTCTCGCAGAACTCGCTCGCGTGGGGCCTCAACGGGCTCGACCTCGTCGACCCCCAGAACGGCTGGGCGGTGGGCCGCTCGGGCCAGCTCGCGCGCATTCTGGCGGGCTCGTACACCCCGGGGACCCCCGGCAGCGGCACGACGCTCAACGCCGTCGACGTCATCGACATGAACACCGGCTGGGCCGTCGGCGAGAACGGCACCATTCGGCAGCTGCAGAACGGAACCTGGACGACGATTCTCAGCCCCACCTCGTCGTCACTCACGGCCCTGGTGCTGTCCGACGCCAACACGGGCTGGGCGGTGGGCGCGAACGGCACGATTCTGCGCCTCGCCGCAGGGACCTGGACGGTGGTGACCCCGGCGGTGACGAACGTGCGGCTCCACGCGGTGGGCCTCGCGGCCGATGGGAGCGCGTGGGCGGTCGGCGAGCGCGGCGTGACGCTCAAGAACACCGGCACCGGCTGGCAGCAGTGTGAGGCCGCGAACGCGACCGCGCCGACGCTGCGAGGGGTGTCCGTGAGCGCCTCGGAGCGCTGGGCCGTGGGCGACCTCGGTCACCGGCGGCAGCTCGCGCCATGAGGGCCGCTGTCGTGGTCGCAGGGCTTCTCTCGATGGTCGCCTGTGCGGAGGGGCGACTCGTGATTCCAGCCCAGCCGGAGCCGGGCCCCTCGTCGGTCCTTCCAGAGTCCCCGCGGCCGGGCACGCAACGGGCCACCGCGGTCGACGCCTCGCACGAGCTGGGAAGCTCGTCGTTCGATGCAGGAACCGAGGCCACGAAGACGCTGGGGCCGCCCTGCAACGAGGACGATGCTCCCTCGAAGACCGTGGCGTCACGCTCCGACACGGGCTTCTCCCGACGGTATCGTGAGGCGGTCTCGACGGGCCGGCTGGCGGACAGCGTCACCGTCTCGCTGCAGTTCTGCGGCGACTTCAGGCCGATTCTCGCGCTCGGCTTCATTCCATTCTCGGTGGACCACGAGCGGGGCTGGGCAGCAGGCGTCGTGAACTACCTCGCGGCCGAGCGGCTCGTTCAGCACCCTGGCGTGCGCTGGCTGGCCGTGGGCGAAGAGAAGCAGACGGACGACGACGTGTGGGACTGAGCGCCGTCAGGTGTCACGACGCGACGGCTCACCTCCCGCAGGTCGTCCCGGACCGGCGAAAACGATGCCTTCGCAGAGGCCGGTGTACGCTCACCTGATGAGGCTCATCGCGCTGGCGGTGGTGGTCACTCTGACCACACCTGGACTCTCACGCGCGCAGGACGAAGAGGACGAGCTTGCGCCGCTGGCTCCGAAGACACAGCCGAAGCGGCCGAAGAAGAAGGCCACGCCGCCCGCGAAGGCCGCACCTCGCGAAGAGGCTCCGGCTGCCACGAAGTCGGCCCCGCGTGAGGAGTTCGCACCGCTCGAGCTGACCGAGCCGGCAGCGACCGAACCCAACAAGCCGGTGACACCTGGCCAGCCGAGCCCGGCAGCACCGACGACTCCAGCCGTGCAGGCGGCGGGCTACGAAGACCCGGACCTGGTGGCCGCGTCGGACGAGAAGAAGCGCGTGTCTCCCGTGAAGACGGTCGGCTGGGTGACCGCTGGTGTCGGCGCCGCGGCCCTCGTGACGGGCGCCATCATCGGAGGGCTCGCCGCGAACGCGCGCTCCGGTGTGACCATCGACACCCGCGGCGTGGTGGTGGGCGGCGACCCGGAGCAGGCTGGCGCCACGGTGCGCTTGTCGAGGCTGTCGTCGGCGCTGCTCATCTCGGGCGGCGTCGCCGTCGCCATCGGGTCCCTGCTGTCGCTGTGGCCGACGTCGAGCCCGGCGAGGAGTGCGCTCAGGATCGTACCGTCGGCTGATTCGGCGTCCGCCAGTCTCTTGCTGCAGGGGGTGTGGCCGTGAGGGTTCACTTTGGAGCAGTCCTCCTCGTGGCGGCCGCGCTCGAGGGGTGCACGTGCGGCATCGCGGTGTGCGCGTCGAACGCCGACTGCCCTGAGGGAGCGACGTGTGATGCGACGGCCGGCGTCTGCGTCGGTGCGGTGATTCCCGATGGTGGAAATGCCGGTGGTGCTGCAGGTGGAAGCGCTGGCGGTGCAGCGGGCGGAAGCGCCGGTGGTGCCGCTGGTGGAAGCGCCGGTGGTGCCGCTGGTGGAAGCGCCGGTGGTGCCGCTGGTGGAAGCGCAGGTGGTGCCGCGGACGCGGGCATTCCCTCGTTCCCGTACCCTCCCAGCAACTTCAACCCCACGCTGCACGTCGCGCGGGCTGTCGACGCGGGCTCCGTGACGGTCTCGTGCAACGTCACCTTCGACACGACGACCAGCGTCGCGACGCCTTCGAACTGGTGCGGAGCGGGTCAACCCCAGCCCGTCACCGAAGACGGCGGCACGGTCATTCTCCCGATGCGGTCGCTCACCGTCTCGGGCGCGGGCTCGCTCACCGTCCTCGGCAACCGCCCGCTCATCCTCGCGGTGTACGGCGACGCCATCATCGACGGCGGCATCGTCGCCAACGCCACCGGCACCACGGCCGGCCCCGGGAGCGCCCTCGCCTTCTGCAGCCCTGGCGTCGGCGGGCTCGGCGGCACCTTCAACGGCAACCCACAGGCTGGTGGCGGCGGCGGAGGCGGAGGTGGGTTTGGAACCGGAGGCGCCTCAGGCGGCCGAGGCTCGAACAAGGACGCCAACGGCGGTGGTGCCGGCGCGACGTCGATGTCCAACGGCCTGTCCTCGCTCAGTCCCCTTCGTGGTGGGTGTCCCGGCGGGCGCGGTGGAGCCGGCATGGGCATGCAGGCTGGCGGCCGGGGCGGCGGTGGCGGCGGCGCCATTCAGGTGTCGAGCCTCGGGCGCCTGTGGCTGGGTGGAGTCGTCGCCGCGCACGGTGGTGGTGGCGAAGCGGGGACTACGGGCAGCTCCAACTGGGAAGCCGGCAAGGGCGGCGGCGGCGGCGGAAGTGGCGGCGCCGTGCTCCTCGAGGGCAACCTCGTCGAGCTGGGCACGACCGCGCGTGTCCAGGTCAACGGCGGCGGTGGCGGCAGCGGCGCCGACGACGGCGACGATGGCGAAGACGGAGACGACGGCCGCACCGGCGCGACGGCCAACGGCGGCGTCGGGCCGCAGTACTCGGGGCGTGGCGGCACTGGCGCCACCGCGAGCATGGGCCCGGGCGGCGGCCAGCAGGGTGTCGACCAGCAGATTGGCGGCGGTGGTGGTGGCGGAGGCGGCCTCGGTCGCATTCGCCTCAACGCCGCGCAGTCCTGCACCGGGACGAGCACGCTCTCGGGCGCTCACGTGTCGAAACCCGCACCGTGCCCATGAACGCGCCCACGGCCCCGCGCCCACTGCCACCCAACCGCGCCGTCTGGGCTTTCTTGCTCATCACGTCGACGTTCCTCGCCGGCTGGAGCGCGAACATGCTCTGCGGGACCGCGGTCTTCTTCGAGGACTCGAAGTCGGCGCCGCTGACGGGCCGTGATGGGAGCATCACCATCGGCTTCATGCTCATCCAGGTGATCATCACCCTGATTCCCACGTTGCCGTTCCTCGTCACGATGGGCTTCCTCGTCCGCTCGACGTGGAAATGGCGCCACTGGGCGCCGTGGCTCGCAACGGTGCTGCTCCCGGGCCTCAGCGCAGCCTGCGGCGTGGCGCTCGAGCTCGCCTGACCCTCACGCCGCACGTCGCGCCTTCAGCGCCCGGGTGACCGTCGACACGGCCGCGCCCCCGAGGCGCACGAGTTCGGTGAAGTTCGACCTTCCACCACGTAAGACCTTCGTCATTCCGGCCGTGTACGGAGAAGTTCACCGAGCAGGGAACCTGCCGCCCAGGTGCTGCATGAGATGAGGCGAGGAGGTCGCCTTCGTGGACGTCGAGCTGGTCCGGCAAGCTCAGACGAGAGACCGCCGCGCGCAGGCGCGGCTGCTGCGTGACGTCGGCCCCCTGCTCGCGGCGTTGGTTCGCCGGCTGGGCATCGGCGGCGAAGGTGCGGACCAACTCCAGAGCGTGACGCTGCACCTGCTCGCGGTGCTCGACCGCTTCGACCCGGCCGGCCCGGCGAAGTTCACCACCTGGCTGACGACCGTGGTGACGCGGTTCCTGCTGATGGAGCGGCGCAAGCACCGGCCCGAGACCATTCCGCTCGACGATCGACCGCTCGTGGCCTCGACGCCCGACCCCTCGGAGCACGCCGAAGGCCAGTCGCTCGAGGTCCTGCTCGAGCGGGCGCTGACGCAGCTGCCGGCCGGGCAACGTCGCGCCTTCGTGCTCGCCTCGATGCAGGGGCTCGAGCTGACCGCCGTGGCCGAGCTCGAAGAGGTTCCGGTGGGGACCATCAAGTCGCGCCTCGCCCGCGCCCGCATGGCCCTCGCCATCAGCCTCGGGCCCGCGCTCGACCGTCCCCAGAGCGGAGGTGTGCCATGACGCCGCGCGACTGGGAGCTGTTGTCCTCGTGGGTCGACGGTGCGCTCACACCGGACGAGGCGCGCGCCGTCGAGCAACGCCTTTCGACCGACCGGGACTTCGCGCTCGCCGCGGCGCGGCTCGGCTCGCTCGAAACCGCGGCGCGTGCCCTGGGCCCGACCGCCGCTGACGTCGCCACCTGGACGAGCACCGCTTCCACGGTCGTCGCTGGCGGCCTCTCGCTCTGGTGGCTCCTCGGGCCGCTCGCCCTCGTGCTCGCCGCTGGCGCGGTGGTCGCGACCCGCACCTCGACCGCGACGGAGGGTCCGGCCACGTCGGCGCTCACCGGGCAGCGGGAACCTCGCGGCCCTGCGCCGCATGACATGGAGCGTTCCCCCAACGGAGGCCCCATGCCCGATGCATCGTTCGCCGCGCAGACCCTGCTGCTCACCCTGTTGACCGCAGGCGCCGACGCCGGGCCGACAGAAGCGCCGTTCACCGCTGACGCGGGAGCGTTCGTCGACGACGCGGGCACGCGGCCCATCCTCCTCCAGGTGGACGAGCGCATGCTGCTCCACGGCAACGACTGGGAGCCCGGCCCCGTCTGCGAGACGTCGGTGCGGGTCGACAGACTCCCCGGCCGCCAGCGCATGGTGACTGGCCGAGGGCTCGGTCGCTGCAGGCTGCGCGCCGCACGCGACGGCGGAAGCCGCACGCTCGAGCTGCACGTCGTCGACCAGCCCTCCGCTGAGCGGACGCTCGAGCTCGTCGTCGACGGGGCCACGACCATCGTCCGGGTGCCGGGGTTGGTGCGCTTTTCCATCGGCGCTCCGACGGTCGTGGCGGTCGAGCGCAAGACGCCGTCGCGGCTCGGGCTTCAGGGCGCTCGCGCTGGAACGACGACGCTCGAGGCGTGGTTCGCCGATGGCACCCATCGCAAGTGGCCCATCCTGGTGAAGCCGGCCGAGCTCGAGGGACCCAGCATCGCGCTGAAGGTCAAGGTGCCGAAGGTGCTGTCGCTCGAGGCGACGTCCGAGCTGCGCGTCGACGACCCCTCGGTCGTCGAGGTCAAGCCACTCGGCAAGTCGGTGCTCCTGACGGGCCTCAAGGGCGGCCGCGCCGTGCTCGAGGCCGTGCAGGGGGCGAAGACGAAGCGCTTCGTGCTCGAGGTCCTCGCGCCGCAGACGCGCAACGAACTCTTCGCGCGCGCGCAGGGTGCGCCACCGCTCGCCGACTTCCCCGAGGTGCTTCGGCTTCGGGTCGGCGCGGTGACCGTGATTCGGTCGGGCCCGCTCACGTCGTTCTCCGTGGCTGGTGGCTGGCTCGAGGCGGTCCGCTCCGAAGACGGGCAGTTGCTGGCCATCACCGCGTCGAGGCCGCTCGAGTCACACCTCTTCGTCCAGCGCGACGATGGAACGCTGCTGTGGATTCCCGTGGTCGCTGACCGCTGAAGCACTCGGCGCCGCTCGCCGGTGGCGCGCCGACGCAGGGCTCAGTCAGAGTGAAGGCGGGACCCCGCTCGTGAGGCGCCCATCGAGCGGCTCGGCCGTGAGCCGGACGTCGGCGTCGAACGACCGCCGACACTGGTCGAGCCACGCTGGCAACTCGTCGACGACGAGGTCGTCGAGCTTCGGCGCGAGCTCCACCGGGCGTGCCCTCACCATGGCGAGCCGCAGGTCGCGCTCCGCTGGCGAATCTGGGCGAACCGGGAGCGCCTCGACGCGCGGGCCCCACTGCACCGAGACCCACAAGAGGTAGGTGCGGCCGGCCTCGACGGTGAGCCGCGTCGGCGGCAGCGCCGTCACCAGCGACGGAGTCGTCTGCGGGCCCATGCGCGCCAGGGCCTGGTCGAACACCGGCACTGGACACACCACATGCACGCCGGGCTCGACGTCGACCGCGAACATCGTCTGGTCGACCGACTTCCCCAACACGCGCTGGCTCGCGGCGTCGACGAAGAAGGCGCTCACGGCGCTGCCGGTGAAGCGGGCCGGGCGAACGAACACGAGCCGCGCGCGGTCGGCGGGCGCCTCGAGGCTGAGGGGCCGGTCGGTCGGCTTCAGCGAGGCCGACAGCGGCGTGAGGCAGCCAGCGAGCAGCGCCGAACTGACGACAGCCAGGAGACGCCGCATCGAGTCCTCCACACGTGGGTGTGACAGCGCGCTCATGGAACCAGCGGCAGCTCGAGCACCGAGGCGCCTTCGCCGACATGGAGCGTCTGCGTGGCCACGTCGGCGCCCGTCTGGAGCGCCCACGGACCGGCCCGGTTCGAGTGCGTGTGCACCACCGGGAACGACGACGAGGTGATGTCCACCCGCAGGCGCGCCCCCTTCGGCAACGTCCACTCGATGGGCCAGAAGTCGAGGCTGAGATCGATGGTGGTGCCGGGCGTGTACGTCGCCCGCTCGAGCACCGCGGCGGTGGGGAAGGCGAGCGTCGCGGCGGCCTCGCGCACCAGCAGCGCCTGGCCGTCCTGCTCGGCGATGAGCCGCCCCACGAAGGCGGTGTCGGGCGCCGTCGACGACACGGTGAGGCCGAGGCGCGCCGGGCCGGAGAGCCGGGTCTCCTGCTCGAGCGGCGGCCCGCGGAACGTCAGCACGTCAGGGCGCGCGCACGAGTCGCCCTGGTCGACCGGCCCGGGCGTGATGCCGAGGCCACGGAAGAAGGCGAACGACAACATCGCCGCACCACCCCGCGCCGGCACCGGGTTCGCCGGGTCGAACACGTACGAGGTCGACGAGGTGACGGGCGCGTCGGGCAGGAGCATGCCGCCATCGCAGCTCTGCGCGGCCGGCGCGTCAGCGAGGTGCAGCACGGTGCGCTCGAGCGCCGGGTCGGGCCACACGTCGTGCGTGCGCCAGGCGTGGTCTCCGGGGCCCAGCGTGCGCACGGTGCCGGGCTTCAGCGTCGACAGCGGCTTGCCCTTGAGGTGATGGTCGAACCACTCGAGCATGAGCGGCCATGGGTCGAAGCGGCCGGTCTCGACCTCGTACGTGACGTCGCCGCTCGTCATGTTGAGGTGGTTCCACGGGCCCACCACCAGCACGCTGCGTGACTTCGTGGCCAGCCGCGTCCACGCGTCGAGCTGCGCCGAGAAGAACGGGTCGAAGAACGCGCCGATGAACAGCATGGGCACCTTCACCTTCTCGGGAATGGTGCGGAACGTCGTCTGCTGCGCCGACTGCCAGTAGGCCGCGCTCGGGGCCTCGGCGGTGAGCAGCTCGCGGTACCAGGGGAGCTTCTTCGTCATGTACCGCTCGTCGGCCTCCATCGCGGGGCGGTGGGCGGCCGCGGCGAGAAAGTCGCTCCCGGCAGTCAGCCGCATGCCGCGCTCGGGCATCAGCGTGGCCCAGGCCGTGAGCAGGTCGTGGCGGAGCAGCCCGCGCTCGTAGGCCGCCAGCCGGAAGTCGACGCCGAAGACGCTCGGCACCAGCGTCTTCACCTCGGGCGGGAGGGCGTCGGCCATCACCAACTGCACGCACGTCAGGTAGCTCGGCCCGCGCATGGCGATGTTCCCATCGACGAAGGGCTGCTTCACCAGCCACGCCAGCGTGTCGAGCCCGTCGTCGCGCTCGTTGATGATGGGCTGCCACTCGCCCTCGCTGTCCATCTGGCCGCGCACGTCCTGCAGGACGCAGGCGTAGCCGTAGCGGGTCATCACGCGGCACTGGAAGCGCTCGAGCGTGCGCAGCGGAATGTAGGGGTTGCGCACGAGAATGGTGGGCGCGCGCTCGACGCCCGCGGGGCGGAACACCTCGGCGTGGAGCTTCACCCCGTCACGCATCGCCACCGACACGTCTTCGCTGCCGCCGAACTCGTGGGTGAAGGGCGGGAGCTGGGCCTGGCGGCGGAAGAGCTCTTCACGGACGACGGCGAGCCCGATGGCCAGCACCGTCGCCACCACACCCAGCACGGCCAACCACCGGAACGCACGACGCATCGGGTGCGCTCGTAGCGTCGCGGCCTCGGGACGACAACACGCATGGTCAGCAGAGCCCAGCCGGTGCGCCTGGTCGCGCGCGCATGCCTCGTCGTGCCGTCGTCGCGACCCGCACGGGCCGGCGGCGCTGCGGAGGCTCGCTCCGAGACCGTGGGCCCTGCGCCGCTTCGGTGACGTCGCGTGCCCTCACTGGTGTTCCCGCGGGCACGTCTCGAACCAACGTCGCGCCCACCAGCGTCGCCGCTTGCTCGAGCCGCAGACAGCCCTCGCACGTGAGCCGCCCATCGAGCT
>JALOQF010000299.1 GCA_025459425.1 Myxococcaceae bacterium | reverse complement strand
GTGGGGGAGCGCCACCGGAAGCTGGGCCTCGGGCACCGTCGCGATCGACCCGTCCTCGAGGTGAACGATGGGGAACGGCTCGCCCCAGTACCGCTGCCGCGAGAAGAGCCAGTCGCGCAGCTGGTACTGCACGCGCTTCGTGCCCAGCCCCTTCTCTTCGAGCCAGGCCGTCATCTTCTTCTTGGCCTCGGCCGTCGGCAGCCCGTCGAGGAGGCCCGAGTTCACCGCCACGCCCGGCGCGGTGAATGCCTCGGCCTGCACGTCTTCGCCGCCCTTCACCACCTCGATGATGGGCAGGCCGAACGTCCTGGCGAACTCGTGGTCGCGCTCGTCGTGGCCCGGCACCGCCATGATGGCTCCCGTGCCGTAGCTCGCGAGCACGTAGTCGGCGATCCACACCGGCACCGGCTTGCCCGTCGCGGGGTTCACCGCGTGCGCTCCGGTGAAGACGCCGGTCTTCGTCTTGACGTCCTCCTTGCGGGCGAGCTCGCTCTTGTTCTTCGCCTCGGTGACGTAGGCCTCGACGGCGGCCTTCTGCCCGGGCGTGGTGATGGTCGACACCAGCGGGTGCTCTGGCGCGAGCACGCAGTACGTAGCGCCGAAGAGCGTGTCGGGCCGCGTGGTGAAGACGGTGAAGGACTCGCCGCGGCCGTCGATCGAGAAGCGCACCTCGGCACCTTCGGACTTGCCGATCCAGTTGCGCTGCATCTCCTTGATGCCCTCGGGCCAATCGAGGCCGTCGAGATCTTCGAGCAGGCGATCGCCGTACGCGGTGATCTTCAACATCCACTGCTTCATCAGCCGGCGCTCGACCAGGTCACCGGTCTCGACGTACTTGCCGTCCTTCACCTCTTCGTTGGCGAGCACCGTGCCCAGCGCGGGGCACCAGTTCACCGGCACCTCGGCCATGTACGCGAGGCCCTTCTCGTACAGCTTGAGGAAGATCCACTGCGTCCAGCGGTAGTAGTCGGGCGCCGAGGTGTCGACCTCACGATCCCAGTCGTACGAGAATCCCAGCCGTTTGATCTGCCGGCGGAAGTTGTCGACGTTGCGGCGGGTGATGACGGCCGGGTGAATGCCTTCCCGCACCGCCGCGCGCTCGGCGGGCAGGCCGAACGCGTCCCAGCCCATGGGGTGGAGCACGTGGAAGCCCTGCTGTCGCTTGAGGCGGGCCACGACGTCGGTGGCGGTGTAGCCCTCGGGGTGCCCGACGTGCAGGCCCGCGCCCGAGGGGTACGGGAACATGTCGAGCACGTAGTACTTGGGCTTCTTCTTCAGCTCGGTGAGGTCCGTCGGCGTCTTGAAGGGACGCTTCGTTTCCCACTGGTCCTGCCACTTCGGTTCGATGACGGAGGGATCGTAGCGAGACATGCGCGCGCGGCTTGTAGGGGACCGGGTGCCCCCGCGCAAATGACTCGTGGCGCCCGACCGTCACTTCCCGCCGAAGAGCTCCTTCACCTTGCCGAAGAAGCTCTTCGACTGCGGGTGCGCCTCGTCGTGATCGAGTGCGGCGAAGTCTTCGAGCAGCTTCCTCTGCTTCGACGAGAGGTTCGTCGGCGTCTCGACCACCACCTTCACGTGCTGGTCGCCCCGCCCGCCGCCGTGCAGCGAGGGAATGCCCTTGCCCTTGAGGCGGAACACCTTGTCGGTCTGCGTGCCCTCGGGCACCTTCATCTTCACCACGCCGTCGAGCGTGGGGACGTCGATCTGCGCGCCGAGCGCCGCCTGCACGAAGCTCACCGGCACCACCACGAAGACGTCCTGGTCTTCACGATGGAAGAGCGGGTGCTCCTTGACGTGCACCACCACGTAGAGATCGCCCGGAGGGCCACCGTGCTCGCCCGGCTCGCCCTCACCGGCCAGCCGCACGCGCGTGCCCGTGTCGACGCCCGGCGGGATCTTCACCGTCAGCTCGCTCGTGGCCTCGATCTTCCCGCTGCCGCCGCACGACTTGCACGGGTCGCTCACCACCTGGCCCGAGCCGCCGCACTGCCCGCAGGTGCGCGAGACGGCGAAGAAGCCCTGGGTGAAGCGCACCTCACCGGCGCCCCCGCACTGCGGGCAGGTGCGCATCTGCTTCGACTTCGACCCGGTGCCCTCACAGGGCTCGCAGCGCTTGGGGCGCGGCAGCTTCACCGTCACCTCGGCGCCGAAGGCCGCCTCTTCGAAGGACAGCTCGAGGTTGTACCTGAGGTCGGCGCCCCGGTTGCGCTGCCGACGTTGACGGCCGGCGCCCCCGAAGAAGTCGCCGAAGATCTCTCCGAAGATGTCGTTGATGTTCGCGCCCGCGAAGCCCTCGGCCGGGTTGAAGCCGCCCATGCCTGCGTGGCCGAACCGATCGAACCGCGCGCGCTTGTCCGGGTCGGACAGCACCTCGTAGGCCTCGGAGATCTCCTTGAACTTCTCCTCGGCCGCCTTGTCGCCCGGGTTGCGGTCAGGGTGGAACTCCATGGCCAGCTTGCGGAAGGCCTTCTTGAGGGCGTCTGCGTCTGCGTTGCGGTCAACGCCCAGCACTTCGTAGTAGTCGCGCTTCGAGCCAGCCGGCATGCCGGCGCCTATAACGCAGGACTGGTCCCACGCAATCGACGGCCTCACGCATGACAGCCCGGGTGAAACCACCGCTGAGCGTCGGGCTGGCCATCTGGTGGCGGCTGGTCGGCTTCGTGGGCCCCCAGAAGGGGCAGGTCGCCCTCGCCACCCTCGCAGGCCTCGTCGCGGCGCTCGCCACGGCGGCGTGGGCGCGGCTGCTGGGCCCGCTGCTCGAGGCCGTGCTGAAGGGAGGCGCCGTCACCCTGGCCGGCCTCACCTTCGAGCCGAAGGATCTGGCGGTGAAGCTGCCGCTGGCGGTGGTGGGCATGGCGACGCTCAAGGCGCTCGCGACGTGGGTGCACTCGGGCCTGATGACGTCGGTGGCACAGCACGCCCTCGCCCGCCTGCGCCGTGCGCTCTACGACCGGGTCTTGAGCCTCCCGCCGTCGTGGTTCGAGCGCCGGCACTCGGGCGAGCTGCTCTCACGCTTCACCGCCGACGTCGCGCAGGTCGAGTTCGCCGTGGGCACCTCGTTGTCCTCGTGGCTGAAGGACACGCTGCAGACGCTGGCGCTGCTGGGCGTGTGCGCGAGCATCGACGGGCGGCTGTTCCTCCTCACGTTCCTCGTCATCCCGGGCATGGTGCTGCCGGTGAGCCGCTTCGCCAGAAGCGCGCGCAAGGCGGCGACGAAGGGGCAGGCGTCGCTCGGCGCCCTCACGCAGCTGGCGTCGGAGCACCTGGCCGCGCTCCCGGTGGTGCAGGCCTACCGGCTCGAGCCCCGGGCGCTGTCGGCCTTCGACGCCGAGCAGGAGCGCTACCTCGCGGTGATGCGGCGCTCCCTCTTCGTGCGTGGCGCCTTCACCCCCACCACCGAGTTCCTCGGCATCGTCGGCGTGGCGGTGGCGCTCGTGTTCGGCGCGCGGCAGGTGGCGCTCGAGCCCACCCTCGCCGGGCACCTCGTGTCGTTCCTGGCGGCGGCGCTCCTCATGTACCAGCCCATCAAGGCGCTCTCGGGCAACTTCTCGCAGGTGGTGGTGGGGCTGGGGGCGGCCCAGCGGCTGTTCGAGGTGCTCGACGCCCCCCTCGAGCCCGACGCCGGCGCCGAGGCGGGCCCGCTCGAGACCCTCACCTTCGACGACGTGCGCTTCTCGTACGGCGACGGCCGCGAGGCGCTCCAGGGCGTGTCGTTCTCGGTGCGGGCAGGCGAGCACGTCGCGCTGGTGGGCGCGTCGGGCGCCGGCAAGTCGACGGTGGTGTCGCTGCTGCTCGGCTTCGGGAGGCCCTCGAGCGGGACCGTTCGGTGGAACGGCCAGCCCCTGACGGCGCTGTCGCGGCGCTCCGTGCGCGACCACCTCGCCTGGGTGCCGCAGGAGCCCGTGCTGCTCTCGGGCACGGTGAAGGAGAACCTCGAGCTGGCACGGGAAGGCGCCAGCGACGACGACTGCCGCCTCGCGCTCACCCGCGCGCACGCCCGCGCCTTCGTCGACGCCTTGCCCCGCGGGCTCGACGAGCGCGTCGGTGAACGGGGCGCGTCGCTCTCGGGTGGCCAGCGGCAGCGCCTCGCCATCGCCCGCGCCTTCCTCAAGAGCCCCAGCCTCCTCGTGCTCGACGAGCCCACCAGCGCGCTCGACGCCGAGACCGAGACCGAGGTGCAGGCCGGCCTCTCGGAGCTGATGCAGGGCCGCGCGGTGCTCGTCATCGCCCACCGGCTCGCCACCGTGCGCGCGGCCGACCGCATCGTGGTGCTCGAAGACGGGCGCGTCGTCGAGCAGGGGACGTGGGACGAGCTGCTGGCCCGACAGGGCGCCTTCACGACGCTGGTGGCGCGGGGGCTGCCCGGCTGACCGAAGGGGAATAGGCCGCCGTCAGAAGCGGTTGCGCGACGTCTCGATGGCCGCGCGCCGGGAAGTGGGTACATTGCGAGTCATGGTGTTCTCTCGACGTCACGTCTTCATCGCCGCGCTCGCCGCGACCGTCACGGGCCTCTTCGCCGGCGCGTGCGGGCAGACGAACCCGTGCTTCAGCCTCGTGTGCGACACGCCCAGCGTCTGCAACCCGCAGTCGGGTCGCTGCGAGCTCCCGGCCGGCTTCGACGGCGGCACCCGGCGCGACGCGGGGGTCGACTGCACGCCCGAGTGCGCGGCCGGAGAAGTCTGCAATCGTTCGACCGGGCGCTGCGTGCAGTGCCTGGTGAACGGCGACTGCCGCTGCCCCAACCCGGTCTGCGTCGAGGGCCAGTGCACGCCCGACACCACCACGGTGCAGGTCGTCGATGCGGGCGACACCTGCGCGAACGCCCCCTCGTTCATCGCGTGCGGCCCCAAGACGTTCACCGTCGACACCAACCTCACCACCGCGAGCCCCTCGGTGCAGGCCTCGTGCGCGGTGCGCGACGCGGGCGCGGGTGACGTCATGTTCAACGTCGTGCTGGGCACCCCGTCGGACTTGCGCGTGTCGGTGGCCGCCAACGGCGGTGGCGCGCAGCCCGTCATCGCGGTGCGGCAGCAGTGCGCCACCGACGTCGACCTCACGTGCCGGTCGAGCCAGGGCATCAACACCACCTACCGCGTGCGGCGCCTGCCCGAGGGCGCGTACACCGTGGTGATTCAGGGGTACGACCGGGCCGGCTCCGGTCCTGCGCTCGCCACCGTGGCGGTCGAGGCGCCCAGCGGCTCGAGCAACGAGACCTGCCTTCTGGCCGAGCGGCTGCCGCTCGACGGCGGCGCGGTGCGGCCCGAGCTGGTCGGCGCCGACGACGACGCCGCGTTGAGCTGCAACCTGGGCGGAGGCCCCGAGCTGTTCTACCGCTTCACCCTCTCCGAGCTGTCCGACGTCACCGTGACGGCGAACGGCACCGACCCACTTCGCCCGGCGCTGGCGCTGTATTCGTCGTGTGATGCGGCCAGCTCGCTCGCCTGCGCGACGTCTTCCACCGCCAACGGGCGCCTGGTGGCCCGGCGGCTGGGGGCTGGCGAGTACTTCCTCGCCGTGGAGAACCAGGGCCAGGCCACCATGGGCCGAGTCGAGCTGTCAGCGACCACCGAGCCGTCCCGGCCGCCGCCCAGCAACGACACCTGCGCGATTCCCGCCGACCTCATCTTCTCCGGCAACGAGGCCACGGTGCTGGCCGACTCGAGCCGCGGCACTGATGACATCACCGCGACGTGCGGCGGTGGCGGCAGCCCCGATCTCGTCTACCGCTTCAACGTTCCCGCGTTGGCGACCTACACCATCACCGCGACCCCACAGGCGGGCTCGGGTGGCGCGCCGGTGCTGTCGCTGCGCCGCGGCCAGTGCGGGGCCACGGTCGACGGCGGAACGAGCGAGGTGGCCTGTCAGCCGCCCACGCGCCCCGGCGAGCCCGTCACCCTCACCGTCCAGCTGAACCCCGACACGTATTACCTCTGGGTCGACTCCACGACGGCCTCGACGGCCGGCGCGGTGACGATCACCGTGCGCCGGTAGCGGGAGCCGTCGATGGCGGCCGCCTCGACGAGCCTCGCGCCGCCGGATCCACGGGCGCCGTACACCGAGGTGCTGCTCGGGCCCAACCGCGTGGCCCTGTTGCGCGACGGGTACCAGGCCTACCCGGCGATGCTCGACGCCATCGGCAGGGCCACCAGCACCATCTGCCTCGAGACGTACATTCTGCGGGACGACGCGACGGGCCGCCGGTTCCTCGAGGCCCTGGCCGCGCGTGCCCGAGCGGGCGTCGAGGTGTTGGTGCTGTACGACGACTGGGGCTCGAACGTGTCCGAGGGCTCGCTGGCCGCGCTCGCCGAGGCGGGCGTGAAGGTGCTGCCCTTCCTCCCGGCGCGCTTCGCGTTCGGCCTCAAGACGGTGCTGGCCCGCCTGCGCCGCCGCAACCACCGCAAGAGCCTCGTCGTCGACGGGTGGGTGGGCTTCACCGGCGGCCTCAACGTCAGCGACGAGTACGCCGCCACCGAAGACGGCGGCAAGGGCTGGCGGGACACGCACCTGCGCATCGAAGGCCCGGGCGCGCTCGAGCTCGAGCGCCTCTTCCTGTCGACCTGGCGTCGGCAGAAGGGCCCCCGCTTCGACGAGGCGCGCTTCTCGCGCGGGCGGCACGTGGCCTGTTCGCAGCTCCGCATCGTCGGCAACGAGTTCGCCCTGCACCAGAAGGCCATTCGCGCGGCCTATGTCGACGCCATCGGCCGGGCCTCGTCTCGCATCTTCCTCACCCACGCGTACTTCCTGCCGCCGCGCCGGCTGCTCAAGTCGCTCTCGAAGGCGGTGCGGCGCGGCGTGCGGGTGGCCGTCATCGTCGCGGCCACCACCGACGTGAAGCTGGTGCTGTGGGGCGCGCGCGGGCTCTACCCGAAGCTGCTGAAGAACGGCGTCGAGGTGTACGAGTGGCAGGGGCGCGTGCTGCACGCCAAGACGGCCGTCATCGACGGCACCTGGGCCACCATCGGCAGCTCGAACCTCGACGCGCTGTCTCTGCGGCAGAACCTCGAGGTGAACGCCGTCGTGGTCGACCGCTCCTTCGGCCGCGCGATGGAGCAGCTCTTCCTCGAAGACCTGCTCCACTGCGAGCGCATCACCCCCGAGACGGTGAAGGGCTATGGCCTCTTGCGGAGGCTGGGGTCATGGTTCGCCTGGCAGCTGCGGCACTGGCTGTGACTGGCGCGTCGTCACTGAATCTCGACCGGCACCAGGCACTCGATGGTCGTCTCGATGCGGAAGTTCGACTGGCTCGTGTGTCGCTCGGCGTGGAAGACGTCGAGCGGGTAGCTCTGGCCGGGCGTGATGCCGAGCGCCTGGGCGCGTTGATCGAAGTCGATGGTGCCGGTCTCGGGGCCGTGCACCCCGCCGAGGTCGAGCGCGAGCCGCCCGTTGACGAAGACGAAGACGTCGTCGTCGCCGCGGAAGGTGAAGACCTCTCCGCCCCGGTAGGTGAAGCGGCCGTGAATCTCGGTGGTGAAGTGGAAGTTGTGCGGGTTGCCCTCGTTGCCGAAGCCGCGCCCGTCGAGGAGGAAGAACTGCGGGTTGTCGTAGACGAAACGTCCGGGCTGCGACTGGGTGAGCGCGAGGGTCTCGCGGAACGTCTGGTTGACGCCGCTGACGTCGCGGTACCACTGGTCGAAGTTGGCCTGCGTCGAGGTGACGATGGGCGCGGTGCGGGGCTCGGGGCCGTAGACGGGCTTGCTGTCGGGGCCCAGGCGGTCCTGCACGATGCCGCGCTTGGTGCCGAGGAAGTCTTCGAAGTCGGGGTGAGCTTCACGGAAGTCGCGCAGCGTCGCGACGATGGCCGGCACGCACCCGGCGTCGGCCTCGCCCCCACCCGACGCGCCGCCCGCAGTCCCGCCCGCCGAGCCTCCACCCGGGCCCCCGGCCGCGCCACCGCCTGCACCACCACCGCCGCCCGTCGAACCGGCGTCGCCGACGGCGCCCGCGTCACGGCCCGGCATGATGACGACGGACGAATCGCCGCAGTTGCAGGCCGACGACACCAGCACGAGGGAGAAGAGACCGACGACGAGACGTTCCTGTTGCCCCATGGCGTGGACTGTACATGGACAGGCGCCGCTGCGGATGGCGCGAAACGGGCGCCGACGTCACGCGAACGGAACGCCGAGGGTGCGCGTGATCTCGGCGCGCCGCGCGACGGCACAGGTGGCCGCCCGAGCCAGCGTCGAGCGGCTGTCGGGCGCTCGCGGGGCCGGCGACGACGGGCGCACCGGACCGAACGAGCGTGAGCCCCGGCCCTGGGTCGCGCGGCGTCGACGAGTTCCCCGAGCCTCGAGCCCCGGGAAGGAGCGCGCCCCACGCCTCGGCGCGAACGAACGTCACCGACGCAACGTGCGCATCGCTCGAGGCCTGCGCGGCGGGCCCTGGCGCGTCAACTGGCGCGCGCCTGCCACCGCGTCACCAGCCACATGAGGAACCCGACACCCAGGCCGATGGCGTACACCACCACCACCACCGCGGCGGCGTAGATGATGCGCACGTGCGTCTGGTCGAGGTGGCCGTCGGCGAAGGCCTCTCGGACCCGGTCGAGCAGCCCGACGCTGCGCAAGATGCCTGCGGGGAACGCCTCCATCGACCAGGCCAGCTTCTCGGCCCAGCGCCAGTTGCCCACGCGCCGCGCCACCTCGACGACCGCGCCCACCAGCAGGTACCCGCCCGCCAGCAGCGTGGCGTTGGTGAAGCTGATGCGGAAGACGGGAACGACAGCCGGGCCTGCGCCCATGACTGATCGAACTCCGCCGCCTTGCCGTAGGCCTCGAGCGCCTTGGCCTCGTTCTTCTGCTTGCGCGCCACCTCGGCCAGCGCGAACCACGCGGGCGCCGACGCGGGCGCGGTGCGCGTGGCTGACTCGGCGAGCTCGAGCGCGTTCTTGAGATCGCGCTCCTCGAGCAGCACCCGCGCCAGCGACGCGTCGACGAGCGCCTTGTCCCACACGGCGAACGCCTGCTTCTGGAGCGCCAGCAGCTCCTCCTTCGGCGTCGGCCGGGCGCCCTTCGCGGTCGGCCTGGCGTGGTGCGGCCCCACCAGCCCGCAGAGCACCCGGGGGTTCTCGCGGCGCGCGGCCTCGAAGGCCTTGAGCGCGGTGTCGACGTTGCCCTGACGGACGAAGGCGTTGCCGATCTCACAGAACGTCTCGGCGTCCTTCGGGTTGAGCTTGTTGGCGCGCTCGAGCGAGGCGAAGGCCGTGCGGCCGTCACCGCGCGCGAAGAGCACCGCGGCCTTCACGCGGAAGGCGTCGAGGTTCGTGCTGTCGGCCTTGAGCCCCTTGTTGATGGCGACCTCGGCCTCCTTCGCCTTGCCCGAGTGGAGCAGCACGAAGGCCAGGTCGACCCACGCCTCTTCCGACGCGGGGTTGTCGGCCGTCCACGCCTCGACCTGCTTGAGCGCCTCGGGGAACTGCCCCAGCGCGGCGTAGGTGCGAGCGAGCAGGTGCCGCGAGGGGCCGTGGCTGCCGTTTCGCTCGACGGCCCGCTGGAGCGGCGCCAGCGCCGTCTCGGGAGGCACGCCCATGTCGACGGCCTCGAGGTAGAGCTGACCGAGCAGGCCGTTGGCCTCGTAGTCCTGCGGATCCTTCGCGGCTTCTTCGAGCTGGGCGCGCGCCTTGGTGAGCTCGTTGCGCTTCATGTACAGGCGCGCGAGGGCAATCTGCGCGGTGGCCTTGTTGCGCCGGCTGGTGGTGACGAGCTTCTCGAGCTGCTGGAGCGCCTTGTCGCCCCCCTCGTCGGCCGCGTCGGCGAGCGCCAGATAGACGACCGCCTCGGCGGGGTACTTGCCGTTGACCTGGGTGCGCACGAGCTCGGCGCGCACGCGCTTGGTGTCTTCCAGCCGCGAGGCCGCGATGCCGCGCACCAGGGCCACCTTGCGCTGGTCGCCGTCGACCTTGAGGCGCTCGAGCAGCTCCTTCTCGCGGCTGCGGGCGAGCAGCACCCGGCCCAGGCCCTCCTTCGCTTCTTCGGACTTCGGGCGCACCTTGAGGGCCTCGTCGTAGGCCTTCTGCGCGTCGGCCATGCGGCCGGCGTTCCGGGCGGTGAGGCCCAGCGCCATGTGGAAGTCGAAGGCCTGGTCGGCGTGTGCGGCGAGGCCCTCGGTGAGCGTCTTGAGCGCCTGCTCGTGCTGCCCGGCGGCGGACTGCGCGCGGCCGAGCAGCAGCGTGTAGCGGCCCTTGAGCGCATCGGGCACCGCCGCATTGCCCGGCAGCCCCTCGAGCTCGCTCAGGGCCTCCTTCGCCTCCTTGCCCAGCTCGAGCCGCG
>JALOQF010000298.1 GCA_025459425.1 Myxococcaceae bacterium | reverse complement strand
CGTTGCCCCGGCGCACGTCGACGCGGAGCTCTCCGCGCGGCCGCAACGAGGAGCCCAGAACGCGACGAGGGCGCCCTGACGACCGGCCGCCCCCGCTTCCCTGGGGGAGAGGCCTCTCGCCAGAACGCCCTCGCGCGACGGCGCTCGCCGCCCGGCGCGTCAGCGCTTCTTCGACTTGAGCGCCGCGACGACCTTCGACTTGGTCGCGTTGCGGGCCTTCGGCGCCGGGGCCGCGGGCTTGCCGCCACCCTGCGCCATCGCCTTCTGCCGCTTGAGCGCCGAGAGCAGCCGCATCTCGAGCAGCAGCAGCTCGTCGGCCAGCTCCTCGTTGTCGCCGTGCGCCTTCGGGAGCGGTGCATCGAGCTCCACCGGCGCGCCGTACCGCATGCGCAGCGCCTTCTCTTCCGCTGGCGTCGTAACGGTCTTCGTCAGCCCGCGCGCCACCGTCTCCGTCGTCACCACCGCCGTGCTACCGCCCTTCCGCTCCATGGTTGATGCCCTTTCGGAACCTGAACAGCCGGCCATGTACGATGCGGCAAATCCGCAACCTGTGGGCAGTGTAGCGATCGACCCCATGGGGGCAAATTTTTGGCCTGCGCTGCGACAGGCCCGATGTGGGCTGTCGCAACACACGCCATGCGGTCGAAATCGTTGGTGATTTTCAGGTGGGTCGAGGTGCGCAGAAACCCACCTCGACACCTACGGCTTCGACTTCGGTTTCGGGGCGGGCGCCACGGGGGTTTTCGGCGCGGGCTCCGGGTCGGCTGCCTCATCGGCCTCGTCGTCACGGGGCTCGGGCGCGCCTCCGACGGGCATGGGGGTGCCACCGTCACCGCGCTCGATGCCGAACCGCTTGAGCGCGGCGGCGATGCCCTGCGGCTTGTCTTCGTCGGGCAAGAAGTCCTCGGGCACCTTGAGCGCAGGCGGCTGACCGATGTTCGACAGCGAGGTCTCGAGCGACAAGCGCAGCTCGGCGTCGCCCGCGTCCGAGGCCACGCCGATGCGGCCACTCATCGAGGCCTTCACCACCACGCTCTTCTCGGCGTCGACGAACACCTCGCCCTGGAGCGCCTTCGGCTCGCGCAGCTCGAAGAAAGCCCGGCGACGCAGGGTGGTGTCGTCGGCGCCGCCCCTCGGGCTCGCCAGCGGAGGCAGGCTCTTCGAGGCATCGGCGGAGCCAGGCCCGAGCGAGACATCGTAGCGCCAGCACACGCGCCCGTCGATCGTCTGGGTGCCCTTCGCCGCGAGCGCGAGGCGGCCGCGGAAGAGCTGGTCGAAGTCACGCACGGCGCTGAAGGCCTCGTCACGCATGCGCTCGGCGATGCCACGGTCGCGCTTGCGCTCGCGGAAGCGCCCGGCGCCGTCCTTGCCGTAGGTGGTGCGCGCGTACACCTGGCCGCCGATGCGCAGCACCTCGAGGCCCTGGTCGTTCGAGTTCGACAGCCGCGCGAGGAAGTCGCCCGACACCCCGCCGGCGCCGGCCTGCAGCTCACGCGTCTCCTTCAGCCGCACCGACTTCGGGCCTGCGCTCCATTCCCACGTGACGGTCGCCACGTAGGTGTGCGGGCCCAGGCGCTCGGTGGCCTCGGCGGCGCTCATGCCCAGCACCCGGCGCGCGATGGCGGGGTTCGACGCCACGTCTTCGGGTGGCAGCTTTTCCTGCGCGGCGGCCACGGCCTGCGGCGGGTCTTCGCTCGAGAAGATGCGCTTCTTCGCGGCCTGGTCGACGGCGTCTGGACAGCCAGCGACGGCGAGGGCCACGGCGACGACGGCTGGCAGCAGGCGCTTCATCGAAGGCCGGGCACCCTAGACCCGGCGGCGGTCCGAGTCGATCGGACTCTCGACGTGCCCCGTGCTGGCGAGTGATGTCCGAGGCACGGCCTTCCGCTACACAGCGGCCGCGCGCAGGGTCCCGGGGCCGACGGGTCGACAGGAGCGCTCCACATGATTCGAGCTCTCTCGACGCTCGCCATCGCCGTCACGTTCCTTCCTGCCTGCGGGCGCACCAACCTGCCCTGCCTGCCCGAGACGTGCTCCGGGTGTTGTGACGTCTTCGACACCTGCAGGCCCGGCACCGCGTTCGACGAGTGTGGCGCGTCAGGAGCGGCGTGCGTGACGTGCGCCTCGGGCGCGACGTGCCAGCGGGGGCGGTGCCTCGGCAGCGGCGCAGGGGGCGGCAGCGCTGGCGGTGGCTCGAGCGGCGGCGGCGCGATGGCGGGCGGCGGCATCGCTGGAGGCGCCGCGGGCGGCAGCGGCCTGAGTCTGTCGGCCCGCCGCGTGGCGCCCGACGTGGTGCTCGTCGTCGATCGCTCCGGCTCGATGTCGCAGCCGCTGATGCCGATGGATCCAGCGTGTCGCATGTGCATGGGCGGCACGTGCCCGCCGGGCTGCCTCACCCGAGGGCGGCAGCTCCAGCAGTCGGTGGCCGGGTTCACCGCCACCGTCTCCGACGTCGCGCGCCTGGGGCTGGTGCTCTTCCCGTCCAACGCGAGCTGCGGCGGCCCGAGCGCGACGGCCGTGCCCCTGCCCCTCGGCGACGACCCCTCGGACTTGCAGATGAACGCCGACGCCGTCGCGGTGCAGGTGCGCATGACGACCTTCGGTGGAGGAACCCCCACGAGCCTCGCGCTGCGCTTCGCCGCCGACCTGCCCGCCCTGTCGGCCGACCCCGCGCGCGAGCACTTCCTGGTGCTGGTCACCGACGGGCCACCGAACTGCAACCCGATGAACGCGAACACCTGCATGACGCCGAGCGCGTGTCGCTGCACCATCGCGGGCGGCGCCTGTTCGGGAGCGAACTGCGTCGTGGGCTGCCTCGACCGCCAGGCGACCCTCGACGCGGTGGCGCTCGCGCGGGGTCGGGAGATCCAGACGCTGGTGGTCGGCGTGGGGCCCGACGTCGTCGCCGCCGACTCGCTCGACGTGTTCAACGGCCTCGCCCAGGCCGGTGGGTACCCGCTGAGCTGCCCGGCCGGAGGCCTCAACGAGTGTGGCGCGGGGAACGCGTGCCTGGGCGATCGCACCTGCGAGCGGAAGTTCGCGGCCGATCTCCCCACGGGGCTGGCGCGCGTCGGGACGATCCTCCGCCGGAGCGCCGCGTGCCGCTACGCCCTGCAGGTGGCCGTCGCCGACGCCTCGGCGCTCGAGGTGAAGGTGAACGGCCTGGTGGTGCCGCCGGGCCCCGATGGCTGGCAGCTCGAGAACGCCTCGACGGTGCGGCTGGGCGGCTCGGTCTGCACGCTGCTGGCCACGCCGGGGTCGACGGCCCAGGTGACGTTCGCGTTGACGCGGTGACGACCGGCCGTTGTTTCCTGCGCCCGCAGTCGCGGCTATGAGGCCGGCGCCATGCAGAGCCTCAAGGACAAGTTGCTCAAGGCCGGCCTCGTCACCGAGGAAGCGGCGAAGAAGGCCGAAGCCGACAAGCAGGCCGCCGCGCAGCGCGCGCCCCGGCGTGACGACCGGCCGCGCCGCGACGACCGGCCGCCACGCGACGAGCGACCCGCGCCCCGGCTCGAGCCCGCGGCGGCGGCGCGCCTGCCGAAGTTCGCTCCGCTCCCCGGGAGCAAGGAAGCCAGCCGCCAGCAGGCCAAGAAGCAGCTCGAGCTCGACCGCACCATTCGCGAGAAGGTGCTCGCCGCGCAGGTGCCGAAGGCCGCCGGCGACACGCCCTTCTACTTCGTCACGCGCAAGAACAAGCTGCGCCGGCTCGAGCTGTCGGCCGAGCAGGCGCAGGGCCTCGAGAGCGGCACCCTCGCCATCGTCGAGCGGCCCGACCCCGATCAGATCGAGCACGCCCTGGTGCCCGCCGCCGTCGCGCGCGAGCTGATGGCGCTGCACGCGAAGGTGGTGCGCTTCCTCAAGGCGCCCGACGCGGCCGTGGGCTTTCTGTCGGACGCCGAGATCACCGCCCGCGCGCACGAGGCCACGGGCTCCGAGACGCACGAGACCCACGACGCGCCGGACGCAGGAGACGACGGGAGCGGCGACGCTGCCGCCGAAGCCGCCGCGCCCGCCGAGACGTGGATCACCATCAAGCGCGCGCCCAGGTCGTGACCTGACGCGCTTTCAGGGCAGGTCGGTCTCGAGCAGCTCCTCGAAGACGACGTGCGCGAGGTCCTCGAACAGGTGGTTCGAGGCGATGACGCCACCGCAGTGGTTGGGCTCGCGGGCGATGGTGAGCGCGCGGCAGTTCCTCAACGTGTGCGCCCAGAAGCCCTCGGAGCCCGTCGGCTTCAGGAACTCCCGAATGAGGCGCCTCGGCCACGGCACCAGGGTGAACGGGTCGGCGTCGCTCGGGGTCGCGAAGCAGTCGAGATCGAAGTCGAGCAGCGTCGCTTCAGCGCCCTCGAGGAGCGCCAGCGCCGCCGGGTCGTCGAGCAGCCGTTCGAGCGTCGGAGCGGCCACCACGCGGTGCTCGACGCCGTCACGACTCACCCAGCGCGGCGCGCGGTGCGCCCCCTGCGGCCAGGCCCGGGCGACGACGAGCACGTGCGAGAGGAAGCCGGCCTCCATCGCCGCCAGCACGTGATCGACGTTCTTCGGGTCGAGGTGCGCGCGCGCGAAGGTGTCGGCTTCGACCGCGGCAGGTCGCACGGGCACCTCGGCCACGGGCGGAACGAGATCGAAGTGCCGATCGAACGTCACCAGCACCGCGGGCGGCCCGGCCGTCTCGGCCCAACAGGGAAACGCGAGGCGGTGGGGGTCGAACAAGAACCCGCGTGAGGGCCCTCGGCCCCGCAACGACAGCTCGATGATCCCGGGGAACGACATGGAGTCCGCGTGTGTGCCCGCTTCCGGGGTGAGGTCAAGCCGTGATGACCCGGGTGGTGCGGCAGACCCGGCCTGCCGCTGGGCGAAACTGGCCGATTCCTTCGGAGTGCTGGGCGGCATCGGCCGTGCACTGACGTTCACCCGTGCTGTCGCTCTTCGCTACCACTGCACTGCTGCTGACGGGCCTCGACGAGGCGGCGCCGGCAGACGCGCCGCTGGTGACGGCCGAGGGTGACGTCGCTGGAGCCCCCGCGGAGCATCCGTTCCTCGGGGTGCAGGCCGACGTCGGACTCCCGGACGGCGCCGGAGCGTCGGCGATGGTGATGCCGGTCTCCTGGGTACGCGTGCACGTCGGCGGTCTGGCGACCCTCACCGGGTCGGGCGTTCGGGCCGGGGTGACGTTGCTCGCGTTTTCCAGAGCGCCGGTGCGCCCGACGCTGGGCGTCGAGGCCGGGTACTCGTTCACCGGCAGCGCGCGGTGGATTCCGTTCGTCGACGCGGTGCCGTGGCTCGGCTCGGCGCTGGACCAGGTGAGCTACGCGTGGGCCTCGGCCCAGGCGGGCTTCGAGCTGGGCTCGAGACACGTGGCCTTCGTGCTGCGCGGCGGGCTCTCGTACGTCGACTTGACCTTCGCCGGCCCACGCGCGGACGTGGGAGGCGCTTCTTTGACGGCCTCGTCGATGTCGCTCCGCGGCATCGTTCCGTCGGCCCGGGTGGGACTCATGGTGGCCTTCCTCTGACTTTCGACCCTTCGCTCGCCCGCTGCGCTCGTCCCCCTCCCCCCACGCGCAGCCGGGCGGGCACTTTTTCACCGGCCACGAGCCGGCGCACCCAAGGAGCCGCCATGCGTCTGGTCGCCCTCCCGCTCCTCGCCGTCGGCCTCTCGGCCTGTGGCGACGTGCTGTACCTCGAAGGCGCCGTGAACCAGCTGTGTCAGAAGCTGCCAGCGCAGACGTTCAAGGCGCCGCCGCAGCTCCGCGCGCTGCCCGCGGGCGTGCCACTCCCACCTGCCATCACCATCGAGCGGCGCTTCGACTTCGACGTGACCGCGCAGCTGCCCGACGAGCTGTCGAGCGCCCAGCTCACCATCGGGCTCGACCGCATGACGTTGACGGCGCGCGGGCCGCTCGATCTGCGCATGGTGCAGGGCGCGAAGGTGACGCTCGAGCCACCGGTGACGAGTGCCCTGCCGTCGAAGGTGGTGCTCGAGGCAGCCGACACCAGCGCAGCGGCGATTCGCTTCGACGGCGAAGACCTGGAGCTCGCCCCGTACCTCGCGTCGGGCGTGCTCTCGTACACGGTGGCGCTCACCGCCTCGACCGGCGACATGCCCGAGGCCATGGGCGAGCTGTCGGCCGACGTCGACGCCTGCGCGAACGTGTCGGTGCGGTGGGACTACGCCCGCTGACGTGAGCAGCACGCCACGCGTCAGGCCGCACGGCCAAAGGTCTCACATCGGGCCGCCCACCCTCGCTCCGGCGTGCTGATTCTGTCCGCGATCAACGTGCCGTGGACCGCCGACCCTGCGATCCGCCGCCGCGGGCGCTTGGACCGCGTGCACTTCGTTGGGCCGCCCGACCGCGAGGCGTGAGCTGGCATTCTGCGGTTCCTCGTGAAGGCCCGGCCTCTGGGCACGAGGATCGAGTCGGGAGCGCTGGCCCGGCGCGGCCTCGGCCATCTCGACGCTCTGGCTCGGCGTGGCCCTCTTCTCGTGGGTGGGGCCTGCGCTCTTCGAGCGTACGCTGCGCCGAGAGCTCGAAGCGGTCACGCTCAAGCCCGACTTCTGAGGTGCGCGCTGGTCGGACGACGCGGGGTCGAGCGCACTGGAATGGCCCGGTCCCCCGGTACCGCCGCGACCCGCTATGGTCCTTTGTTGCCTCTCCGGTGGAAAGCGATCCACGTGGCTGCTTTGCTCCAAGCGCTTGAATCCCCCGGAAAACCCAGCGTCATTTCGTCGTCACCGCTCACCGCCTCAGAGGACGCCATGAAGACCCTTCGCCACTGTCTCACCGCCGGCCTGTTGTTGTGCGCGGCCGTCGCTTCGGCCCAGGCCTGGAACCGCCCCCTCAAGAACGCCGCGGACGCCGTCGAAGATGCCTTCGACCGGACCCAGCGCACGCGCGGCCAGTGCCGCAACCAGGTGGGGCCATCGCTCGACGGGCTGGTCGACCGCATCGACGCGCTGCGCCGGCAGCAGTTCCCCGTGCAGGAGCTCAACCAGCTCCGCTTCGAGCTGACGACGCTCGCGCAGCAGGCCCCCTTCGCCGCGTGCCCCATCGGCGTGACCGAGGATCTCCAGCGCGCGCTCGACGGCCTCGAAGAGGCGCGCATCGCCATGTGGAACGGCGGCGGTCGCGACCGGTTCGGCGGAGGTGGCGGCAACCGTCGCGATCGCCGCGGCGACGACCGCAACCAGCCGGGCGCCGCCTTCCCCTTCGTCAACATCGCGCCGCTCCGGGTGGCGCCGAACGTGCCCTTCCAGACCGAGCGCGCGGTGCAGATCACCGTGCCCGAGGTGCGCTTCGACTTCATGCAGGGCCAGGGCTTCTACCTGGCCACGAAGTTCCGCTCGTTCGAGGGCGACTGGAGCGAGTGGGTCACCACCCAGCTGTGGACGGTGCCGTCGAACCCGTTCCAGTGGCGCAACGCCTACAACCACGTGCTGCGCTACTCGACGCTGGCCGAGGAGGACTTCTCGAACGGCCGCTTCATCGTGCACGTGGCGGTCTTCAACCAGCAGGGCCAGGAGCTCGCCTTCCGTGAAGCGTCCTTCCGCGTGCAGCTGCCGAACTTCGGCGGCGTGCCCGGCATCGGGCAGCCCCCGGTGATGGCCGCACGTGACTGTGGCACCGGCCCGCAGGACCCCGGCTGCATGATGGTGCGTGACGGCGCCTGGGCGATGGACGGCGCGACGTACCAGGGCTTCCTCACCAGCCTGCGCGCCAACCGCAGCGAGGTGATGCGGCTGCAGATGAGCCAGTCGATGTTCGCCCAGCAGTACCTCACCGCCGCGCAGTTCTCGACGATGATGGACCTGTTCTCGAGCGAAGTGATGCGGCTCGACTTCGCCCAGCGCGCCGCGTCGCGCCTGGTGAACCCGCAGCACGCCATCGGGCTGTCGTCGAAGTTCCGCAGCAACGTCTTCCAGGCGCAGTACACGCAGCTGATGGCCTCGCAGCCCGCCGGCCTTCCCTGGCAGCCCGGCATGACGGGCCCGATGGGCGTGATGATTCAGCCTCCGGGCTTCGGCCAGCCGGGCGTCGTGGTTCAGCCGGGCCTGATGCAGCCGGGCGTCGTCGTGCAGGTCCCGGGCATGACGGTACAGGTGCAGGACCCGAACGTGCCGCCTGCGGTCGTCCAGCCGGGCTTCGTCCAGCCAGGCGTCGTTCAGCCGGCCGTGGTGCAGCCCATCGGCATGGTGCGCGACTGCGGCACCGGCCCGAACGACCCCGGCTGTGGGCTGATGCGCAACGGCGTGATGGCGATGGACGCGCAGGTGTTCAGCGGCTTCATGCGCTCGCTCCGCGCGGTGATGAACGAGATCACCCGCGAGGACATGTGCGAGAAGATGCTCGCTCGCAATGGCCTCACGGCGATGCAGCTCGGTCAGGTGCTCGACCTGTTCAACAACGAGATCACCCGGCTCGACGTCGCCAAGACGGCGGCCTCGCACGTCGTCAACCCGCAGCACGCCCTCGAGCTGTCGACGAAGTTCAACAACAGCTTCAGTGCCGAAGAGTTCGTCGAGATCTACTCCGGCCAGCACTGACGACGTCGGTCGTCGTGCGGCGTGGGCGGGCCACTGCGCGAGCCGCGGTGGCCCGTTTCCATTGGCGGGACGAGACTCACTCGGAGTGGGTGGCGGCGACGCCGAACGCCTTCCCGCGTGGGCTCGTTCGAGGCATGCCGGCCCAGCGTGCCCGACGCATCAGGTCTCGTGGGCTGCTCCCGACGGTGCACGACGAGTTCGTCACGGTC
>JALOQF010000297.1 GCA_025459425.1 Myxococcaceae bacterium | reverse complement strand
GAGTTCAGACGTACCCATGACGACGTGGGGCGGGCTCGAGACCTTCGCTGGCGATGCGGAGGAACTCCCGGAGCACCTCGACGCGCTCGCGGTGGGAGATGTGGACGCAGCGTGGGCGGCGCTCGACATTCTCCGCGACATCGCGGTGCCGTCGAGAGCGCGAACTGACGGTCCCTACTGCTCCGCTGCTCCGGCGATCGTACGTGAGCTTCTCGACGTGGCCCGCTCGCTCGACGACGAGCTCAGAGCCGCGGTGCTGCGCCTCACGGCAGACATTCTCGCCGCCGATCATCGCGACCTGTTCGGGAGCGCGCCGGACGTCCCCGCCGCGCTCGCGCTCCTCCACCGTACTGGCGCAGGCGCCGACGTGGCAGCGACCGTCGTCGATCGCATCGACGATATCGGTGCCCATCTCACGAGTTCGCACGCGCCGACGCGTGCGGGCGCCTGGTTTCTGCTGGGCCTCTTGCCCTCGCGCCCGATTCCGGCGGCACCCTTGGACGCGGACGAAGGAGTCCGGAACCTCCGAAGCTTTCTTGCAGGGATGTGGCGACAGCCAGACGCCGCCGAGGACTTCGCGTGGCTCGGTTCGCTGTCGGGTCCGCACGCCCTGCCTGAGCCGACGACCTCCGGCTCCGTACTTGGGTTGCGGCTGTCTCCGAAGCTGTTTCCCCTGTTCGATGGCAACGCTGGCGACCTTGCAGCGGCGCGTGCGAAGGCGCTCGGCGAAGAGCAGGGTTCCCCCGTCGCGGACGCGCTGCTTCGCGCGTGGGAGGCGGGCGCTTCGCACCTCGCGGAGGCGGCCGCGCGGGCGTGTCTCCGGGTTCGAGTTGGCATGGTGAGGCCCGACGCGCTGTCTCCCCGCGAACGCCGCGTCGTCGAGCGCGCGACGGCCGAGGGCCTCCGCCTCGCCGCGCTTGCGAGCGCTGGGGTGCCCATGGAGCCTGCGGAGCGCGCAGCCTGGCTCGGCATCGTGGGCGAGCGAGTCGTCGACCGCCCTACGCCGCAAGGACTCGGCAACATCCGGGAGCATGAACCCCTGGGCGCCTGGCTCGCGAGGATGGAGGCGGCGGGGAGTTCCGAAGAGGCGGCGGCTGCCCTGCAGGCGACATGCTCCCCCGCCGAGTGCCTCGACGTGCTGAGGGCACGGATCCAGGGCGCGTACGGTCTGCAAGCACCTCGAGCCGAGGAGGTGCTGGACGCCATCGAGCGGGCGGGCGTGGACGGGATCACGGTTGCGCGCAGCATCCTTGCCGCGGACCGCTTACGCCGCGCGCCCGATGGGCACTTTGAGCTCGGCTGGGGACTCGGAGCCCCGGGGAATGCGGCGTTGCTCGCGCTCGCCCGCCTGGAGAAGTGGAGCGAGATCCCCGAAGAGTACGTGGCCTTCGTCTCTTTCGACGGGCCGCCATCCTGGTTCTCGGAGCTCATGGCAAAGCTCCGGCAGGTCGACCGCGCACGTGTCGCAGCGGCTGGCGCGACCCGCATGCCGACGACCCGCCTTCGCCGCGCCGACTACGAGAGCCTGGCACGCCTGCTCGCCGAAGGACGCTCGGCCGAGGTGACTGCGATCTTCGTGGACCGGGCTCGGGCTGCGTCGCGCGGGGAGACGGTGCTCGCCGAGCTCCGCGTGGTGAGCCAGGAGCTTGGCCTGGGAGTTCCCGGGCTCTGAGTTCCCAAGCGTCGAGTCCGGCCCACGACCGCTTACCAACGTCGACAGTGGCCCGATGTTGAGACGCAAGTCCCATGGCCTGGGCGTGCTGTGGGCCAGGGCGCGGGACGAAGGGCCAGGTGACGAACCCGGGATGGCTCCCGGGATGGCTCGCTGTGCTCGAGCCAGGGGCGGCCCCGAGCGGGAGCTGGGCCTCAGGCCGCGTGCGGGGCGAGCACGCCGACGAGGTCGTTCACCTCGAGGCTCGCGTTGTGCAGATCGCGACCGCGCGCACGCACGACGTCGTAGTTCGACGGATCCGACAACACCTTGGCGACGAGCCGCTGGTTGAGCGCGTGGCCGGTCTTGTACGCCGTCATGGCGCCGATGACCGGCTTGCCCAGCAGGGCCACGTCACCGAGCGCGTCGAGCAGCTTGTGGCGCACGAACTCGTCGGGGAAGCGCAGGCCCTCGGGGTTCAAGATCGAGAAGTCGTCGACCACCACCGCGTTCTCGAGCGAGCCGCCACGGGCGAGGCCCATCTGGCGCAGCTTGTCGACGTCGCGCAGGAACCCGAAGGTGCGGGCACGCGCCACCTCGCGCACGAACGAGCGGTCGCTGAACTCGAGGGTGAACTGCTGGTCCGAGATGAGCGGGTGCTTGAAGTCGATGGTGCAGTCGATGCGGAAGCGCCGCGAAGGGGAGAACGTCGCGTGCTTGTCCCCGTCCACCACCGTGACGGAGCGCTTGATGACGATGAACTGCTTCGACTCTTCCTGCGCGCGAATGCCCGTCTCGTGAATCAGCTTCGCGAACGGCTCGGCGCTGCCATCGACGATGGGCACTTCGGGCCCGTCGAGCTCGATGCGGAGGTTGTCGATGCCCAGCCCGCTGAGCGCCGCCAGCAGGTGCTCCACCGTGCCCACCCGCGCCTGGCCGACGCCCAGCGTGGTGGCCAGCGACGTGTCCACCACGTACTCGGAGCGGACCGGAATCGAAGGCTTGTCGGCGAGGTCGGTGCGGACGAACACCAGCCCGTGATCGACTGGCGCCGGAATCAGCCGGAGCGTGACGCGTTGGCCTGAGTGGAGCCCGACGCCGTCGATCGACGCCGCGCGTTGAAGTGTGCGCTGATGGAAACTGTCACCGGCCATGACGTGTGTGCGCCTCCCTCTGCTGCGGCGCGTAACAAGGGCAACCGATATGCCACGAAAAGCGCGGTTCGTCTCACAAAAACCTCTGGAATTGCTCGATGGAGCATCGATGCTCCACCTCGAAAAACCCCGGGCGCGACACCGATGGCACAAATTCCAGTGGTTGAGTGCCTGACAAGGCTGTCGCGATCGTCCCGTTCTCGTGCAGTGAGAGTGAACGTCAACGGACGTGGCTAGAGGCCGAGGTCGCCCTGAGGCTCACGACGGGGGGCGAGCTTGCCGAAGTACTCGTAGGCGCGGGCCGTGGCCATGCGACCGCGAGGCGTGCGCTGGAGGAAGCCCTCCTGGAGCAGGAAGGGCTCGTACACGTCTTCGATGGTGTCGCGCTCTTCGCCGACGGCGGCCGCGATGGTCTCGACGCCGACCGGACCGCCACCGAACTTCTCGATGATCGTCTCGAGCAGGCGCCGGTCCATCTGATCGAGCCCCGAGGCGTCGATGTCGAGCCGCTTGAGCGCCGAGTCCGCCAGCGCGCGCGTGATGGTGCCGTCGCCTTCCACCTCGGCGAAGTCGCGCAGGCGGCGCAAGAGGCGGTTGGCGATGCGCGGGGTGCCGCGGGCGCGGCGGGCGATCTCCTGCGCGCCGGCAGCGTCGAGCTCGATGTCGAGGATGCCGGCCGAACGGTCGAGGATCTTCGTGAGCTGCGCGGCGTCGTAGTACTCGAGCCGCTCCTGAATCTGGAACCGGTCGCGCAGCGGCGAGGTGAGCAGGCCCGTGCGGGTGGTGGCGCCGATGAGGGTGAACGGCGGCAGGTCGATCTTCATCGCGCGCGCCGCCGGGCCGGTGTCGATGGTGATGTCGAGGCGGAAGTCCTCCATCGCCGGGTACAGGTACTCCTCGACGGCCGCGCTCAAGCGGTGGATCTCGTCGATGAAGAGCACGTCACGCGGCGCGAGGTTGGTGAGCAGCCCTGCGAGATCGCCCTTCTTCTCGAGCGCCGGGCCGCTGGTGACGTGCAAGCCGACGCCGAGCTCGGTGGCGATGATGTGGGCGAGCGACGTCTTGCCCAGGCCGGGCGGGCCCGAGAACAGACAGTGATCGAGCGCTTCGCCGCGGGCCTTCGCGGCCTTCACGTACACCTTCAGCTTCTCGACGACGCGCGACTGCCCCACGTACTCGCCGAAGCCCCGTGGCCGGAGCGAGGCCTCGAGCCGCACCTCGTCGGAGCCAGCGCCCGGGTTCAGATCTGCCGCCGCTCGTTCCAAAGTGCGCGCCATGAGAGCGGCGGGTTGTAGCATGCGCGCCATGCGCTTCTTCTGCCTCCTCGCTGCGCTCTCGGCCGTCGGCTGCGTCACCCCGCGCTCGATGACCCTGGGCATGATGGCGGCGCCCATCGGCCGCGGCACCGAGGTCGGCGTGTTCTCGGGCGTCGGCTTCGCGTCGCAGACCAGCCCCGTCGTCACCGCCATGACGAACGACGGCGAGGTGCGCAGCCAGAGCCAGAACCGCGCCTTCGGTCTGCCGACCTTCGAGGCGAACATTCAGAAGGGCTTCAACGACCGGTTCGCGCTCAACGTGCACGCCTCGCCCGCTGGCCTTCAGCCCGGCCTCAAGTGGACGGTGAACCGATCGCGCGTGGCACACTTCGCGATCCTGCCCGCCGTGGCCTTCGGCTTCGGGTCGATCGGCTCGTCGCAGCTCGTGCAGCTGCCCAACGGCGCGCAGAGCGAGGTCAACCCGGCCTCGACGACCAGCTTCACCTTCCTGGGCGGCCTCAAGCTGCTGGTGAGCCACCGCTCCGGCTTCTACGCGGGCGCCGGGTACGATCTGATGTTCAACCGGAGCAACTCGGGCACGCAGCCCAACGTGAACGCCGATCGCACCGAGACCGTCACCCAGACGATCGCGCACCAGATCATGGGCGCGGTGGGCTTCTCCATCGCGCTGGGGCAGGTCTCGCTGCGGCCCGAGGTGGCGTTCGCCGTCTACCCTGGCATCTCGCAGACCGTTTCCTCGCGCGTGGGGGCGACCTCGACGGGCGACCAGAACCTGGTCGGGGGCTTCGGCTGGGCGATCCTCCCCGGCTTCTCCATCGCGGTGGCGACGCCGCCCGAGAAGCAGACCGACGAGGACGAGAGCGAAGACGCGGCGAAGAATGGTGGCGAAGACGAGGCCGCCGACGAAGAAGAGAAACCCAGAGGGCCGCCACGCAAGCGCACCGGCGACGAAGACGACGATCGCAAGCGCCGCAAGAAGCGCGCGGCCGATGACGACGACTCCGAGGACTGACCCATGACGACCTTTGCTCCCCTCCCCGGCGGCCTCCGTGAGGCCTGGACCGAGCAACTCCCCGCCGAGCGCCTGCGCAAGCTGCGCCGCGCCGCCCAGGCGACCCGCGAGCGCCTGCTCGACACCGGGCCGGCGCTCTCGTGCTCGACGCACAAGCTCGTCACCTTCCCCTACCCGACCACCTATGCCTTCTCGAGCGGCGCCCTGTCTCCGGCGCCGTACGTGATGATGACCAACCGCATGCACATCGTGCAGTTCGAGCACGAGGGCCGGAGGCGAACGCTCCTCTTCAACCCCAGCGACATCGAGTCGAACCGCGCGGCCACATACTACGCGCAGCTCGCGCAGAAGTTCGGCGAGTACCTGTCACGAACGCTCATTCCGACGTTCCACGGCAGCGCCGAAGATCACCTGCGCGCCGCCGGGCTCTCGCCCGAAGACGTCGACTACATCGCCTTCGATCACCTCCACGTGCAGGACCTGCGGCGCTGGCTGGGGGGCCCGGGGCCGGCGTACTTCCCGAACGCGAAGCTGCTGGTGATGCGCGACGAGTGGCTCACCGTGAAGGACCTGCACCCCATGAACGCCGTCTGGTACGTGCCCCACGGGTGCGACGTGCCTGAAGAGCGCGTGGTGCTGCTCGACGGAGACGCACAGCTCGGCGCCGGCGTCGCCCTGCTCTCCACGCCCGGCCACACGCGCGGCAACATGTCGCTGTGCGTGGTGACGCCCGATGGGCCGTTCGTGGTGAGCGAGAACGGCGTCGCGCCCGAGAGCTACGCGCCCCAGCACTCACGCATCGCCGGCGTGAAGGCCTACGCCGAGCAGATGGGCTTCGAGGTGGTGCTCAACGGCAACACCCGGGAAGACTCGCTCGATCAGTACTCGTCGATGATCGTCGAGAAGATCGTCGCCGGCCCGTCGCCGTTCGACCCCACCTTCCCCGCGTTCGCGCCGTCGTCGGAGCTGACGGCGTCGATCTTCGCGCCCGGCCTCGCGCCGACCTTCACCTTCACGCCGCGCGACGTCGGGCACCACGTGCGCACTGGCCTTCGCCCAGCGGCAGCCGCTTGACGTTAACCAGCGAGCCCTCGAGCCCGCTGGAGGTATAGAGTCTCGCGGTGCTCACTCGGTTCGCGGCTTCGAACTTCAAGTCATTGAAACAGGTCGACGTTGCCCTACGTCCTTTCATGGTGCTGGTAGGGCCCAACGGTGCTGGGAAAACGAACTTCGTCCAGGCGCTCGAGTTACTCGGTGCAATCCTCGAACGCGGCTCTACCGACCCGATTCGCGAGCTTGGGTACGACCAGTTGATTCGCCGCGAGAAGAAACCAGCACGCGCTGGTCTCGCCCTCTCTGCCACCCTCAGCGCCACGACCTTCGCGCTCACGCCGATGCGGCCCACGGCGCGCTCGGCCGAGTTCGTCGATGAGCCTGTCGAGATCGATGTTCGGTTCGTCGTCAAGGGTTCGACACGCGTCGATGACCTTGGCACGGTCGTTCAAGAGCTGAAGTTGAGGACCGCGAGCGGTTCGTTTCTTATTCGGCTTGACGGTGCACGCGTCAGCACGGAGTTCAAAGGCGATGAGAAACTTTGGTGGACCATTCGAATGTGCCTGCCAGGCCTCGTGCGCCGTGAGTCAGTCCCGAAGGAGCTTGGACCGGCGCTCCAGCAGGACGCTGAAGAGAGCGTCGGCGAGTTTCCCGAAGGCTGGCTCTTCGTTCCTCGCCTGCTCCCCCGAAGGTTGGCCCGCCAGGTTCAAGTTGCACGGCTAAGGCTCGATGCAAGCACGCTTCGACGAGACGCTTCGGCCTCTGACCGACACGTCGCCCTCATCGGGCCCGCTGGCGAGGGCTTGGCTGCAGCCGTCGACCGTCTGAGAGGTCACGCCCCCGAGCCGAGCCTCGAGTTCAGGCAGCTCCTCGTTCAACTCGCGGAAGTGTACCCACGCATCCAAGACATCGTACCAGAACGTGTGCAGCCTGGCCGCCTGGTCTTGACGTTCAAGGAACGAGGCATCACGGATCAACTCGGTCAAACCAACGTCTCGGACGGCGTGTTGCATGCGCTGGGTTTCCTCCTCGCAGTCAATCGTCATCAGAAGGCGAGCAGCATTCTCGCGATTGAGGAACCGGAGAACGCCATCCACCCGTGGCCACTCCGGCGCATCATCGAGCGTACTCAACGCACCAAACAGGGAACCCTCATCATCACCACTCACTCACCAACCGTCGTG
The DNA here is from genome assembly GCA_025459425.1 of Myxococcaceae bacterium. Taxonomy (GTDB): domain Bacteria; phylum Myxococcota; class Myxococcia; order Myxococcales; family Myxococcaceae; genus Xiheimicrobium. The sequence goes on along the minus strand of JALOQF010000297.1, from coordinate 1,419 downwards.
AACGCCCTCACCTCTCCTGACTCCCTCTTTGTCGTCGACCAGACGGATGATGCCGGAACGCAGATCGTGCCGGCCACCTCAAAGGAGGCGGCCCTCGATTCGATCCTGAAGGAGTCGGGGCAACGCCTTGGCGACCTGTGGGTCGAAGGCGGTCTAGGAGGCGTGCCCGGTGGCGCGTAAGGGCAGGCAGCACAGGACCCGGCGACCAGGAGTGCTTCCAACCGTTGGGCTGGTCGTGGAAGGCGACGCCGAGTTTTACGCGCTTCCAAGACTCTCAGTCATGGTCACGGGGTGCCCACCGCTCAAGGCGACCAATCTAGGAGGCGTTGGACCGGATCTGACGGCTCAGGGCGTTGCGAAGCGAGCGCTCAGCAGCGTCCTCGCCCACCTGTTTGCGAACAGGACTCGCGTCATTGTCGTACTCGACCGGGAGTCCCGGCAGGCCTCGTCCGCCCACTTCGAGGCTGAGGTGCTTCACGAACTGTCGGCCCTGTTGGCCGCGCGGAAAACAACGGCGGCTTTTCTTCAAGTCATCGCCGCAGACAGAGCATTCGAAGCTTGGATCCTCGCCGATGCGAAGGGGCTTCACGAGAAGCGCTTTTTCAGGACCGCACCACGTTTTCACTCGTTCGAAGGCCAGATGGGCGAAAGGAACGAGAAGGGAAAGCGTGAGATCACCAGCCTTCTCGGCGAGCCGTACTCCGAGACGAGGCACGGGCCGAAGCTCTTCGAGGCGATCGATCCAGCGGCAGCGCGAGCATGGCAGCTACCCGGCCGAGGCTCTCGCAGCTTCGATCGCTTCCTCACTCATCTCGGCCTCTGATGAAGGCTTCCGAACTCGTCGTGCTGGCCAAGTAGCCTCACATCTCGGGTGCGGTGACCCATCGGCCCGTACTACTGCACCCGGAAGCTGAAGGCCCCCGCGCCGAACGGCGCCCCGCCCGAGGCGCTGTCGACCACGAAGAACACCGTCTGCCCGGCCGCCGCGGTGAAGGTGATCGACTCGGAGGCGCCCGGGCCCCCGAGATCGGCCCCACGCACGCACTGGGCGGCCGTGCACCCGCCGTTGAGCTGCAGCAGCGAAGGGTCGAACGTGCCCGTCGGCGTCACCGTGGCCGTGAAGGCTCCCGCCGCCGGTGCGGTGAAGGCATAGACGACGTCTCGCCCATCGTTGAACGCGCGCCCGCAACTCAGCGGGTAGGCGGGCGTCGTGCCCAGCGCGTAGTCGTTCATCGCGCCCACTGTCGAGCCGGCGACCGCCGCCCCAACGGTCACCGCCTGCGGGCTCGAGCAGCTGTCGTTCGATGGAGGCGCCGTCGGTGTCGGTTCTCAGAGGGATGGGACCCCGACTTCTCAAAACCATTCCCCCCGGGGCCCTCACGACGCGTGACGGGTTTCTTCGTGCCCGAAGAGATGCAC
>JALOQF010000296.1 GCA_025459425.1 Myxococcaceae bacterium | reverse complement strand
GCCGTGTCCGATGCGCGGGCCCGGGCGCTCGCGGCCGAGGTCGAGTCTTCACTCCAGCGCGAGCACCACTACCGCTACTGCCGCGACCTCGGCCAACTCGGGGCCGTCGAGGTGGTGCGGGTGACGAGCGGCCGCGCGAAGTGGCTCGCCGCGCTCCAGGCCCGCGGGCTCAAGCTGGGCGACATCAAGCCCCAGGCGTTCGACGGCGCGAGCGACTGGGCGCGGTGGTTGTTGGACAGCGCTCCGTAGCTGGCGGCGGCACCCCGACGCTCGAGCCTCACGCCCGGCCGGTTCCTCGCAGCGGGCGCGGTCGCCGGGGACGACACGGCACGTCCCGTCACCGACGGAGCGGCGTTGCTGGTGCGCTCAAGGGCCCGTGATGGGCGACGGGAGCTGCTGCACGCTCCATACGGCCGCGAAGTGGAAGGCGGCGGCGGCGATGACGAGCAGGTGGAACATCTCGTGGTACCCGAACACCGACGGCTTCGGGTTGGGCCAGCGCCGCGCATAGACGGCTGCGCCCGCGATGTAGATGACGGCACCCGCGAGCAAGAGGCCCACGCGGCTCCAGCCCACGTGCGCCGGCAGCGAGAAGACGAGGGGGGCCGTCGACAGGCCCAGCACCACGTACACGGCCGCGCGCAGCCCCCGGTGCCCGTGGTCGTTGACGAAGGCGTGAATGACGCCGCCCGCGGCGCCCAGCCAGATGCCGACGAGGCCCGCCGTCCAGCCATGCGGTGAGACGAAGGCCGCGAAGGGCGTGTACGAGCCCGCGATGACGAAGAAGATGCCGCAGTGGTCGACCAGCCGCAGCCGCGCGCGCATCGCGTGGCTCCACATCGGCCGGTGGTAGAGCGCCGACAGCCCCAGCATCGTCGACAACGAGATGGCGTAGAGCACGCCGGCCGCCCAGCGCCACCCCGACTGCGGCGCCATCGCCAGCTCGACGATGCCGCCCAGCGAGACGAAGAACGCCAGGAAGTGGAAGACACCGCGCAGGGCGGGCTTCACCTTGGGCGGGTGCAGCGCAGGGGCCGACAGCGGCAACGCAGGCGTCATGACGAGCGCATCGTCGCCGTGGCCCGGTCATCACTTCGTCAGCGCTGCGCGTTCACCCTCAGCGGCGAATGCGCACCAGCTCGTTCTTGCAGTTGTTGCAGAGCTGCGGCTGCCGCCGCTCGGCCTCGGCCAGGCTCGTCGCCAGCGACATCACGCAGCGCGGGTCTTCACAGTACGACAGCCCGACGAGGTGCCCAGCCTGGTGCACGGCCTCGACCGCGATGCGCCGCCGCGCCTGCTCCGTCTCGCCCTTGAGTCGAAACAGCGACAGCACCGCGACGTGCGAGTCCCGGTCGGCCTCGCCGAAGACGAATGGAGTGTCGGGCGTGAAGAGGTCGCCGTCGGTGATGCCCATGATGTTGAGGGCGCCGGGGTCCTTGATGGTGAGCAGCCGCCGCATGATGGCGGTCGTGTGGTACTGATTGCGGTCCTTGTTGAAGGCGTACGCTGGCGTGCCCAGGTTCACCTTGCCGAGGTACGTACCGATGGTCAGCACCTGTTGAATCGGGCCCTCGAGCTCGCGCAGAGCCGCCGCCGTGACCGAGCCGACCGCGACCAGCTGCAGGTCCTTCCCCGCTGCCATGCTGCTCCCCCAACGTGATGACGTGGTGCAGGCGCCCAGCTCGACCGAACTTCGATTGTAGCGGGTCTGCTCGCCGCGTCACCGAAGGAAAAGCAGGGAAAGGTGCGCGCTGCGTCGCGACTGACGCGGTGCTGTGAGCTGGGGCGCGTGGATTCGAACCACGATACTCAGAGTCAAAGTCTGATGTCCTACCCTTAGACGACGCCCCAAGAACGACGTGCCGACGCATCTCTACGGCGTTTCCCGACGGTTTTCATGCGTCTTTGAAGCGCCGCATCTCTGACGGCTGGGCACCTCGGGCGCGCAGAGTGTGCGCCCATTCTGCTCGCCCCGCCGGCGCAGGCCCCCGGATTTCGGGTGAAACGCGGCTGGTCCACCTTTTGGAAAGCGAAAGCCCCGGTTGCATCGAACCTTCGATGCCCAGGCGCGCCGGCTTCCCGCGGGGGTGAAGTCGGCGCGTCGTCTTTTCTACGTCGCCTCGCGCCGCACGAGCCGGTCGAAGGCCTCGCGAAAGCGGGCGGCAGCGCGGGGCAGGTTCTGCGCCCAGTCGGTCGAGGCGTTCGAGTCGCTCCCGTCGGTGACGTACTTGAGGGCGGTGAAGGGCACGCCTTCGAGGGCGCACACCTTGGCGATGGCGAAGCCCTCCATGTCGATGACGGTGGGGCGAGGCACCGCGGGGCCGGCGGCCGGGGCGTGCGGCAGCCCGTCGGCCGACGGGAGCAGCGTCGTCTCGAAGTTGTCACCCGTGCCCAGCACGCCCTCGGGGAGGTCGGCGAAGCGTCGGGGCGTCGTCAGCACGTGCGGCGTCTCGTCGAAGGGCGTGGTGCCGCGTGGAAAGCCGAGCGGGCTCGCGTCGATGTCGCGCTGCACCAGGCGCGTGCACTCCACCAGCGTGTGCGTGGGGAAGGTGGGGCTCCCGGCGGTGCCGACGTTGAGCACGAGCGAGGGCCGGCGCTCGGCCAGGGCCTTCAGCGTCGCGTAGGTGGCGTTCACCTTGCCGACGCCACAGCGCACCACCCGCGCGCCGCTGCCGTCGAACACCGACTGCACCTCGTCGAGGAGCGCCACCACCACCAGCACGTCGAGGGGCCGCACGTCAGTACTCGATGGCCGAAAGCACCTTCTGGCCCGCGAAGGTGAGCTGGTTGAGGTAGGTGAGGTTGATGAGCACGGCGACGTGGGTGACGTCGAAGCCTGCGCGGCGGCAGAGCGAGAGCGCGGCCTCGAGCGTACCGCCCGTCGCCAGCACGTCGTCCACCAGGAGCGCCCGGCCCTGGCCTGCCTTGAGCTCGAGCGTGGCCTCTCCGTACTCGAGCGCGTAGGCCTGCCCATGCACCGGTGGAGGCAGCTTGCCCGCCTTGCGCATCGGCACGAAGCCCTTCTGATGCAGGGCCGCCAGCGCCGCCCCGAGGATGAAGCCCCGCGACTCGATGCCCACCACCACGTCCACGTCTGCCCAGCGCACCTGCGACGTCATCTCGCCGAGCGCCTGGCGGAAGAGGGCCGGCGACGACAGCACTGGCGTGATGTCTCGAAAGACGATGCCCGGCTTCGGGAAGTCGGGCACGTCGACGATGGCCGCCTCGAGCGACGACATCACTTCGCCTTCGCTGGCGCCGGTGCGCTCCCGGTGACGGGCGGCGGGCCCTTGTAGTCGCACGGCCCCACCCGCTTGCCCGAGATGGCCGTGACGATGGCCTGGCCTTCCATCGTCAACTCGGTCTTCCCCGAAAAGGCATCGGGCCCCTTCAAAGTGATGGTGCCCTTGCCCTTCAGCCCGCTGTTGCAGCTCATCTTCCACGTCCACGTCGACCCGGTCTTCTTCGCGTCCGACACCTGGCACTCGTCGTTCGACTGGGCGCCGGTGATGGGTGGAGCGTCGGTGCGCTTGGGGCCACACGAGCGGAACGTCTGCGCGGGCATGGCCCCGGGTGGCATTCCTGGCATGGCGAGCTCCAGGCTGACGTCCCACGCCTCTCCAGGCGCGGCGAGGGCGCTGCTGGCGGTCACGACCAACGAAGCGAAGCCGATTCGGAACATGGCCACCAGTCTAACCCCGCCCGGCTGCTGGGAATGAATGGGTTTCATGGCGCGGCGCACGGAAGGCAGATCGTCCCGAGGGGCTCCGGCAACCAACCGCTCATCGGTGGGCGCGTCGCCCATCGCGTGAATGCTTCGTTCGAGGAGCCCCCATGCGTGCGTGGTTGGCCGTGGTGTCCGTGGTCGCGGTGATGGCGTCGTCGAGCGCTGCGGCGCAGTCGGTGGTGGTCTCTGACGGCCACACCAGCACGATGTCGCTCAACCTCTTCGGCTCGCAGTCGCAGGTGACGTTCGGCTTTGGCGTGCACGTGCATCGGCCACGGCGGGTGTTCGCGCCGGTGGTGGTGAGCCCGCCGCCCGTCTACGTGCAGCCCGCGCCGGTGTACGTGCAGCCGCCGCCCGTCTACGTGCAGCCGCCGCAGGTCATCGAGGCGCCGCCCGTGGTGATGTCGCCGCCGCCGCTCCCGGCGCCGCCACCGCCCGTGGTGGTCGCGCCCGCGCCAGTCGTGGTGGCGCCCGCGCCGGCGCCCCAGGTGGTGACCCGCCCCCCGCCGCCCCGCGAGCCCGAGCGGCCGGCGCTCATCGGCATCAAGTACCAGCCGGGCTTCAGCGGGCTGCTCACCTCGGGGCCGGGCTCGGTGGGCTTCTCCGATGGGCGCTTCGTGCACGGCGTGGGCCTCGAGGCGAGGCTGTCGCGGTGGTTCGCCCTGCGCAGCGACGTCGAGCTGCGCTCGAACAGCCGCTCGTACGACGTCATCGGCGCGAAGCTGTGGCTGGCGGGCGCCGACTGGAAGGTGAAGCCCTTCGTGTCGGCCTCGCTCTCGGGCACCGAGTACGACCTGCGGCCCAACGCGCTCGCCATCGGCGTGGTGGGCAGCGGCGGCATCGACGTCTTCTTCGGCCGGCACTTCTTCCTCACCGGTGAAGTGAAGGTGCGCGCGACGCCCGACGGCTGCTGCTCGGTGCCGCAGGTGACGGCGAGCGCCGGCGCGGGCGTGGCCTTCTTCTGACGAAGGCGAGGGCCTGGGGGACTGCTCTGACGCACGGCTCGACCCATGAGGCCACCATGTCCGCGCGATTCCACTGCCGGGCCGTCGAGTCGCTGCCGCTCGGTTGCGCGCCCACCCAGTCGTGGTCCAGGTCCGCTGCAGAGGTGCAGTCGTGGCCGTCGACCGCGCCGTGGAGTGGCCGTCGGCAACCATGACGCCTCCAGTCCTCGAGTGCGCCGCGCAGAATGATGCGTCGAGGTGCCTCGCCGGGCTGAGTCGTTCCTCACCCGGGGTCAAGGTGTGCGCCTGGCGTGCCGATGATCCACCCGATGGACGTCGAGGCCGCCATTCGCCAGCGCGTCGCCGAGCGTCGGCTGCGGGTGCCGCCGGCGCCGACGGCGTGCGTTCAGCTCTCGAGCCTGCTCGGGCGTGAGGACTGGTCGATGGCCGAACTCGAGCGCATCGTTCGCTCGGACCCAGCGGTCGCGGCGGCCGTGCTGCGGGTGGCCAACGGGGTGGGCGTGCGAGGCCGCGAGCCGGTGACCGCGCTGAACGCGGCGCTGGGCCGCATTGGGGCACGAGGGGTGATGCGCCTGGCGTGGGCGCAGCAGGCGGCGGCGTCGAGCGCGGCAGCAGGTCCGCTCCGGGGGCTGCGGCTGCGGGCCTGGCGCGAAGCGCTGGTGAGCGCGCACGTCTCTCAGTGGCTCTCGGGCCACGGCGGCCTGTCGCCGCTCGTCCCCGAAGTGGCCTTCGTGGTGGGCCTGCTGCACGACATCGGCCGTGTGGTCGTGATGTCGGCGCTCGAAGACCTGCTCGTCGCGTACCCGGACGCCGACACGCGCTCCGACGCGGGCTGGTGGGCCCTGGTGGAAGACCTGCACGTGCAGGCGGGCGGGGCGCTCGTCGAGGCGTGGAACCTGCCGCACCCGCTCGCCGCCGCGGTGGCGTTCCATCATTCCCTGGGCGCGTGGGATTGGTTGGGGGTGGTCGACGAGGTGGTGGCGCAGGTCGAAGCGGTGCCGCACCTGACGCCAGAACGGCTCGGCTCCATCGCGGCGCTCGACACCCAGACGTGCGAGGCGCTCGCCGCGCAGCTCCCGGGTCTGGTGGGCGCGCTTCGCCTCGTCGACGAGTCGGTGCCGCCGCCGTCGGCCGCCTCGGTGTTCGAGGTCGGCGCGGTGCGCGTGTCGACGGGCACCGAGGTGCTCGAGGTGTCGCTGGTGCGCGCCGACCCGCAGGGCCTCGTCGTCACCCTCGACGTCAAGCTGGCGACGGCGCTGCTCGTCTTCGTGCGTTGTGAAGGGCTCGGCTGCTACGCGCGCGTCGAGGCGCTCGACGAGCGCACGGCGCGCCTGCGGCCCTGGGCGCTGTCGGCCGAGGACGCGGCGGCCTGGGAGCGCTGGCGCCAGCACACCTTCGAGGCGGTGGCCGCGTGAAGGTCGCCCCGCTCCAGTCGGTCGCCCTCGAGGGCCTGGGTCGCGCCGCCGAGCGACTCGCTCAGCGTGCTGCCGAGGTGGCGGCGCCCACCGACCGGGTCAGCCTCGAGTCGTCGCTCGTGGGCAGCCTCGGAGACGCGCTGTCGTACCGCGCGAACCTGCGGGTGCTGAAGACCTCGGGCGAGCTCGACCAGACGCTGCTGGGGCTGGTCGGGCGCTGAGCGTCGGTTGTTCAACATGCTGACAGACTCACTCAGCATTCTGTCACTTTCTTCTGACGGCACCCCTGGGGCACCTTCCCGTGCACCATGGAGATTCCCTACGTCCGAGGTCGAGTCGCGCAGCAGGCCCACGTCGGGCTCCCCGACGGAACGGTGGAAGAAGAGTTCGCCCGCAACGGCTTCTTCGGCCGCTACGCCCACCTGTACCGAACGCACGCTCCGGTGGGCTGGACGCGCATCGAAGGCCCGCTCAAGCCGCGCGCCTACGACCTGCGCCGGCTCGAGGCGACCACCACCGACTGGCTCGACGGCCGTAAGGCGCTCCTCGAGAACGCCGACGTGCGGCTGTGTCAGGCGACGCTGACGAAGGCGATGCCGTACCTCTTCCGCAACGCCGACGCCGACGAGGTGCTCTTCGTGCACGAGGGCGCGGGCCGGCTCGAGACCGACTTCGGGCCGCTGCCGTACGAGGCCGGCGACTACGTGCTGGTGCCGCGCGGCACCGCGTACCGGTTGCTCCCCACGAGCGCCTCGACGTTCCTCGTCGTCGAGGCCTTCAGCGAGGTGGCCTTCCCCGACAAGGGCATGCTCGGCCAGCACGCGTTGTTCGACCCGGCCGTCATTCAGGTGCCGTCACCCGACGAGAAGTCGTCGCTCACCGCCGACGCGCGCGGCGAGTTCGAGCTGCGCATTCAGCGCCTGGGCCAGGTGACGAAGGTCTTCTACCCGTTCAACCCGCACGACGTGGTGGGCTGGAAGGGCACGCTCGCCGTGCAGAAGCTCAACGTGCGCGACATTCGCCCGGTGATGAGCGACCGGTACCACCTGCCGCCATCGGCCCACACCACCTTCGTGATGCGCAACGCCGTCATCTGCACCTTCGCGCCGCGCCCGCTCGAGAACGGTGACCCGGCCGCGCTGAAGGTGCCGTTCTACCACTCGAACATCGACTTCGACGAAGTGCTCTTCTACCACTCGGGCGAGTTCTTCAGCCGCACGGGCATCGCGCCCGGCATGCTGACGTTCCACCCGCAGGGCATTCACCACGGGCCCCAGTCGAAGGCGTTCGACCGCGCCGCGAAGGCCACCCGCACCGAAGAGGTGGCGGTGATGCTCGACACGAAGAACCCGCTGGTGGCGTGCACCGCCGCCGAGCGCACCGAACTCACCGACTACTGGAGGAGCTGGCAGCCATGACGCGTTCGATTCGCCCCCCGCAGTTCACCGTCTCGAAGCACAACCCCTGCGGCCTCGACGGCATCGAGTTCGTCGAGTTCGTGTCGCCCGAGCCCGAGAAGCTCGACGCGCTCTTCAAGGGCTTCGGCCTGTCGAAGACGATGCGGCACGCGACGAAGCCGGTCGACCTGTACCAGCAGGGCGACATCACCTTCCTGGTGAACCGCGAGCCGCGCTCGTTCGCGGCGCAGTTCGGTCAGCTGCACGGCCCCAGCATCTGCTCGATGGGCTGGCGCGTGAAGGACGCGAAGCGGGCGCTCGCCGAGGCCGTCTCGCGCGGCGCGAAGGCCCGGCCCGAGAGCGACCTCCTGCGCGACGGCAAGCCCGTGCCCGCCATCTTCGGCATCGGCGACTCGCTCATCTCCTTCGTCGACCGGTACGAGACGGCGCCCTGGGAATCGCTCGGCTTCGTGCCCCTCTCGCCTCCCGAGCTGGTGCCGTCGAGGGGCTTCTTCGCCATCGACCACCTCACCAACAACGTCGAGAAGGGCACGATGCAGACGTGGGCCACCTTCTACAAGTCGGTCTTCGGCTTCGAAGAGGTGCGCTACTTCGACATTCGCGGCGCGAAGACGGGCCTCACCTCGTACGCGCTGCGCTCGCCCTGCGGCCGCTTCTGCATTCCCATCAACGAGGCCGACGAGAAGAAGTCGCAGATCAACGAGTACCTCGAGGAATACAAGGGCCCGGGCATTCAGCACCTGGCGTTCCTCACCGACGACCTCCTCGCGTCGCTCGAGAAGCTCGAGGGCACGCCGGTCGAGATGCTCGACATGGACGACGACTACTACCGCGACGTCTTCCAGAAGTTCCCGCAGGTGACCGAGGACAAGGCCGAGCTGAAGCGGCGCAACGTGCTCGTCGACGGAGACGAGCACGGCTACCTCTTGCAGTTGTTCACGAAGAACCTCGTCGGGCCCATCTTCATCGAGCTCATTCAGCGGAAGAACCACTTCAGCTTCGGCGAGGGGAACTTCGGAGCCCTCTTCCGCAGCATCGAGCGCGACCAGCAGAAGCGCGGTGTGTTCGACCGCGATTGAGGCCCTCGCGGTGGCAGCGGCGACATCGGGCGCCGCTGCCACGGCCAGCGCTTGCCCCGCAGTCAGTACACGGGCCCGTCGTTGTCCCGTTGTCCTCGGCGAGCTTCTGGGTGGCGACCTGCCAGGTGGCCTCGGCCTGCGTCGCGTTCCAGTGCGTGGTGACGCTCCCGCCGCGGCTCACCTCGGCCACCGCCGCCATCGCGCGGGCGTGCGCGGCGCTGCCGACGAAGCGGTACATGTCGGCCTCGGTCTTCCACACCGACAGCGTGCGCGCCGTGTTGCACGAGCCTGCGAGGCGGGTGGTGACGCGCACCAGGCCAGGGTTCGCGCGAAGCTCTTCTTCCATCGGGGCGGTGAGCTCGGAGAAGCGGGCCAGCGCGCTGCGACGCAGCGGCAAGCGGAGGTACGTGGTGCTGACGACGTACTGCCCCGCGGGGAGCGCCGTCAGCTCGGCGCTGTCGCGTCCATCGGCTTCGAGCCGCTCCTTCGAGCAGACCGATTCGTCGATGGGCGGCAGCGCGTCGGCGTCGGGCATCGCGCCGCAGGAAAGGGTGAGGGTGATCGAGGAGAGGGTGAGGAGTGCGTTCTTCATGGCGGGCCTTTCGGGTCAGTTCTGCAGGCGGACGGTGAGGGTGAGCGGCGTGGCGCCGTCGATGGAGACGCGCGAGTCGCTCCAGCGGGGGGCCGAGGTGGCGGGCAGCACGTTGTTGCTCGCGCCGTAGCCCTCGAGCGGTGCGCCCAGCACGTTGCTGTCGAGGTTGCCGTTGGCGTTCTCGTCTTGAATGACGCTCACCGCGTACTCGCCGGCCGGCAGGTTCGACCAGGCGCACACGGGTTCTGCGCTCGCCGCAATCTGGAGCGAGCCGCCGACGATGGGGCTGGGCCCCGGAAAGCCCTCGGCGGCGTTGAAGAGGTCGCAGATGACG
>JALOQF010000295.1 GCA_025459425.1 Myxococcaceae bacterium | reverse complement strand
CCACGGGCCTTCACGGCACCAGGCGCGGCGGGCCGTACACGCCTTCACGGGTGAGGGTGAGGCCTCCCTCGATGGGCCCACCCTCGAGCGCGGCGGCGAGCTGGCGGGCCCGCGTCGCGTCGGTGCCGTCGCCGAGGGTCACCATGGCGCGGCCGCCGGTGATGGGCTCCAGGACGACGGGCGCCGAGGTGACGACGTCGTCGAGCACGATGAAGAGCCGGCGCGTCACCGTGGCGGTGGTGAGCTCGGAGAACCTCGAGGCCGTCGGCCCGTCGAAGGTGACGGTCACCATCGGCCCGCGCTCCATCGTGGCTTCGGCCTTCAGGACGCGTGGGGTGAGGCACGGCGCCTCGGCCACGTAGGTGCGCAGACGGCCCTGGTGGGGGCCCACCAGCACGCGGCGTGACGGGCCCGCATCGACCGCGCTCCGGAGCGCGTCGGCGGTCGGCCCCACCACCATGCACGTCTCGCGGTCTCCGTCGTCGGGCGTTCTGGTGAGGTCGACGCCGACGACGCCACCGTCTTCGAGCGTCGCTGGCGAGCAGTTCGCCTGCGGGTCGAGCCGGGCCTCGGCGCAGAACTCGAGCTTCGCCGGCACCGAGAGGAGCGCCTTGACGGCCGCCACGTCGACGGGAACTCCGGTGTCGGGCAGGCGCACCGAGAGCGTGTCGCCGTCTTCGTACAGGCGGGCGCGGACGTCGAGGCGGGCGAGGCGGCGCTCGACCGTGAGGCGAACGTCACCCTTCTTCGCGAAGACGAGCTCGCGCCCGCGCTCGGGCTCCTTGCGCCTGGGACACGCGCACAGCACCGCTGCCGTCAGTCCTGCCACCAGCGCCAATCGCATGTGGCGAGGGTGTACCGCACTTCGTGCAGGCCGGAACGCGCGTGACCCGTCGACGCCAAGCCTTCATGATGGTGCGGTGACCGCGCCCGAGAAGGCTCCGCCCTGGCTGTGGCTCGTCTGGGCCGTGTCGGTGCTGGCCACGAGCGGCGCACTGGGAACGCTCACGCTGTTCGGCGCGCTCGTCTCGAGCCCACGCGCCTTCTCGAACCGCGACGGGCAGGGCGCGGCGATGCTGGCGGTGATGATTCTGGTCGCTGCGCTGGGGGTGGCGCTGGTGGGTGCAGCGTCGCTGTTCTTCGCGACGCGGCGGCTGCGTCAGCGGCACGCCATCGGCTGGGTCATCCGGGTGGCGCTCGGGGTCCCGGTGGTGGTGGGCGCGCTGGGGTTCTTCATCGCCATTCTGGGGTGATGGCCGTCCTAGGCATCGGCCAGCCGGCGCTCCGCGCGCACCGGGCGGCCGAGCGTCGACGCCGTCTGCGCCAGGTCCGCCGGGGTGAAGACGGTGGAGCGCATGCGCAGCAGCACGTCGACCACCCCGAGGTCGTCTTCGAGGGCGGTGGCGAAGTTGCGGAGCCGCTCCGCCGTCCACAGGGCCCACGGTTCCTGCGCCGCATCCAATTGGAGCGCCGCGTCCTGCAGCTGCCGGTCGAGGCTGCGCAGCAGGTCGACGCACACCAGCGCGACCGGGCCGTCTTCGGCTGACAGCCCGACCCGCGTCGCCTCGGCGCCGATCGGCGGGAGCCCGAAGGCCAGGGCCGTTCCCAGCGAGTCCCCAGCGACCAGTCTCGCCGCGATGACCCCCGCCGCGGGCTCCGCAGGCCTCCGGAACAGCTCCGGAAGTGCCTGGAACCACTCGATGATGCGCGAAGGGAGCGACGGCCGCATATCTGCATTCTCCCGCGGGCTCGCGCTGCCGTCCTCGTGCGGAAATGTCAGCGTCGTTGACGATTGGATGGGCTGGATGTGGCGGTTTCTCGATCGAGTCGCGAGTACGGACCCGGCCGCATCGGAGCAGGTGCAGTGGCGCGGTCGCTTCGTCGCGGCGCTCTTCGTCGCGGGGGCCGTCGCCTCGGTGCTGCCCGTGCCGGTGCACTTCGCGCTGGGACACTGGCAGAACGCGCTCGCGGGCGTGGTGGGCCTCGTCGGCATTCTCGGGTGGCTCCAGCTGTGGCGGTGGTTTCGCCGGCCCTGGCTGCAGGCTGACGCCTTCGGGGCCTTTGCCACGCTCATCTACGGGGCGAGCCTCATCCTCAACAAGGACGTCGCCAACATCGCCTGGCTGGCGGCGGTGCCGCTGCTGGCGCTCTTCATTGGTGGTGCCGCGGCTGGCATTCGCTGGTTCCTCGTCGACGTGGCCGTCACCCTCGTCGGCCTGGCGCTCATCTCGTCGGGGCAGGCACCTCCGGCCATCGCCCCGGTCACCTGGGAAGACGTCGCCGCGCGCTTCGTCACGCTCCTCGTCGTGCTGCCGACGGTGGGGCTGCTGTGGGACCGGTCGGCGCGGAGCATCATGGCCGACCTGCAGAAGGCCACCGACGAGGCGCAGGCGGCCAACCGGGAAAAGCTGCGCTTCCTCGCCAACATCAGCCACGAGCTGCGCACACCGCTCCACGGCATGCTTGGCATGACCGACCTGCTCGAGGCCGACGGGCTGGCCGAACCCTCGCGGGCGCGCCTCGAGGTCATTCGTGAGTCGGGCCGCATGCTGGCGCACCTCATCGACGACCTGCTCGAAGTGACGCGGGCCGAGTCGGGCCACCTGCAGCTCGTCGAACGCCCGACGCGCCTCGACGAGGTCGTCACGAAGGCCTGCGCGATGCACCGCCCGTTGGCCGAGGGCAAGGGCCTGGCGTTCGAGCTGCTGCTGGGCGGAGACCTCTCGACGCCGGTGCTCTCGGACGACGTGCGGCTCACCCAGGTGGTGCACAACCTCGTCGGCAACGCGGTGAAGTTCACCGCGAAGGGCTCGGTGCGGGTGTCGCTGCACGCCGAGCGGCGCGACGGCGCGCTCTCGTGCCACCTCGAGGTGCGCGACACCGGCCCCGGCATCGCGGCCGAGAAGCACGCGCAGCTGTTCCAGGCCTTCTCCCGCGTCGACGAGCGTCAGGGCGTGGCGGGCACCGGCCTCGGCCTGTCCATCGTGCGCTCGGTGGTCGAGAAGCTCGGCGGCCGCGTCACCCTCGACTCCGACGTCGGGCGGGGGGCGACGTTCTCGGTGAAGCTCTCGCTCCCGGTCGCCCCCGAGCTGCCGGCGCAGCCATCGCTCGGCCTGCCGTCGAACGTGGTGGCGCTGCCGCTGAAGCTGCGGGTGCTGGTGGTCGACGACAACCTCATCAACCGCAAGGTGGCCACCGCCCAGCTCGAGAAGCTGGGCGCGCACGTCGTCTCGGCCGAAGACGGGGCCCAGGCGCTGGAGCGCCTCTCGAACGAGCCCTTCGACCTGGTGCTGATGGACCGGCACATGCCGGGCGTCGACGGGCTCGAGGCCACCAGCCGGTGGCGGGCGCTCGAGGCCGGGCGTGACACCCGGCTGCGCATCGTGGGCGTGACGGCGAGCGTGCTGAAGGAAGACCTCGACGCCTGCCGCACGTCAGGCATGGACGAGGTGCTGACCAAGCCGTTGGCCTTCGAGCGGCTGCGTGAGCTCGTCACCGAGACGTTGGTGCAGCGGCCTCGCCGGCACGGCTGACCTGCTCCGCCTCCCGTCCCGGGTCGCCGCCGAACACCACCTCACCCACGCGGCCATCCTGTCCGCGCACCTCGACGACGTGGCGGCCTCCGAGCCTGAGCCGCGGGTGCTGCACCACCGCCTGCCCGAACTCGTCCGACGGTTGCCACATCGACCAGAAGCCCCGGTCGACGCGGAACGAGACCGGCTGCGTGCCGAGGCCCACGAGCCGAACGGTGTCGGCCTCGCGCGAGGCGAGCGTCAGCGACGTCTGCATGGGCTGCATCGGCGCGGGGCAGGCCTCGGTCCTCGGGTAGAGGCGCGCGTAGAGGCCCAGGTGGTTGTACGTCGAGGTGCCCGACACCTGGCCGACGCCGCGCGCGCGCACGAGCTGAATGCGGAAGGCGAAGTCCGGCAGGTCGGGAATGGTGAAGGCCGGCAGGCCCATGGCGAGCTGTGGCTCGGCCAGCGAGAGGAGCTGCGGCACCAGCATGCCCAGCGCCTCGGGGCTCTCGGCGAGCAACTCGTTGTTCTTCACCGTCACGTTGGTGATGGCGTTGCGGAGGCTGCCGATGACGGGCTGCAGCTGGTCGCACCCCTGCACGTCGAGGCTGAAGGGCAGCTTGAGGTCGGCCTGCACGGTGAACAGGCGCGCGTAGCGGTCCTCGAGCAGCGCGTAGACGTCGAGCTCGACCTGCGGCCAGTCGACGAGCAGCAGCGGGTCGGCGGGTTGACCATTCATGACGGTGCCCTCGCCGACGACGACGGTGGGCGGGTTGACGGGCCGCACCACGACGCGCAGCGGCACGCTCTTCTTCTCGGTGTACAGCTCGAGCGACGGGAGCAGCGCGGCCAGCACGCCCGACTCGAGCAGTGACACTGTCTCGGTGCCCAGCTCGAGGCAGAGCGCGCCCGACTGCTGCACGCGGTACAGCGTGTCGGCCAGCACCTGCTGCGACACCGAGAACGCGACGTCGTAGCCGGTGGCGGGCGCGTCGCGGTCGAAGTCGGGGAGCGGGAGCGCCATCGGCATCGGCCGGTTGCGCTGCGCCACGCACGCGGCGGGCCGCACCTCACGCACACCGCCGCGCAGGCCGATGGTGGCGCCCATGCCGGTGGTGGCCGAGGCCGAGCCGCCGGCGCCGAAGGCGAACTCGATTTCACTGCCGGGCGGCACCAGGCCCGGCGCGGCGCTCGACACGTCGAGGCGGCCTTCGGCGCCCAGCAGCGCTGGAATGCAGGCGCCCGTGGCCGAGTCGACGCACTTGCCGGGGCCTCCGTCTTCGACGACGCACATGGCGCTGGTGCCCGGCGCGGTCGACCGCGGGCAGGTGCCCGTGGGGCTGCAGGGCGCGCAGTTCAGCTCGCCGATGGTCTCGTTGAGCTGCTTCTGGAGCGCGTCGGCGATCTGCCCGATGAGCAGGTTCTTGACCGCGCCCAGCTGGCCGAGGCTGCAGACGTTGCACGAGGCGCCCGCGGGCCGCGTGAGCAAGAGGTCGGCGTCGTCGATGCAGGTGGGGGGCTGGGCGCCGCCCGAGCACGCGCTGGTGCCGTCGATGTCGGCGACCTCGAGGGACAGGAGCCGGTCCCACTTCGTGTCGATGGCCAGCTTGAGGTTGAGGCCGAGGTCGGTGATGGGCGGCATCGCGCGCGCGGTGTCGAAGTCGATGCTGCACTTGATGCGGCCGCCTCCGGCGAGGAAGCAGGCGCTCGTGCTGGTCGACGCGATGTGGAGCTGGCCCGTCTGCACGTTGGCGCGAATGACCGCTTCGACGATGTCGGGCGACTTGGGGGCGAAGCGCAGCGAGTCGATGCGAATCGTCACTTCCCGGGGCACGTCGGCGCTGGTGCAGCGGCCGTCCATCTGCCCGCAGGACTCGCTGGTGCAGAAGAGCGCGCCTTCGTCGGCGATGGTGAGCTGCAGCACGGGAATGCCGAGCAGGCTGGTGGTCTGCGTCGAGCAGGGCACGGGCACCCGCAGCGTGCCTCCAGGCGCGAGGAGCGAGAGCACGGTGCGCACGCCCGCGTCCGAGTTGAGGTACGAGAAGCCCTGCTGCGAGAGGCGCACGGCGCCGGCCGAGTCGAGCTTGGGGCCTGCATAGGTGCCCTGCGGGTACTGGGTGAACCCGCCGCACCCGCCGCAGCCTCCGCCGCCGGTCGCGCCGCAGGCCACCAGCGTCAACGCCGTCGCCACCATGAAGCCACGCTGTCCTCGTCGCGCCATGGGTGGGGCGTGTAGCAAAGAAGCGGCGCCGCTGAAGCGGGTGGGGCGTGGCCGTAGCGCACCGTGTTGCGCGCCTGGTGGAGCGGGGTTCACGAGTCCTTTGGTGGACCGCGCTGGACGCCGGTGGCCGAGACGGGGTGGGGCGCGAAGAGGCACGGGCTCCCAGCGTTGGCGGACGGCAGCCAGAGCGCTGGGCGCTCCCGCGGACATCGGCGTTCGGTCTCGAGGCGCGACGTGGGCGTCACTGGAGGTGTTCGGCCTCCCGGGATAAGGCCCGCCGCCATGCAGACGACCCAGGTGCTGGTCATGACGGGCTGCGCGAGCGGCATTGGCCGCCACCTCACGAAGGCGCTGGCCGGGGCGTACCGCATCCTCGCGACGGACGTGAACGTGGCGGGGCTCGAGCAGTGCGCGCGCGACGACGGGTGGCCGGCCGGGTCCGTGCGGACGATGAAGCTCGACGTGCGCAACGCGGGCGAGTGGGAAGAGGCCCTGCGCGTCGCCCTGGCCGAGTTTGGTCGAGCGGACGTGCTGGTGAACGTCGCGGGGTACCTCAAGCCCGGCTACGCCCACGAGGTCGACCCGGCCGAGGTCGACAAGCACCTCGACATCAACACCAAGGGCGTCATCCACGGGTGCCGTGTCTTCGGTCGGCACTTCGCCGCGCAGAAGTCGGGGCACCTCATCAACGTCGGCAGCCTGGCGTCGCTCGCGCCGGCGCCGGGGCTGTGTCTGTACGTCGCCTCGAAGTACGCCGTGCGGGGCTTCTCGCTCGCCATCTCTCAGGAGCTCTCGCGCTTCGGGGTCCACGTCACGCTCGTGATGCCCGACGCGGTGCAGACGCCGATGCTGGACCTGCAGGTCGACTACGACGAGGCGGCGATGACGTTCTCGGGGCCGCGCGCGCTCACCGTGCAGGACCTCGAGCGGGTCTTCATCGAGGAGGTGCTGCCGAACCGCCCGCTCGAGGTGACGATTCCCATGACGCGGGGGCTCATCGCCAGGCTCGCCAGCTTCGCGCCGTCGGCCGTGGTGTCGTTGGCGCCGGTCTTCACGAGCCAGGGGCGAAAGAAGCAGAAGGAGCTCAAGGCGCTGAAAGGGCGCTGAGGGGTCCGCAAGGTCGGGCAGGCCAGGGCGCAGTTGGTTCAACGCGTCGGTGCCTCACCGAGGGCTGTGCGTCCCCGACTGCGGCGCAGGCCACCCGAGGGACGCTGAGGGCGCGGATCCACGTCACTCGGGGGCGTCTGATCAGTCTCGGCGAGATCTCGTGTCCAGGATCCCCTGAGCAGGCCATCCGTCTCGTCGACGCCGGTGCGGATACAAGCGTCGCAGAGGGTGCTCGGCCGATGGATCGGCTCTGGAGCGAAGACCGGCTCCGGTGGGCGAAGGTC
This sequence comes from Myxococcaceae bacterium, assembly GCA_025459425.1. Taxonomy (GTDB): domain Bacteria; phylum Myxococcota; class Myxococcia; order Myxococcales; family Myxococcaceae; genus Xiheimicrobium. The sequence continues at coordinate 6,293 of JALOQF010000295.1, read as the reverse complement.
CGCTGAGCCAGTCCCGACCGCGGCGAGGCCTGGAAGGCGATGGGGGCGGGAGTCGCGCTCCGAAGCCTCGGGGCACCTGGTGACGAAGAAGTCGCCTCGGCTCGAGTCCCATCACATCGAAGCCGATGGGCTCCGGACGTACGCCGACGTCGCACGGCACTGACTGAGCCCGGGCGTGGATCCGCGCCGGTCGGGCCGTAGGTCGGTGTTCTCCGGCGGACCCACTCGTCGACTCGCTCGAGCGCGGTGGCCACGTCGACGACGAAGAGAAATCAGACCGACGGGGCGGGGCGCGGCTCCCGGGCCGTGTCCACCTGTTGACGGTTTTGGTCAACAAGTTGACGTCAATTTGTTGACGGTTTCCGTCAACAAGTGGACACGCTGGAAAACGGCTGGGTCCTCCGCTCGGTGGTGAAAAGTGGCTCGCGCTCGTCTGGCGATTCGACGTCACCGAGTGCCCCGAGGCTTCGGAGCGCGACGACGACGCCTTCGCTTCCCAGAGGCTTCTCGCTCCGAGTCGTTCACGGCCCGTGGACCCTCAGCGTCGACCTCGCCCGCAGCCAGGCGCCGACTTCGACCACACCGCGCGTGAACCGTGCGGACCTCGACCGTCGACGCCCACGACCGAGTGGAACAGCAGACTGAATCGATTCAGCTCGTCGTTCCACTCGAGTGGCCGGCGGGGGTCGTCGCCACCCGCGATGGACTGGGCCGCGACCGTGACGGGCGATTCTCTACGGCGTGGCGCCGGCGCTCGACGGGCCGCACGTGCGACTCCTGCGCGCCGAGCTCGACCTGTCGGACCGCTTCCTCACGCCGAAGGTGGAGCGACGCTCGACGGCACCGTGGTGCTGACGCCCTCGAGCTGGCTGCACCCCGCGTCGTCGCTCTCGGCCCGGGCGCTCACGCTGGCTGCTGAAGCGCCGAGGCCTCACTCGTGGCTGCCGCTCCTGCGTCGGCGCCGCGCCACCGCGCTCGAGGAGTCGATCGTACACGCCCAGCGTGCCTTCGTGCGGCTCGCCCTGCAGCGAGAGCAGGCCTGCGCGACGGCGTGCGGCGCACGCCGCTACCACCACAGCAGGCAGGGCCGCTTCAGCAGCGCCCGCAGGCCGCGAACACGACGTCGTGTGGAGGTGCGTTCACCTCGAAGCCCACATTTGCAGCTTCGCTCCCATCGGCTGCTCGGCGGTTCACTCGGCCTGCGAACGCGTCCCTCTCGTTTCCCAGCGAGGGACGCCCTGAGGCGTCGCATGCAGCGTGACGGGGTTCTGAGCCTCGAACGGCACCGCTGACCGGGTCCACGCGCCCACACGCATTGATCGATCCGTGGCCAGTTGACCGCGCCGGTCGACGCCGCTCCGCCAACGAGCCAGTCCCGCGCGGTTGCTTCGTGTCGAGCTCGAGGCCCGACGCAGCAGCACGCGACGTGATGGCCGCCAGGCGCTTTACGAGCCTCGGCGTTTGGGCGCTGAGCGCGTACGCGCAGGCCGCTTCGACGATGGCGCCTTCTTCCTTGGCGAGGGCTTCCTGGCCTGCACCTTCTTCGCGGCAGACTTCTTCGGCCCCGTCTTCTTCGCGCTGGCCGTCTTCTTGCCTTTGACGAGCGAGCGCACCTTCTTGCCGAGGTCCTTCGCCTGCTTCCGCACCTTCCGGCCCACCTTCCTGGTCTTCGTGACGGCCTTCACGGCCTGCTGGCGGGCCTGCCTGCGTGCCGACTCGAGCGCCTTCGTCACCTCGCGTCCGGCCCGCTCGAGCGCCTCGGTGGCCTTCTCGGCGGCGTCCTCGAGCGCTTCCCCGGCCTTCTCGGCGGCCTCTTCGAGCGCCTCGACTCCTTCCCGCAGCTGCTCCCGGGGGCTCGCGAAGTACTTCGTCATTGGCTCGAAGTAGTACTCGTGCCAGCCCTTCTCGTACGTGCCCGCCATGCCCGGAGGGAGGCCCTCGTGGCGCAGCCTCACCTCGGTGCCGCCCTCGACCTCGGTCAGCTCGATGGTGAGCGTGCTCGGCGGGTGCCCGTCGGGGAAATCCGTGGCCCGCCACGTCTGCACGATGCGCGTGTACGGCTCGGCCGTCGTGGTGCGCCCTTCGATGTACCCGTCCCACGCGGTGTAGGCGCCAGCATCACCCGCCGAGGTGGAGGCGCCCGTCATCAGCGCGTGCTCCTCGGGGTCGAGCCAGGCCTCGTAGACGCGCCGCGCTGGCGCGGGCATGACCTTCGAGACGGTGAAGTGCTCCGACATGCGCTACCCCCTTGTTTGGGCGAGTGGAATCGGCGTCACGAACTTCCGGCCAGGGGCCACTTCGGAGTTTACTGAGGTCATCGTGAGGACGATCAGCTTTCTGGGGGCGGTGGTGGTGTTGGGGTGGGCGGTGTCGGCCAGGGCCGCGCCCGACCCGTCGCGGGTGGCCGAGCGCGAGGCCCTCAAGAAGGCGCTCACCTCGGTCATCGAGACCTCGACGCTCAAGGGCGCGCGGGTGACGGTCCAGGTGCGCAGCCTCGACGACGGCACCATCGTCTTCTCGCGCGACGGCGACGAGCTGCTCAACCCCGCCTCGAACGTGAAGCTCTTCACCGCCGCGGCCGCCCTCGCCACCCTCGGCCCCGACTTCCGCTTCGAGACCGACTTCCTCACCGACGCCGAGCTCAAGGAGGGCAAGGCGAAGGTGCTCTACGTGCGCGGCCGCGGCGACCCCACCATCACCACCGAGAAGTTGTACGGCCTCGTCGCTGATCTCGTGCACGCGGGCCTCAAGGAGGTCTCCGACGGCATCGTGCTCGACGACACCTACTTCGACGGCGAGAAGGTCGCTCCGGGCTTCGACCAGGAGAGCGGTGACAAGGCCTACGTCGAACCCCCCAGCGACTTCTTCGTCGTCGAGAGCGAGCTCTCCACCGGCACGAAGACCCAGCGCCGGTTCACCGTCTCGAGCGCCATCGACAAGGACAAGGTGCGCCAGAAGCTCGAGGTGAAGGGCGTGGTGCCCTTCGAGAAGGGCGTGTGGAGCCAGTGGAAGAAGGTCGACCAGCCAGCGCTCTACTTCGGCTTCACCCTGAAACAGATGCTCCAGGCGCGCGGGGTGAAGGTGAAGGGCCGCATTCGCACCGGCGCCGTGCCGTCCAACGCGAAGCTGCTCGCCGCGGGCTTCAGCGACACGCTCGACATCGTGCTCAAGCGGCTCAACAAGAACTCGAGCAACTTCGTCGCCGAGCAGCTCATCAAGACCATCGGCGCCGAGGTGAAGGGCACGCCCGGCAGCCACGTGAAGGGCGTCGAGGCCGTCGAAGACTTCCTCGCGCGAGACGTCGGCGTGCCCCGCGGCACCTATGTGATGAAGAACGGCTCGGGCCTCAACGACTCGAACCGCTTCTCGGCCTCACAGACGAACCAGCTGCTCGTGCACATGGTGAACCGCTTCCCCATCGCGCCCGAGTACCTCTCGGCGCTCGCCATCGCCGCGAAGGACGGCACGCTCAAGTACCGCTTCGAGGGCTCCGACGCCGTCGGCCGGCTGCGCGCGAAGACCGGCACCCTCGAGAACGTCTCGGCGCTGTCCGGCTACGTGCAGGCCGTGGGCGGAGAGCGCTTCGTCTTCTCCATCATGGTGAACGACTTCCCCGGCCGCGCCTCGGGCGTGGTGCAGCACATCGACGCGCTGGGCGCCGCGGTGGCCGCCGTCGGCTCGTCTCAGGGCCCCTCGGCTGCGGTGGCCTCGCTCATGAAACCGGCCACCGTGGTGGCCTCGCCCGCCGAACTCGACGCGCGGCTCAAGACGTACGTCGCGATGGGACAGAAGGGCGACCGCCGCAACGCCTCGTTCCTGCGCACCGCGTGGCGCAGCGAGCGCGACCCGGCCGTGCGCGCCGTCATCGCCGACGCCCTCATCCTCTCGGACCCGAAGGAGCCCGCCCACGTGCGCATCTTCCTCGACAGCGCGCTCGCCTCGGACGACGTGTTCGGCCGCCTCCGCGACGCCGCGAAGCGCGCGCAGCTCGACACCCCGGTGCTGCCCAGCCTCGTCGAGCTCGCTGCCTCGGGCCAGCTCGAGGCCGTCACGCGCCTGTTCGAGTTCGTGCGCTTCTCGGCCGCCGACGAGCTGGCCAGCGCGTACCTCGCCGAGCAGCTCGCCGTCGTCGCCCACGACGCGCCCATGGAGTTGCTCTCGGCGCTGCGCACCTGCCCCGAGGCTGACCGCGTCGCCGCCCTCGACGCCCTGGTGCCTGGGCTCGTGCGGCAGAACCAGGCCGACGCGCCGCTGTGGGAGACGCTCAAGTCCGCTCAGGGCAGCATCGACCCGCAGCTCGCTTCGTTCGCCAGGAGCCTCGAGGTGCTCCTGAGCCAGCGCATCGCCGAGGCGAAGTCCCCGAAGCCCGTGCCCACCGTCGAGGCGCCGACGCCACCCGCGCCCACGCCCTTCCCTGCGGTGCAGCCCGGCGGCTGAAGGCCGTTTTGCGAACGATCGCAGGCGCTTGCACGGCGCCGTTGATCCAATGTCAGCCCTGCGTGCTACAGCCGTTCGTCGCCGGCCCGTGATGGGCTGGTTCTCGAGACGAAAGGCAGGTCACACATGGCAGGCGGCGTGAACAAGGTCATCCTCATCGGCAACCTCGGCAAGGACCCCGAGGTGCGCTTCACCCCTTCGGGCGCGGCGGTCGCGAACTTCAACATCGCCACCAACGAGTCCTGGACGGACAAGAGCGGCCAGAAGCAGGAGCGCACCGAGTGGCACCGCATCGTGGTGTGGGGGAAGCTGGCCGAGCTCTGCGGCGAGTACCTCAAGAAGGGGCGCCAGTGTTACGTCGAGGGCCGCCTCCAGACGCGCGAGTGGACCGACAAGGAAGGCAAGAAGAACTACACCACCGAGGTGGTCGCCCAGACGGTCCAGTTCCTCGGCGGAGGCCCCGGCCGCGCTGACGGCGGTCAGATGGGCGGCGGCGGCATGGGCGGCGGTGGCCGACGTGACGACTTCGGCGGCGCGCCTCCAGACGACATGGGCGGTCCGCCTCCCTCGGGTCCGGGCGGAGATGACATTCCGTTCTGATCCAGCCTAGGGTGTCGGCACCGTTTGACATGCTGCATTCAGACGGGGCGAAGAAACGGGCCGGTCGCTTCGAGTCAGCACTTGACGAAGCGCCCGGCCTTCTGTTTTGAGCCGCGCCCTCCCGAGAGTCACCTTTCACCACATTTCACCGCGTCGCCTGGCCCGGAGGGCGACACCACGCAGAAAGCAGGAGCCGTATTCATGAAGATGCAAGCCCTCGCCCTTGGAGCCGCGCTCGGCTTCCTTGCGGCCATCACTCCTTCGTGCGGCATGCAGACATGCAGCACGGCGAACTGCGACGGTTGCTGCCAGGGCACCATGTGCGTGAAGCGCCCTGACAACGCCCTCAACAGCACCTGCGGCACCTCGGGCAACGCCTGCGTCAACTGCGCGGCCTCCAACACCACCTGCGACGCGACGACGTTCACCTGCGCAACGGGCGCGGCGGGCGGCGGGACGGCTGGCGGCGGCACGGGCGGTGGGACGGCCGGTGGTGGAACCACCTGCGACGGCTGCCGGCTCGCGAACGGCACCTGCCAGCCGCGCAACACCAACCGGCAGAACAACAACATCTGCGGCTCGAACGGCGACATGTGCCGCTCGTGCGTCGGCACCGCGACTCCGGTCTGTGACAACGGCGCCTGCATCGCGCCCCCGAAGAAGGTCGGCGACCAGTGCATGCAGGACAGCGAGTGCCAGGCCTCGCTCGGCACGATGGCGGTCTGCAAGCGCGGCACGAGCGTCGCCGGCAACTTCAGCTACCCGGGCGGTCACTGCACCGTCGAGAACTGCGGCTCGCAGGGCACGGACGACTGCCCGATGGACAGCACCTGCCTCGCGCTCACCGGCATCTTCGGCGAAGAGAACACCTCGTGTTTCGCCAACTGCACCATGCCCGCCAACTGCCGCACCGGGTGGTCCTGCATCAACATCGGCTCCATGGCGATGCCGCGCGGCGTCTGCCTGCCGTCCGAGTTCGCGAGCATGGACTTCCAGCTCGACGTCGGTGGCGTCGTTGGGAACCCCTGCGCGAACAGCGCCGCGTGCCGCGCCCCGACGCCCAACGCTCCCGGTGCTGGTGGCTTCTGCGTTCCTGAGGCCCGTCAGTTCCCCGATGGTGGTATCGCTCCGGGCCGCGACGGTGGGCCCCAGTTCACCAGCTTCGTCGGTGGCTACTGCTCGCGTGAGTGCCGCCGCGACGCCGACTGCGACCCGAACGGTGACGACAACGACCGCGTGGCCATCTGCATCGGCAC
>JALOQF010000294.1 GCA_025459425.1 Myxococcaceae bacterium | reverse complement strand
TCGCCGCCGCGCTCGAGGGTGGGCCCATCGAGGGAGGCCTCACCCTCACCCGTGAAGGCGTGTACGGCCCGCCGCGCCTGGTGCCGTGAAGGCCCGTGGACCACCAGAGGTCCCTCCGGCCGGGCTCGCCGCCAACACGTGCCGCTGAAGAAGGCGCCCGAGGTCAGCCCGACGGGTTGGGGCGAAGGTGGTGCGTGGAGCACGCAGCGCCAGCAGATGAAGCGCGCCGCTGCCCCGATACCGTCACGGACAGGTGCGGTAGCGAATCTGGATGGACCCGAAGCGCCAGTCGTCGAACACCACCGCGTTGAGGCTCGGGTCGTAGCGCCAGACCCGTCGGCCAGCGGCGTCGACCGGCTCGAGAATCGTGCCTTCGCTCAGCACCAACATCGGCTCGCCCGGCTGCGGGGTGCCGCTCAAGTAGAACGTCTTGCGTGGCGGGGAACCGATGCTGCCGAACTGCTCGAAGGGAGACTCCGACAACGGCACTGCCACGCCATACGTGTCCCGGACGACGTCGGCCAGAACGCCGCTCGCATCACCCCAGCTCAAGACCATCACCTGCGGCCCCAGGGCAGCGCGAAGGTCGGCTGCGGAGCGGGTGGTCGCATCAGCCCGGTCCGAGACACAGACGACCCACAGCGGAGCACCCTCTCGCCTGAAGCCGGCGTTCGGGCCCGAACGATTCGGTGCTCCCAGCGCGAGCAGCGCCGTCTCGAGGCACGACGCATCGGGGACGCGGGGCGCTGATTCAGGCCAGGCACTCAGGTCGCGCAGGAGTACCAAGGCTATCTCCAAGGCTTCTTCAAGCACTCGGGCGACGACGTCGAGTGGACGCGGGCCATTCCTCAAGACGAGCGTGGGCGGCGGGTGAGTGAGCTCCTGGCCGGGCAGATCTCCGACGGCGCGGGGCGCGTCATCATCGACTGCGAAGGCTTTTCGTACCTCACCGAGCACATCCTCGGGGGCTTGAGGGACCAGCGGGATGAACCGCGGTTCAACGTGCTGTACGCGACACGCCAGGGACATGTCATCACGGCGGTGGTCGCGCCCGGAGCCAAGGAGGTGTTCATGGTGAACAACGACAAGGTCAGCGACCCATGGCCAGTGAAAACACCTCAGGACGTGCTGAACCTCGTCGGCCGCGAACTGATGGGCCAGAGCGACGGAATCTACGGCGTCTCAGTCAAGCAGTCCGGCTCATTGCCGCAGGGCAGTGCCGAGCACTACGCGCCTCCCAGAGTGGGCGCGCTCATCTGGGTCGACGAGAAGGTAGCCGGAACAGTGACGCCCGAAGTCGCAGACATGTACCGCCGGTACTCGCGCACGGTCGGGCTCGGAACCGAAGGCTACGGGGGGTTCCTGCTCTGGGCGAAGAATCAACCCTGAAGTCGACAGGCCTTCCGTGATGCCTCAGCGCTTGGAAGCAGAGGGAGCGGGCCCCGGCTTCCGTCATCGCGAGCCTGGACAGCACAACGACACGGTATTCAGGCGCCGAGCACCGTGGTTCGGCACATGCTCAGCTGCGAGCCAAGCCTTGATGTCTCGCGCGCCTCACTTTCTGCTGGTCTGTCTCGCGTTGGTGGCCTGTCAACGCAGCTCACCCGTGCCACCACCCGTGCTGTCTGACGCGCAGCAGCTCGAACGTGCATTGACCGAGGCACGCGCGGCGTCAGCCAGGCTCCGCGCGATGAGCCCCCTGCCGTTCACCAGCCAGCCGCTGCCACCAGCGATCGCGAACGTGCTGCTCTGGGTAAACGACCGGGGCATCGTCATCGACGACACAGCGCTCCTCGACGGCATCCCCACTGTGGCGCAGCAGCGTTGGCGCGCGCAGCGCCGAGGCTTCGGGCCGCGGGTCGTGCATGACGTCAGCGACGAGCTCCGGGCCCTGGGGGAGGTGTTGCCAGGAGTGCCCCCCGAGGAGTGGGCTTCACAGCCTCCCCGCGGCGCGACGTGGCAGCGTGACCTCATCGGCAGCCTCGCAGCGGCGCCTGACGTGACGGTGAAGCAGGTCTTGCTCGCCCAGGGCGATGTCTTGCGCGCCAAGTTCGTCAACACGCGCACGGTGGCACTGAGGGGCGACGCGGGCCTGGTCGAGGTCGAGGTCGAGCTGCGCGGGCCGGGCTTCCTCGAGCCCGAACTCTGTGCGCACGGAGAGGAATCGTTGCCCGCCTGTGTCATGCCCGAGCTGGAGCTCTCGAGTCGCGGCTGGTGTGCGCGGCCGGCCAGGGGCATGACCGGGTTCCCCTGTCTCCTTCCGCCCAGGTCGTCGGGCGCTCCTCGCGGGATGCTGGCGCGGCTGATCGGTGACGCAGGGCTGGTGCTCCCTGACCTCGGCCTGCGATTTCCCGTGGAGCACGGGCCTCGTCCCGCGCAGAACCGGCCTCGCCCCGCCCAGAATCGGCCTCGCCCCGAACCGGCTGTGGCCGCAGCTGAAGACGACGAAGCAGCACCGTGCGAGCCCGTTCCCGCGGACCAGCTGCTGGCGAAAGTCGCTGAGCTGGTCGCCAGGAGCCAGGGCTGTGTCCGCTCGAAGGTGACAGCGATCGGAGAAGCCCGTTGGGGCGTGCTCGCGCCGGTGCTCGCGGAGCTCGCAGCCAACGGACTGCCTGCAGGTGTGGGGTGGAGACCGGACCCTGATGCCGGTGTCGAATGACCATTGTGGAAGCACGGTGCGGGGGCGCGAGGTGTTGGTTCTCCGGGACGAGCGGCATGACTTTCACGCGGTGCACCTGACGTCCCCAGCCTGAGGAGGGCGTGTCGCCACGCTGCGGGTGCCCCGGCCAGGCCCGACTCGTGAAATGCTCACCCGATGCTTGGTCTCGCGCTCGTCCTCGCCCTTGCCCAGACGCCTCCAGCCGACCCGACGCCGCTCCCACCTCCGCCCATGGTGGACTCGGCGGCCACGGAGCCACAGCCACCGCCACCGCCCCCTTCGACGGGCTTCGGAACCCGCTCGGCGCGCCTGCTCGACGACGACTCCACCCCGTCGACGCCAACCCAGCTGCTGGGCCGCGCGCTGCTCGCGCCCGTCATCGGCGCCGTGAGCTCCGGGGTCTTCGGCTTCCTTGGGCTGCTGGGGGGCGGCATTCTGGGCGTCCTCATCGCTGGCGTGAGCGCGAGCGGCCTCGTCATCGGGACGCTCATCGGCCTGCTGGTGGGCGCGGTGACGGGCTTTCTCGGCCTGGGGCTCGGCACCGCCGTCGGCGCGGCGCTCTTCTCTGAGAACTTCGGGCGGCTCTTCCGACGCTCCATCGGCTGGGCCTTCGCCGCGGCGGGCATCGCCACCGCGCTCGCCATCATCATCACGCTGGCGCTCCCGCTGGTGCCGCTGGCGGGCTCCCTCTCGCTGCTCATCGGTGGCGCGCTCTTCGGAGCGGCCGTTCCACTCGTCGTCGAGTGGCGCCGCCTGGCCGAGGCGCCGCCCGCCCCCGAGGCGAGCCTCACGCTCGCGACGTTCTGACCTTCGGCCCCGCGTCGACGCCTGCGCCGCATCGTGGAGGCGCCTGGTCGACCCGCGAGACGACCCCAGGTCGAGTGCGCGCACGGGGAGAGCGGTTCTGATTCCTGGCGGTGCCTGTCGGCGTGAAAGAGGAGGGCCGTCGCGAGGTGCTCGGCCTCGACGTGGTGACGAGGCCAGGCGCGCGCCGGAGCCCAGTCGCTGGGCCGACCCTCTCTGCGGGTGACGAGTACGACCAGGGCCCCGAGCCGGTGCGGCCCGGGAGCGCGCCTTCACCGCAGGTGCGCGCCCAGCCACTCGAGCGTCGGGCCCATCACCGCGTCGAAGCCCTTCTGCTCCTTGTAGACCTCGTGGTGCTTCACGCCTTCCATCACGACGAGCTTCTTCGGTGCCTTCGCCTTCGCGTACAGGCTCATCATCTCGGTGCGGCCAATCATCGCGTCGTCGCCCGGGTAGAGGAACAGCGCGGCTCCGCGAATCGTCGCGGCCACCTCGTCGGGCTTGAACTCGAAGAGGTCGAACAAGGACTCGAAGGTGATCTCGAGCCGCCACGTCGGAAAGTTCGGTTGATCAGCCACCAGGAGCGCGCACGTCTCAGGGTCCGACCCGAGGATGCGCGGCACCGCCACGTACGACACCTCACCGGTCGACACGTATTTCTGGCGGGCGGCGTGCACCTTGGCGCGGAACTTCGCGAAGTCGGGGAAGGCGCTCCACACGCGCTCGAGGTCCGACGGGCACGCCACGGCCACCACGGCCTTCACGCGCTCGTCTTCTCCGGCTGCACGCGAGACGACGCTGCCGCCAAGCGAGATGCCGAACAGCCCCAGCTTCGACGCGTCGACCTCGGGCACCGTCTCGAGAAAGGTGAGCGCGTTGCGAACGTCTTCCACCTGCATGCGCGGCACGAGCCGGCACCGGGGCTGGCCTTCGCTCTCGCCGAAGGTGCGGTAGTCGAGGTGCAGGGTGACGTAGCCCGCGCGGTTGAGCGCCTCGGCGTGCCGCGGCAGCCAGACTTCCTTCACCAGGCTGAAGCCCTGACAGCAGATGACGGCGGGCCGCTTCTCTCCGGGCGCAAGCCCCTCGGGGAGGCGCAGGTGCGCGGCCAGTCGATGGCCCTCGGAGAAGAAGTGAACGGGTCGGAGCATGCGCACACCGTCTCGCACACGTTCTTCGCTGTCCACCGTGTTTCCAGCGCGACGACGGCAGCCGGGCACCTGATCTCGCGCGAGTCGGTTCGGTGGCTCGTGAGGACGACGAAGTCTCCGCCGCCGTCATGGTCGAAGTGGAGCTCGGCCGTCGGGCTTCTGGCTCACCCATGGGACCGACCGCGCACAGGCCCTCGTCTCGACCCGGCGATTCGACGAGACTCCGTCACATGCGACGCCTTTCCTGGTGGGGCCTGGCCGTGATGGTCGCGCTGGCCGCCTGTTCTCCTCCGACCGTGCTCGAGAGCGCCATTCGTCTCACCGTGGAGCGCGGGAGCGCGACCTCGACGTGCATTCGCCTCAACATTCGGGGCCGCGGCGGCACCCGGGAAGGTGGAACCGCGACGTTTCGAGAGGGCCGCGTGCTCGTCGGCATTCCGCAGGACGACGAAGGAGACGAGGTCACCATCTTCGTCATCGGCGGCACCGGGCCCTCGTGCGAGGCGACCAGCCCGCCCGAACTGGCCTCCGGCACCTTCCGTTTCGTGCCCGGCGAGCTGACGCAAGAAGTGCTGCGCCTCGAGCGACAAGCGGGCGACGGTGGCGTGCTGCCGGATGCCGGTGTCGTGCCCGATGGCGGCGTCCTTCCCGATGGCGGCGTCCTGCCCGATGGCGGGGTCCTTCCCGACGGCGGCGTCCTGCCCGACGGCGGCGTTCTGCCCGACGGTGGCGTTCTGCCCGACGGTGGCGTTCTGCCCGACGGCGGCGTTCTGCCCGACGGTGGCGTTCTGCCCGACGGCGGCTCCGGGCCCGACGCGGGCGTCGACGCAGACGGAGACGGCGCTCCCGCCGGGGTGGACTGTGACGACACCGACGCGCGTCGGACGCCCGGCAAACCCGAGGTGTGCACCGGCGGCATCGACGAGAGCTGCGACGGCCTCGTCGACTGCGCCGACCCTTCGTGCCTCAACCAGCCCTGTGGCCGGCTCGACGGCGGCGCTCGCTGCCAGGCCAGCCTGTGCGTCGAGACGAACTGCCAGAACGGTGTCGACGACAACCTCGACGGCGGCTCCGACTGCGCCGACCCGAGCTGCGCGAGCCAGGTGTGCGCCACCACGCCCACCGGCATCTGCATGGGCCCCGTCTGCGTCCAGCCGATGGAGACGGTGTGCGACGACACCATGGACAACGACGGCGACCTGTTGGCCGACTGCCTCGACCTGGACTGCGCGAACCGCGCGTGCTCCGACCAGCTGGCGTGCACCACCAACAACGTGTGCATGGGGTTCGCCTGCACCGCTGGCACCGCCGTCACCTGCAGCTCACCGCCGAGCGTCTGCTTCATGCCAATGGGCTCGTGCCTCGAGCCGCAAGGGACCTGCCGGTACCAGCCCTCGCCCTCGACGCCCTGCACCGACGGGCGGCTGTGTACCGTCAATGACGCCTGCGACCTCGACGGAGGCTGCGTCGGCACGCCCGTGGTGTGCGCGCAGACGGCCAACGCCTGCCGCAGCACGATGGGCACGTGCGTCGAGTCCGACGGCGGCTGCCGCTTCGACGCGCTGCCCGACGGGACGACGTGCTCCGACCAGGACGCCTGCACCGTGGGAGACGTCTGCCAGGGAGGCACCTGCCAGGCCGGCGCGCCGGTGGTCTGCCAGCCCGGGCCCTGTCAGCTGGCCACGGCCGAGCGCTGCCTCGCCGATGGAGGCTGTGCGTTCCGCCTCGTCGACGCAGGGACGGCGTGCCCCGGGGGCTTCTGCTCGGCGACGGGCTCGTGCGAGCGCTTTCCCTTCGTGCCCTCGAACTTCGACCCCGCCCTCGTCCCCGCCGACGCGGGCCCGGTGCTGGCCATCACCTGCCCGACGACCTTCACCATCACTCCGCCTGGCGTCATCTCGGTGACGACGAGCTGCGGTGTCCCCGTGCCGTCGCAGCAACGCATCGCTCAAGATGGGGGCATGGAGGCGATTCTCATCTCGACCCCCGCCTTGCGCATCGCCGACGCGGGCAGCCTCTCGTTCGTCGGCTCGTCACACCCCGTCATCTTCGCGGTGCTGGGCGACGTCGACATCGGCGGGGCGCTCGACGTGTCACCGTCGGCCATCACCAACTCCGGACCGGGTGGAAACGACGCCCAGCAGTGCGGCACGGGCATCGGTGCCGATGGCGGCACCAACGCGTCGAACCCTCGGGGTGGCGGCGGCGGCGGCGGCTTCGGCACGGCCGGCGCTCGTGGTGGCAACGGAGAGACCTCGGCCTTGATGGGCGGGGCAGCCGGCACCACTTCGGGCAACGACACCCTCGTGCCGCTGCGCGGCGGGTGCGCGGGTGGCAATGGAGGCGGCCTCCAGGGGCCGGGGCTCGGCGGGCGCGCGGGCGGCGCGGTGCAGCTTTCGGCGACGGGCGAGCTCCGCGTGCGTGGGCGCATCACCTCGTCGGGCTGGGGCGGCCGTGGAGGCAACGCCGACGCCGAGGCCGTCGAAGGGCCCGGCGGGGGCGGCGGCGGCAGCGGAGGCGCCATTCTCCTCGAGGCCCGCCGCGTCGTCGTCACGGGCCGGTTGACGGCAAACGGAGGCGGCGGCGGCAGCGGAGAGGCAGGCAACGGCGTGGGGACGAACGGGACCGCCGGACTCCCCGCGAGCATCAACCCCGCCCCGGGCGCGACGGCCCCGGCTGGCGGCGGCGGCAACGGAGGCCGGGGTGCTGGGCGCGTCGACGGCGCGAACCCCGGCAGCAACGGTGGGAGTGAAGGCGGTGGCGGTGGCGGTGGCGGCGGCGGGCTGGGGCGCATTCGCATCAACGCCGTCGAGCCCTGCACCGGCACGCCACTCACGGTGTCACCGCAGCCCTCGTCGGCGCACAGCGCCTGCCAGTACTGATTTCGATGAGCTGACCAAACGGGCGCAGGCTGTTGCTTTCGGGAAAACGGAGCGATACTGGCTCCACCAGTCGGGCGGCGGGTGGCGTACAGCTCGTGGGCGGTCGAACCACGAGAGAACCAGCGGAGCAGTCATGGTCGGCTTGGTGGTCGCATCGCATGGTCGTCTCGCCGACGAGCTCGTCGCCACGGCGCGGCAAATCGTCGGAGACCTGCCCCGCGTCGCCACCCTGTCCGTCGAGCCGCACTCGAGCCCCGACGAGATTCGCGCCCAGCTGAAATCAGCGGTGAAGTCGGTCGATGACGGTGAAGGCGTGCTCGTCTTCGCCGACCTCATCGGCGGCTCGCCCTGCACGCAGAGCCTCTCGTTGTGCCAGCAGGTGCGCATCGAGGTGCTGACCGGCGTGAACCTGCCGATGTTGCTCAAGGCCAACTCGCTGCGCGGGCAGGTGTCGCTGGTCGACCTGGCCCACCAGCTGGCCCAGTACGGCCAGAAGCACATCACCTGCGCGTCCGACGCCTTGCGCGCGCGCGCTCCCGCGGCCTGACCGGCCCACCTCCCCGGACCGACAGCCGCTGCGTGTGAACTTTTCCCGTGGCAGCGGGGTCTTCACGAACGTAAGGGTTCGCCTTGGTGGGGGCTGGCTGCTCGGGGTGTCGTCGTGATTGTCCTCAGCCGCATCGACAACCGGTTGATTCATGGGCAGGTCATCGAGGCCTGGCTGCCCCACTTGCGGGTGCGGCGCCTCGTGGTGGCCGATGACGCCACGGCGCACGACCTGATGGCCCAGGCAGCGATGGGCCTGGCGGTGCCCGAGTCGGTTGAGGTGGTGCACGTGGCCATCGACGCGCTCGACGCGCGGGCGCTGTCGGCCGACGCGGTGCCTACGCTCATTCTGTTTCGAGACGTCTCTGGCGCGGTGCGCGCGCGCCAGCACGGGCTGCCCGATGGGCGCCTCACCGTGGGCAACGTGCACGCCGGCCCGGGGCGTCACGCCGTGAGCCGCTCGGTGTTCCTCACCGCCGACGAGGCCGCGCAGCTCGACGCGCTCGGCGCCTCGGGCATGGACGTCGTCATTCAGGCCGTGCCGAGCGAGGCGCCGCTCAAGGTGCCGCGCGCGGCCTGAACCAGGCGCTCAGGCCTTCGCGTCGGCGGCGGCGTTCTGCACCACGGCCTTCTCGTCGAACTTCGGGTTGAAGTTCTCGGCCAGGTCTTCCTCCGACACCCCGAGGATGCGGTCGTAGATGACGAGGGCCACCAGCACGAGAATGGGCACGGCCATGCCGATGACGCCGATGGCGGCGTTGAGGAGCCCGCCCGCGGTGGCGCCG